>JBGTOG010000460.1:0-12575 GCA_041742675.1 Gemmatimonadaceae bacterium | reverse complement strand
CTGCTGCGCGGCGGCGAACCGGAATCGAGTACGGCCTCGGGGCTGTGGGGCAGCTTTGTCGCGCACTACTTGCGCAAATTCCTCGGCGCCGCTGGCGCATGGATCGTGTGGTTGCTGGGCATGAGCGCGCTCACGGTATTCACGGTGCGCTGGAACCCGCTGCGCGTGGTCATGGCGCCCTCGGCGACCGCACGAGCGTCGGGTGAGGCGGCTCCAATCGCGTCGAAGAAGCGCACGCTTGCGGAGCGGCTCGCCCCCGAGCCTGAGGAGATGCCCGCAGTTGACCCGTCGTTGGCGCGTGATGTACTGCTGGGTGAGTCTGCAGCCTCCGTATCAGACGAGCTGCGCGAGTCGCCTGCGGGAGCGCGCGACAGCCGACGCTCGCGTAAGCCTGTGCGTGCGGACTCGGTCACCGCCGATTTGTTTGCTGCCGACTCCATGCCCGACGATGATGCGCGTGCACTCGATGCGATGGACGATGACCTTCCGTCGACATCGCTGCTCACGGCGCCGCCGCCACGACGTGAAGATGCCGGCCGAGAAGCGCTGGATCTGGCGGGCGCGAAGCTGTTGGCTACACTGCGCACATTCAAGGTCGAAGGTGAACTGGTGGGTCGCACCACGGGCCCCACCGTCACGCAGTTCGAAATCGAGCCCGGTGCCGGCGTGAAGGTGCGGCAGATCGCTGCATTGGCAGACGACCTGGCCCTCGCGATGCGCGCGCCGAGCATTCGCATTGTGGCGCCGATTCCTGGTCGTGGTGCAGTTGGTGTGGAAGTGCCGAATCCGTCTCCTGAAACGGTGTTTCTGCGTGAGGTGCTGGAGTCGCGTGAGTTTCAACAGGCGCGTGCGGCGCTGCCCGTGGCGCTGGGCAAGGATCTTGAAGGGCGGGCGGTGATCGCGGATCTCGCGAAGATGCCGCACCTGTTGATCGCCGGCGCGACCGGAAGCGGAAAATCCGTCTGCGTGAACACCATCATCACCAGCCTCGTGTATCGCCACACGCCGCGCACACTGCGCTTCCTGATGGTGGATCCGAAGATGGTGGAGCTCAGTGTGTACAACACGCTGCCGCATCTTCGGCACAAGGTCATCACCGACAATCGTGATGCGGCGGCCGTGCTCAAGTGGGCGGTGCTCGAGATGCAGGAGCGCTATCGACTGCTGGAAGCGAACGCTTGTCGCAATCTGCAGGAGTTCAACAAACGCGCGTCGGCGCATGAAGCAGGCGAAGGGCCGGCGCTCAAGACGCCGCGCTCACCCGATGTCGCGTTTGAAGATCGCACGTATGCCGGTGGGCCGCTGCCGTACATCGTGGTCGTGATCGATGAAATGGCCGACCTGATGATGACGGTGCAGGGCGAGGTGGAAACGCCGATCGCGATGCTCGCACAAAAGGCGCGAGCGATCGGAATTCATCTCATCCTTGCCACGCAGCGTCCCAGCGTCAACGTCATTACGGGTTTGATCAAGGCGAACTTTCCGTGCCGTATCGCGTTTCGTGTGGCGAGTCAGGTGGACTCGCGTACCATCATCGATGGTGCCGGCGCCGAGGCGCTGCTTGGCAACGGCGACATGCTATTCATTCCGCCCGGGCGGTCGGAGCCGTCGCGGCTGCAGGGCGCCTATCTCTCCAGTGAAGAGACGGAACAGTTGATGGCGTGGTACACGTCGGAACGCGAGAAGCGGGCGGCGCTCGCCGCCGGCGTCGAGCTGCCGGACGAGCCCGATATCCTTGAGACCGTGCGGGCGCTCGATGCCTCTGAGGATGCGGACGACGACGACGCGGGTCCGGGTGGTGAACGGGACAGCCGATTCCGTGAAGCGGCCGAGTTGGTGATCCATCAACGTCAGGGATCGACGTCGCTGCTGCAGCGCCGCATGAAGGTTGGGTACGGGCGCGCCGCACGCATTATCGACCAGCTGGAAGACGCGGGCGTGCTGTCGCCCTCCGAGGGCGCCTCCAAGGCGCGAGAGGTCCTGGTGGGGCTGGCCGACCTCGACCGGATCTGCGGACGTCACGGGGACTGAGTTTCCGCCCCACAACGTTCGCGCTACGTATTGACGACGGCGTCACCGTCAACGATTGTTGCACGCAGTGGCTACCAGATCGGGACCGAAGTCGGTACGAACGGGTAGCGCTTCCCTTCCTTCCCCTCGCCCGCGTCTGAACGCGGGCTCCCGGACGTCCCGTCGGGTCCATCCCCCATTCGAGGTGTGTGATGTCCTTTCGTGTGCTTCGCCGATACGCGGCGATGTGGTCAGTACTCGCCGCTGTGCTCTGTGTGGCGGCTGGTCCGCTCCAGGCGCAATCCGGAACGATCAGCGGTCGAGTAACTGATGCGGTGAGTGGTGCCGGCGTCGCGGCTGCGCAGGTGCTGGTGATCGGTACCACGATCGGCACGGTCACTGCTGATGACGGCACGTATCGCATCGCCAATGTGCCGGCCGGCACGTACATCGTGCAGGTGCGTCGGATCGGTTTTCTCGAGCGGCGCACGTCGTCGGTTGTGGTCACGTCCGGTGGCACGACCACCCTCAACGTGATGATTGACGAGTCCACCAGCCAGCTCACCGGTGTTGCGGTGACGGGCACACGAAATCAGCCGGAAAAAGTGCTCGACGCGCCGGCTCAGATTTCCGTCATTTCCAGCGAGCGCATCGCCGAGCGTCCTGCGGTTACGATCTCCGACAACTTGCGCTCCACCGTTGGTGTTGATGTGCAGCAAGGGGGCATCGCGCAGTCGAACATCGTCGCACGAGGCTTCAACAATGCGTTCTCTGGCAGCATGCTCATGCTGCAGGACTACCGCTTCGCCGGCGTCCCGTCGCTGCGTGTGAACGTGCCGTTCCTGTTCACGGGTACGAACGACGATATCGAACGCATGGAAGTATTGCTCGGACCGGCATCGGCACTCTACGGACCCAACTCGGCGAACGGTGTGCTGCACGTGATCACCAAGTCGCCGTTTACGTCGCAGGGAACGACGATCAGCGTGGACGGTGGTGAGCGTTCGGTCCTGCGTGCCGGTATGCGTCACGCGGGCACCTCTGGTGAGCGCTTTGGCTACAAGTTGTCGGGTGAAATCATGCGTGGCCGCGACTGGGAATACACCGATCCGGGCGAGCCCAACACGTTTGGCAACTTTGCGCCGCCGGCCCTTCGCGGAACGGCCAATCAGCGCAGCTTTGATCTGGAACGCTATACGGGTGAAGCACGCGTGGACATCCGTCCGCGTGATGACATGGAGCTGATCAGCACTCTCGGTTACACCAACGTGGCGTCCGGAATGGAACTCACCGGCGCCAACGGCACGTCGCAGATCAAGGGCTGGACCTACATGAATCTGCAGCAGCGCTTCCGCTGGAACCGCCTGTTCGCGCAGGCCTTCGTGAACCAGAGCAACGCCGGAAACGACGACGTCGCGTCGGCCAACGGCACGTTCCTGCTGCGCTCCGGACAGCCGATCGTCGACAAGTCGCGCGTTGCCGCGTTCCAGTTGCAGCACGGCTTCGACATGGCCAGCGACAAGCAGACGTTCACATATGGCTTTGACTATATCGCCACTACTCCGGAGACGGGTGGTACGATTAACGGACAGAACGAAGACCGTGACAACGTGCAGGAGTATGGCGGCTATGTGCAGTCCACCACGCGTCCGAGTGACAAGCTGGAGCTGTTGACCGCACTCCGTCTCGATGGCAACAACGTGATCGAAGGTGCGTTCCTGTCTCCCCGTGTTGCACTCACGTACAAGCCGACGTCGCAGCAGAGCATTCGCGCCACGTACAATCGTGCCTTCAGCACGCCGGCCAACTTCTCCTTCTTCCTGGATCTGATTCAGGCGCCAAACATCGGTGGCTCAGGCTACGATGTGCGCGCTTTCGGTAACCGACCCAAGGAAGGCTGGAGCTTCCGTCGTGGGTGCACGGGCGCCTTTGGTGACCTCTGCATGCGCTCCGCACTTCCGGGCATCAATGACTACGGCGGTGCCAGTGCAGCGCGCGCGTTCGGACCACTCCTCTCGGTGCAGGCACCGGTCGTCACGGCAGGTATCACGCCCGGCATCATTGGCGCGCTTCAGCAGCTTGCGGGGCTTCCTGCGGCGCAGGCGCAGGCGCTCGGCACCGCGCTTGGCTCCGGGATCGCGGGACATCTCGGCTCCCGCAATCCCACCGATGCGCAGCTCGGCACACGCGTCGCGTTCCTCGGTACGACGACACCGCTCAGTCCGGCGAATGTCGTCGATATCGCGCCGCTTGAGGCGTCGTTCAACAACACGTACGAAGTCGGCTACAAGGGCGTCATTGGCAACCGCGCCACACTCGACGTTTCGTTCTGGCGGCAGCAGCGCGGCGATGTTGGTACGCCGGCCGGCCTGGCGACGCCCAGTGTGTTCTTCGCCGACACGGCGCAGTTACGCACGTACATGGGTTCAGAAATCTCGGCGTTTGCGCGTGGCTTCCTGATTTCACAGGGATTCCCCGAAGCGAATGCAACCGCGCTGGCGAACGGGCTGGCGGCGAGCATTTCCGGAACGTTGGCGCCGTCGTTTGCACCGGCACCACTCGGTACCGTCACCTTTGATGGTGACAACATTGCGCCGAATGCTGTGTACGCGACCTACCGGTCCATCGGACGGGACTTGTGGGTGAGCGGTCTCGATGTGGCCGGCAGTTTCTCGGCCACTGAACGCGTGTCCTTCGAAGGCAACTACAGCTTCATGAACAAGAACGTTTTTGAAGGCATTCCAGGCGGCAATGGCGCGCCGCTCATGGCCAACTCTCCGCGGTCCCGCGGCACACTCGGCGTGCGCTTCGACGACGCCATTCGCGCCTTCTCTGTAGAGGCTCGCGGCCGCTATCAGGAGTCGTATCCGGTGAACTCCGGCGTGTATGCGACCAACGTTGCGTTCGTGATTCCGGCTGGTAACCCGGGTGCGGTACCCAACGCCACCGGCGGCTTCAACCGCTGCAACCCGCGTCCCGCCGGCACCTACTGCTATGACGACGTGCCGGAGTTCTTCACCCTCGATCTGCAGTTCTCCAAGCAGTTTGATGTGGGCACGCAGAAGCTGCGTTTCTCGGTCAACGCGCAGAATGTGTTTGACAACCGCATTCGCACGTTCCCCGGTGTGCCGGAAACCGGGCGTCTCCTCATGACGCGTCTGCAGTACACGTTCTGAGCTGCTGCACCGCACCGGATCGGCAGCAGCACGCGATCCGGTGAACGCACGCGAGGCGGTACGTCATCTGGCGTATCGCCTCGCGTCGCATTCGCGCCACGGCGCCGCTAGCTTTCGCACACCATGAACATCCTGCTCGATCCAGAGGCGCATCCGGTCGTCGGGCACCGCGGGAATCGTGCGCACTCGCCTGAAGACACGCTCGAGTCCATGCACGAAGC
The DNA here is from genome assembly GCA_041742675.1 of Gemmatimonadaceae bacterium. GTDB lineage: Bacteria > Gemmatimonadota > Gemmatimonadetes > Gemmatimonadales > Gemmatimonadaceae > JAABRT01. Next base: position 7,168 of record JBGTOG010000460.1, on the reverse strand, counting down.
CGTCGCACTCGGCGTGGACGCGCTCGAGTTCGATGTGCACATCAGTCGGGATGGCGTTGCCGTGGTCATGCACGATGCAACGCTAGATCGCACGACCAATGGCCATGGTCCGCTGGCCGAACGTACGCTCGCGGAACTGCTCGAACTGGACGCCGGCTACCACTTCACGCGTGACGGTGGTCGCACGACGCCATGGCGCGGACAGGGCGTGCGCATTCCAACACTTGATGCGGTGCTGGAGAGCTTCCCGACACTGTCGCTGATCATCGAAATCAAGTCGCCGCGAGCCACGGCGGCGGTGCAGGTGGCGGTGGCTCGACACGCCGCCGAACGTCGCGTGATTATTGCTGGCTTCGACGCCGCGAGTGTGGCACCGCTGGTTGGCGGGCCCATTGCACTGGGCGGCAGCACGCGTGATCTCGCGCGCCTGCTCCCCGCAGCCTTACTGGGGTTGCATGGTGGGCCGGCGCCGTTCATTGCCGCCTGCATTCCGCCCACACACAACGGCTTCCCCGTGCCAATCGGTCGCTACGCGCAGCTCATGAAAAAACGCGGCGGCGTCACCCATGTGTGGACCGTGAACTCGGCCGCCGAAGCTGCGCGCTACTGGGCGATGGGCGTGCAGGGCATCATTTCCGATGATCCGGCCACCATTCTCGCCGAACGGGCGCGCGTATTCAGCGGGGTCGAGGCGCCGTAACAGCACGACGCTGCGGGGTGGCCAGACGAGCAGCAGCCCACGCCAGCAATCCGGCGAACGCGAGCGCAATGAGCATCAGCACGACGGTTGGAATCGTCAACGCGCCGCCAACGGCGCTGCTCAGTCGACCAAACGCCGGGTGTGTCGCGTTCCACGCCAGCAGTGCACCCCAGCCGAGCACTGCACCGAGGGCCGCTTCACTCGCCGCTCCTGATTCCGGTGGGCGAAAGAATCCGTACGCCGCCGCCAGCACTGGTACGGTCCACCAGCCCAACAGCCAGGTGGCGGCAACCATGGCCACGCCTACACCGATTGCACGAAAGAACAGCATGTCAGTTCCGGGTGGGGGAAAGCATCAGACGTGCACGACGCATCGCGGCGGGAATCTCAGCTTCGCTGCGTGGCACACGCAATGTGTCGAGTTGTCCTGCGGTCCACTTGGCCAAACGATCATCGTAGCGCACACTCGCCGGATGACCGGACTGACCACCGGGATAGGTGGCCATCGCTGCAATCTCAGGGCCAAGCTCCACCACCATGCGCCAACTTGCGCCGTGCGTGCCGGCGCCAGTCGAGGGATTCAGTGTCCCGCTGCCACCCTGCATGGGAATGTCGCGGCGACTCAGCGATGCAATGCGAAGAAAGTGGTTGATGCTGGCCGTGCGGTGTTGCGACCAGTTCCACGCTTCAGTGTCGGGCTCCCCGAATTGTGCCACGACGTCATCGTACGCCGCTTCCAGTGCGTCGGCGAGAATGTCGTCACGCGTTTCCACCGACGATGTGCGGCGCATGTTCCACCACGCGTGATTCGGTTGCGTGAGCAGCACGGCCGTCATCATGTCGCTGGGGATCGGTCCGGCTGGTGTGCCGGCCTCGTCGTCCTGCCGCAGCTCATCCCACAACAACCGCGAGAGGTTGGTCATGGCCGCTTCAAACAGCACCGCCGACCGATTCTGCGTGGTGTACTCCCGATCCCAGTCGGCGAGCAGCTGTCCCGCACGCACCAGGGACGGTTTGGGTGGACCGTTGCGCGCCGCATTTACAAACGCTGGCACAAACTCATCGGCCCGCGCACTGCGCGGGTTGGTCTGATAGGCCCGCATGTCATCAGCGGTCACCGCGCTGTTCTCGCGCAACAGTTCATTGATGCGAATCGCACGCCACGGCCGCTCCCAGTCCGTCCCCATGTAGCGCGGTTGCACCTTGGGATCGAGTGGCTCCTGATTGGCCGATGCCAGGAATCCCTGCGCTGGTGCAAACGACTGCGGATAGTCGCTCACGGGCCAGTAGCCAATCCAATCGCTGGTGCGCACGCTGCCATCACGCAGCTCATCACCACGACCGTTCCCGGCACGTACAGGATAGCGGCCGGTAGAACGCACCGCGATCATCCCACCGCGATCAGCCGCCAGCATGTTCTGCGCCGGCGCGAAATATTGCTCGGCCATATGGTCCAGCAGTTCGGTCGCCGAACGAGCGCGCGCTGCCTTGTCAAACACTTCCGGTTCGCGCGCGCTTGTCTCCAGCACCGTCCAGCGATGGGAAATCCACTGCTCGTTGATGCGACGCAACGGCCCGCGATGCGTATAGCGCATCGTATCTTCACGCATCAGCGTACCGTCTGGCGCATAAAAGCGCTCCACCCGTCGCTCGAGCGGCGTCCACGCACCGTCCAGGCGGTAGCGCGTGGGGCCAATGGGATCGTCCACGGTCTCGAGATAAAAATCCATGACATCGGCGCCCACATTTGTGAACGTCCACGCGACGTCGCGATTGAATCCGATGACGATGCCAGGCAAGCCGGGAATCGTGACGCCGTAGACGTCCATGGAATCGGGCACGACGAGATGGGCTTCGTACCAGATCGACGGCAGCGTCAGCTCGAGATGTGGATCGCCGGCCAGCAGCGCGTGTCCACTCGCCGAACGTGCTGGTGCCACCGCCCAGTTGTTGCTTCCAACGGCGTCGGGACCACGCTGTGGCAGTCCAAGCGCCACGCGAAGGTTCACAGGGCCGAACGCCTTGAGCAGCGCCACCGATGTGGAATCCGGCGTACCGGGTGGGGGCAGTACCGTGGGATCGCGGCGCGGTGCGGACTGCCCATTGGGCTGCAGCGGCTCCACAATCGGCGCGTGCGTTGGGAACAGCGCGTCAGCGGCGGCACGTCCGACTAGCGCGGCCGCTCGGACATGACGCAGTTCGTCCTCCGATGACGCGAGCGTGTAGCCCATGCGATTTTGCAGATGCTGCATTTCGAGCACGGTGTATTCATACGGCGCGCGACCGAGCAGCTTGTATTCCAGCGGGTAATCCCGCCGCGAAAGCTGTCGTCGCCACGCATTCACACCCGCCGCGTATGCACTGGCCATGCGCCAGGTGGGTGTGGTGGTGTCTGCATCGGCGACACGCCCCTCGGCCGACCGCGGCATACCAAGTGCGCGCGTGGCCTGATCAAGCGGCAACGCCACCTCGCCAACGAGCTCGGTGAGCGTGCCCCCCCCGGCGCGCGTCTGCATTTCGATCTGAAACAGCCGGTCGCGTGCGACCACATAGCCCAGTGCGCGATAGGCATCGTCCGTGTTCGACGCAAAGATGTGCGGTACGCCGCGATCATCGTAGGTCACCGACACCGGGCCCTGCAGCCCCGGAATGCTCCCTTCGCTGAGTGGCGGCAACTCCGCCGAGTGCACCGACGCGAGAATGCCATTCGCTGGGTCGAGCAGTGGACCCAGGGGCGGTAGCGGTCCAACGGGTCGCGCGCCCGCATACCCGAGCACAGCCAGCACAATCAGAGCAATCACCGAGCCGAGTCGGGTCGAGCGCATAAAGAGAGTCGGGAGAGAGAGGAGGCCAGAAACATCCCGTCGGCGACGGTCGTGGCAAGCACGCGGCGTGACGTATCGCACATGACGAGTCAGCGCGTAAGGTGGGGCCGCGTACCGAACTCGGCAATGCGCCGACGCACACCCTCGCACGCCGCTGCATGCGAACACCCGCGGACTCCCGCGCACCGCTGCATGCGAACGGTCACGCGTGCCGAAAAACGGTGAAGCGGATTTCATGATCACGGCTACACTGCGCCCATGACAAAATCACGACAGGCACTCGGGCTCCTCGGGGAGCGCATTGCGGCCCGCTGGCTGCGCCGCCAAGGCTGGGAAATCATGGAGCACCGCTTTCGCAGCGGGCACCGCGACGTTGACCTCGTGGTCCGTCAGGGGGGTGTGGTAGCCTTTGTGGAGGTCAAGGCCAGGCGGGGGGACAGCTTTGGCTCACCCGTGGAGGCCGTGCACGCCAGAAAGCGCCGCGAGCTGTCAAAGTCGGCGCAGGTCTGGGTCGATCGCCACGGGGCGCCGGAGTCGCAGTATCGCTTCGACGTGATCGGCGTTCTCCTCGACGGGGAACGGGTCCGGGTTCGGCATGTGCCGGACGCGTTCTCGCTTGCCGGAGGGTAGTGCGGTATTGTGGATAACTCGGGGGTTGTCCACTTCAGCAATCTTTCGTACTTTGTTCGGGTCTTGGACAAGTTCTGGCGCGGGATAGATTCTGCGTTGCCAGGGCGTGGCACCTCACCTTCACCAACACGGGTGGATTCAATGGCCGTCTCAACTGCAAACGACGACAAGCGCAAAGCCCTGGCGCTCGCCATCGCACAAATCGAAAAGTCGCATGGCAAGGGATCCATCATGCGACTGGGCACCGACTCCAAGGTGCGCGTCGAATGTATTCCTACCGGCGCAATCAATCTCGACGCGGCGATCGGCATCGGCGGCATTCCGCGCGGTCGCGTCACCGAAATCTACGGACCGGAATCCAGCGGCAAGACCACACTGTGCTTGCACGTGGTGGCCAATGCACAAAAGGCCGGCGGTGTCGCAGCCTTCATCGATGCTGAGCATGCACTCGATACCGAGTATGCAAAAAAGCTGGGCGTGGACGTCGAGAACCTGCTGATCTCGCAGCCCGATACGGGCGAGCAGGCGCTTGAGATTTGCGAAGTGCTCGTGCGCTCCGGCGCTGTTGATGTGATCATCATCGACTCTGTTGCCGCGCTCGTACCCAAGTCGGAAATCGAAGGCGACATGGGCGACATGCAGATGGGCTTGCAGGCGCGCCTCATGAGTCAGGCGCTGCGCAAGCTCACCGGCGCGATCGCGCGGTCAAAGACGTCGGTGGTGTTCATCAACCAGCTGCGCGAAAAGATCGGCGTGATGTTCGGCAGCCCCGAGACCACCACGGGCGGCAAGGCGCTCAAGTTCTACTCGTCAGTGCGTCTCGACATTCGTCGCATCGGTCCGGTCAAGGACAAGGACGAGATCGTTGGTTCGCACGTTCGCGTGAAAGTGGTCAAGAACAAAGTGGCGCCGCCGTTCCGTCAGGCGGAGTTCGACATCATGTACGCGGAAGGCATCTCGCACGTCTCGCTGCTGGTGGACATTGGTGCTGAGTCGGGCATCATCGAGAAGTCCGGCGCGTGGTACAGCTACGGCAGCCAGCGCATCGGGCAGGGCCGTGAAAACGCGAAGATGTTTCTCAAGGACAATCCGCAGCTCATGGCGGAGATCGAGGAGAAGGTCAAGGTGGTGCTGGGTGTGAAGCCTGGTCAGCCGGAAGAACCGCCTGCGCCCGAGGCGGAGGAGTAAGGCGTCGGTTCGCGCGTGACGCGCGATTCGTGGAAGCGAGGGCCGAGGGGTCGCTCGCGGTGTGAAGTGGTGCCCGGATCACCACGGCTCATCGTGAGTAGCCCCTCGGCTCTTTTTCCGTCCGGTACTCCGGGTGTCGTCGCACGCGTCGCAGAGCATGCGCGCAAACCTGGGCGCTACAAGGTTCGGCTGGAGGACGGTCGACAGTTTCTGGTCGATGCGGACGCCATCCTGAGCGCCGGAGCAGGCCGAGAGGGCACGGAGCTCGAGAGTGCGGCGGTCCTGCAGCTGGAATCGTCGCACGCCTTTGTCGCCGCATACGATCGTGCCCTCGGCATGCTGGCCCGCGCCCGCCGGACGCGCCGCGAAACCGAACAGCGTCTGCGGCTGCGTCAGATCGAGCCATCGATCGTTGAACGGGTGGTGGAACGTCTTGAGACTTTGGGGCTGCTCGACGACGAGGCGGTTGCCCGGGCAGAGGCGGCGTCGCGATTTCGGCGAGGCGAAGGGGCCGGACGGATCCGCCAGTCGCTTTTCAAGAAAGGCGTGGCGCGGTCGATCATCGATGGAGCTATTCGAGATGTGGCGGCGGAAGAAGAGGTCGATGATGTCGCCCTCTGTCGCGAGGCCGCGCAAAAGCGCCTGCACACGCTCCGGTCCTACGCGCCGGAAGTGCAGCAGCGCCGACTCATGGGTTTTCTGCTGCGCCGCGGCTTTGCCGGGCACATTGTCAGCGATGTGGTGCGATCACTGCTCAGCCGAACATACGGCGAGCATGACCACGTCTACCCGGATCGCGAATCGCACGGTTGACGCTGCGCCAGCGGGACAGCGAATCGCACGGTTGACTCGGCGCCCGTGCGATAGCGAATCGCACGGGTAACACCGCGCCACCCGACAGGCATATATTTCCCCGCCTATGCTCGCATCTGAAATCCGCTCCCGCTTCCTCGCGTTCTTCGAACGTCATGGCCACGTGATTCGCCCGTCGGCCTCGCTCGTCCCCGGCGACGATCCCACGCTGCTCTTCACCAACGCCGGCATGGTGCCGTTCAAGAAGGTTTTTCTTGGACTTGAGGACCCCGCGTTCGGTCGCCGCGCTACGACGTCGCAGAAGTGCGTACGCGCCGGCGGCAAGCACAACGATCTGGAGCAGGTTGGTCACACCGCGCGGCATCACACGTTTTTCGAGATGCTCGGCAACTTCTCGTTTGGCGACTACTTCAAGCGCGATGCGATTCATTTCGCGTGGCAGTTCGTCACCGAGGAGCTGAAACTTTCGCCTGAGCATCTGCGCGTCACGGTGTTTTATGAAGACGACGAAGCGCGGGCGCTGTGGCGCGAGATTTCCGGATTGCCAGAAAACCGCATCTATGGACTGGGACACAAGGACAACTTCTGGCAAATGGCCGACACCGGCCCGTGCGGTCCGTGTTCCGAGATTTATGTCGACCTTGCCGCCGTCGCGAAGGACTGGGCCGTGCCGCAGGGCGCCAGCGGCGCCTGGACAGAAAGCGCACAGACCGAGTTCTCGCAGGATGACTTTGTTGAAGGCGCCGAAGCCGGACGTTTCCTTGAAATCTGGAACCTCGTGTTCATGCAGTACGACCGGCAAAGCGACGGGACGCTGGTACCGCTGCCCAAGCCAAGCGTGGATACCGGCGCTGGTCTGGAACGCATTGCGGCAGTGATGCAGGGGGTCACCAACAACTTCCACACCGATCTCTTCCAGCCGTTCATTGCGAAGGTCGAGGAGATCGTTGGCATTGGCTACCCGTGGCGTCCCGGCAGCGGAGATGGCAGCGCACACACCGCAGATGGTCGT
>JBGTOG010000456.1:0-14892 GCA_041742675.1 Gemmatimonadaceae bacterium | reverse complement strand
GCGCCGCGCGGTGTGTTGCACGTGAACGGTGAGTTCAACGCATCGCTGCGTGGCGTCACGTTGCGTGGCGGACGCCATGGGGGGGGCGGCGGTCTGCGGATCGACAACAAAGCCAACGTGACGCTGCGCGACGTACGCGTTCAGGAGAATCTGTCGACCGGCGTGCCAGGCGGAGGTGTACTGGTGACAGGCTTCGCACGCGGCAACTTCGTGGACGTTGAGATCACTGGCAACGAAACCACTGGTGGTGCCGCTCCGGGTGGTGGATTGTCGGTGGAAACCGGCTCCCTTGTCTCCATGGTGGGCGGTCGCATCGCCGACAATGCGTCGCTCGAATCGTTTGGCGGCGGAGCGCGCATCTTCAACAGTTCGCTCGTGCTCGACGGTACGACCGTCGCAAACAACCGCGCCATGACCACGGCTGGCAGTCTCGGCGTTGGCGGTGGCATAGTCGCTGACGGTGCCGACGCAACGTTGTCGCTCAAGGATGCGATCGTGGAAGGCAACAGCTCCGCCGTGGCAGGCGGAGGACTGTATGTCTCCGGCAATGCACTCGTCCCCATCTCCGGTACGGTCATTCGCAACAACACCTCGGCGCTAAGCGCCGGCATGGATATCGCGTTTGGCAGAGTCACGATCGCTGACAGCCACATTGAGGCCAACACCGCCAGCGGCAGCGGTGGTGGCGTGCGTGTGTCCACCGCATCACAGTATACGCACAACGGCGGCAGCATTCGGGACAACGTGTCCGGAGTGGCTGGCGGCGGCATCTACGTACTCAACGAATCGCAGGCGACGCTCACCAATGTTTCCGTTGACGACAACACAGCGCTGGGTGGGAGTGGCGGCGGCGTGTGGATTTTCAATACGGCGGAGTTTTCCATGACCGGTGGCTCCGTATCAGGAAACAGCGCCACCACCGTGGGAGGTGGACTGTTCCTGGGCAGCACCCAACCGTTCTCGCTGACTGAAGTCAGCGTCACGGGCAATCAGACGGTGCAATCCGGCGGCGGCGCGTTCATCGGCGCAACGAGCGGCACAATCACCAACTGCACGATTTCCAATAACGTAACGTCCGCTGGCGGAGCGGGCGGTCTGACATTGGGCGGGACCACGGTTACAATCGTCGGCACCACGATTTCCGAAAACACCGCGTCGGGAGGCGGAGGCGGCATCGTTGGAAACGGAGCGAAGCTCACGCTTCAGGGAGGCACGTTCAGCAAGAACGTTTCCGGTCCGAACTTTGCTGGCGGCGGCATGTTTGTGCAAAACGCTTCCGTTGTCACCATCGACGGCACTGCATTCACTGAAAACGCGTCCGGCGGTGCCGGTGGCGGCCTGTTTGCGCAGTCGTCGACGGTCTCTGTGGAAGACGTCACCTTCGCTGGCAACACGGCGACCACCGGAGGCGGTGCAATGCAGGCCTTCACCGCGCAGGGCAGCGCTGCTGGTACATACACGTTCCGTGATGTGATCGCGGAAGACAATCGTGCCAACATTGGTGGCGGCTTCGTGTTTAACGGCACCATGTCCGTCACCATGGAGGGTGGTATCGTGCGCCGCAACGCCTCCATCTCGGTCGGTGGCGGCATTCAGAAAGGCGGCCAGTCCACTTTCACGATCACCGGCACGCAAATCCTGGACAACACGGCGGGCACCCAGGGCGGAGGCATCCAGCTGTCCGGACCCGGTGCACCGGCCATGCTTCGCCGTGTGACCGTACGCGGCAATACCGCTGGCACGCAGGGTGGAGGCGTCGTCACCGGACTGCTCACAACCATCGAAGAAAGCACAATCGCTGGAAACACCGCGACGGCTGAGGGCGGCGGCATCTTTTCCGCCTCGCTCGCCAACACCACGGTGCGCAACAGCACCTTGTCGGGCAACGTCGCGCTGTTTGGCGGTGGCGTGCTCGCCACCGGTGTCGCCAATCTCTTCAACGTGTCGCTCGTCGCCAACCGCGCCGCGCAGTATGGAGCCGGCGTCGGCGCGAACAACAACGGAGCGGTGACCGTGACCAACCTGTTGCTGGCGGCCAATCTCGTAGCCGACACGACTGGCAACTGCGGCCGCGGCGGCGCGAGCACGATCACCTCCACCGGCGGAAACCTCTCCAACGACGCCACCTGTACAACCTTCACACAGGGCACCGACAAACCCAACACGGCGGCCGGCGTGAACACTACACTGGCGGACAACGGCGGTCCCACCCTCACCCACGCACTGCTTGAAGGTAGTGCCGCCATCAACGGCGGTATCGGCGCGTCCTGTTCAGCCAACGACCAGCGCGGCTTCGCGCGGGTGGGCGTGTGTGACATCGGGGCCTTCGAGTTCGGGGCGCAGCCAGCCACCGGTAGCCGGGCCAATGCGATGATGCAAAGACGCTAGGGAAACGCGCGCCCTGTCCCTGCCGCTTGCGGGCGGCACGGATCGGGCGGTAGCGTTTCGCAGATGACAGCCAGCGAAGGAGACATCACAGCCGCCCTGGCCGAGTTGCAGGCTGGTCGCCCCGGCGCCGCTGACTACGTGGCGGAGCTGGTGCTCGGCGAGTTGCATCGTCTCGCCGAATCGGCGATGCGTCGCGAAGTGGATGGGCACACACTACGGCCGACCGAACTCGTGGACGAAGCATTTGTTCGTCTCATCGGCGCAGAGCGTGTCTCCTGGCAGAGCCGCGCACACTTCTTTGCGGTGGCCGCGACGACCATCCGGCGCTTGCTTGTCGACCATGCACGGCGGCGACGGCGTACAAAGCGTGATTTCGGCGCACGCGTGACGCTTGACGAAGCGCTCGTCGCTGCCGAAGGACCATCACTCGACCTCATCGCGCTCGACGACGCGCTGGACGGTCTGGCCAGACTTGCACCGCGGCAGGCGCGCGTGGTCGAGTTGCGCTACTTCGGCGGGCTGTCCGTTGAGGAAACAGCAAGCGTGCTGGAATCCTCTGCCGCGACTGTGAAGCGGGACTGGACGTTCGCACGTGCGTTTCTGCTGCACGCCCTCGACGACGATGCGCAGACGTCGACAGCATCCGCTGGGACGCGTACATGACAGAGTCCGCATCAGCGGATCTCGCGCTCACGCCAGAACGACTGGCCGAGTTGGAGGAGCTTTTCGATACTGCTCTTCAGGCCAACAGCGCAGGGCGTGCGCGTCTGCTCATCGACGTCGCCGCACGCGATGCACCGCTCGCACAATCGCTGCGTGCGCTGCTGGCTGCACACGAACGTAGCGAACCCCTGATCGCGCCACCGCTCAGTCCGTCGTTCGTTGCGTCAGCCGCTGAAGGTGAGGACTCCGGTGAGGCGAATCGCGATGGATTGCGGCTCGGTCCGTGGGCTGTGGGTCGATTGATCGGCGCTGGTGGCATGGGCGCGGTGCACGAGGCGGTACGCGCCGACGACGAGTACAAACAACGCGTGGCCGTCAAGTTCCTGCGCCGCTTCGCCAGCAGCGATGAAGCGGCACGACGGTTCCGGTCCGAGCGGCAGATTCTCGCGTCGCTCCAACATCCGCGAATCGCCGCGTTGCTTGACGGTGGCGTCACGCCTGACGGTCAGCCGTACTTCGTGATGGAGTACATCGACGGCGAGCCGATCACCGCGTGGTGCGACGCGCGGCGACTTGATGTGGACGCGCGGCTTCGGCTCTTCGTTGACGTGTGCGATGCCGTGCGCGTCGCACACCGACGTCTGGTTGTCCACCGCGATCTCAAGCCGAGCAATATTCTCGTGACAGCCGACGGCGAGGTCAAGTTGCTCGACTTCGGCATCGCCAGACTGCTTCGCGACGAAGACGGCAGCGACATCACACAGACTGCAATTGGTTCGCTGGCCTTCACGCCGGAGTATGCGGCGCCCGAACAGATGCGCGGTGAGCCAGTCAGCACCACGGCTGACGTGTACGCACTTGGTGTGTTGTTGTTCGAGTTGCTCACTGGTCGGCGTCCGTTCAGTCTGGCCGGACTGTCGGCGAGTGCGATGGAACGTGTCATCACGGACGCGCCGACACCTCGCCCGAGCACAGAACTGGATGCGACGCATGCCGCACTGCTTGGCGCCCGGTCACTCGATCGTGCACGTGATCGTCTTGAGGGCGATCTCGATGCCGTGGTGGGCATGGCGCTCCGCAAAGAGCCCGATCGTCGCTACCAGTTGGTTGATGCGTTGATGGAGGACATCACGCGCTATCTGCAAGGTCGACCGGTGACCGCGCGTCCCGACAGTGCGATGTATCGCGTGACCAAGTTCGTGCGGCGACATCGGCTCGAGGTGATCGCCGGCGGCGTGGCGGTGCTCTCGCTGCTTGCGGGATCGGCGGCCGCACTGCAGCAGGCCGCCCGGGCGCGTGTTGAGGCTGAGCGGGCAACGGAAGTCCAGGTCTTCCTCACACAGATGCTTGGAGCGGCGCAACCGAATGCGCTTGGCCCTGACGCGCGGGTTCGTGATGTGCTGGATTCCGCGGCGATTCGCCTCGGCGACACGCCTGTCTCACCCGCGCTTGAAGTTGACCTGCGGATAATCCTTGGCGGCACCTACATGTCGCTGGGGGAGTTCGCGGAGGCCGACACCCAGTTCACGCGCAGCTTCACGCTGCTTGAGTCGGGGGCAACGAAGGATGATCATCGTGCCGCCCGTACACTACTCGATCTCGGCGTGGCACGGTGGGAAGCAGGACGCTGGGCAGAAGCAGATTCTGTACTGCAACTCGTGGATGCGCGCCAACGTGCGCTCTCCGACGTCTCGCCGGTGGATCGCGGTTCGCTGCTTGACCTGCGCGCGCAGACACTCTCACGGCTCGGTCGCAACGAGGAAGCGCGACCGCTGTTGTACGAATCCATTGCGCTGCATCATCGCTACTATCCGGATGACGCCGCCAGCGCGTTGCCCACGATCATATCCACCGCGGTGGTGGAGAGCGAGTTGATCAATCATCGCGCTGCCGACTCACTGTTGGTCGCCGCACTCGCCATGTACAATCGCGTGAACGCGAACGACGAGGCGATGCTGACGAACATTCTGTCGGTGCGCGCCAGCGTACTGGAGCGACTCGGACAGCTCGACTCAGCCGAAGCAGCGTTCCGTAGAGTCATCACGATGCGCGAGCGCGTGCTTGGCCCGTCACATCCGGCGCTCGCCATGACAATGCTCAACTTCGCCGATCACCTGCGTCGACGCGAACGCTACCTGGAAAGCTCCACGTGGACGCGCCGCATCGTTGCGATGCGTGGAACGACGCTCGACGAAACCAACCCGGCGCTGGCCGCGGGTATGATGCAGCTCGGACTCGCGCTCGCTCGACTGGACTCGGCGTCTGTTGGCGAACGATGGGTGCGCGAAGCGTATCGTTTGCGCAAAGCGATCGTGCCGGCGGGCCATTGGTTTCTTTCGTCTACCAACAGCTCGCTGGGCGAGGTGCTCACGGCGGCTGGCCGTTACGCTGAGGCGGAAGCACTGCTGCTGCCTGCGGAGCGGCAACTCGCAGCGGAGTTGCCGCATGAACTCGAGCCCGTGCAGGATGTGTGGCGCCGACTGGCCGAGCTCTATCGTGCATGGGGAAAACCGGACGAGGCGGCGAAGTGGCAGGCGCGCCGGACCCCAGCGTCGTGACCGACGTGTCGCGCCAATGAGTCACTACTTGCGTGCGGGCCAAGATACCCGAAACATCCCGTAGCCATCGTCGGTCTCGGAGATGATAAAGGCTCTTGCGCTCGATGAGGTGATCAACTCGGCTGGTCACGCAAGCCGCACGTGATCAATGAGGCGACCCGTGCGCGCGTCGTAGCGCGCAACTATCCGCCGATGATCCCGCTCATCAGTGCTTCCGCGAACAACAAGCAGCGTGTCGCCTTGGACGCCAACTGCCGCGGCAAACTCCCGTTGACTTGCGGCGATGCGATAGCCCACCGATCCCTTGTTGTCGAGCGGCATCGTCAAAATCTCCGGCGGGAGCACGTCACCTGTCCACGCGTAGACGGTGTTGCCTACCGAACCGAGCGCAACCCGTGCGTCTATCCAACGAAACTGCACGACGCTGAGCGAATCTGAAATGCGCACTAGATAGCGCTCCCTCGCGATGGGATTGATCTCCGCGAGCGACGCAGAGAAGGGGACGGTTCGCTGCTGCGCACCGCTGCGGTCGACCAGCACTGCCATGTGCTGCACGCCGCCCGGAATGGCCAGCATGTGCTTGCCGCCGTGCGCGGGAACGATGCTGCGCAACGGATTCGCAACGCGAAACTCCTCGCGCACCGACAAGTCGCGACTGCTCCGAATGGCAATCCGGCTGTTGGCGCCGTCGCTGAACCAGATGTCGCCTTCTGGCGAAAACGCCACGCCAGCGATTTCCCGAAACTCTCCAGGACCACCGCCTACCCTCGAATGCTTGCCCAACCACCGGCCTGAAGCGTCCGCTACGCTATCTCGCGCCTCAGGTCAACGCTTCGTAGTACATGTCTATCGCGTTGGCTACGGCTCGTTCAGGAACGCACGCACCGGCCGCACCGTCATCGTCGGGGACTCCTCAAACGGCAGATGTCCCAACCCCGGCAAGCGTACGAGGCGAGCGTTGGGCATGGCGTCGAGATAGTCCTGTGCATTGCTGATCGGAATCATGGCGTCGAGTTCACCCCACAGCAGCAACGTGGGTGCCTGTATGCGCCGCAACCGCGGCACAGGATCGGTCAACACTGTCTGTCGCATGCGTTCCAGCATCGCATCTCGAGCACCCGGTGCGAGCAGAAAATCGTGATAGCGTGTGGCGAGACTGTCGGTCATCACCGCAGCATCCGCGTATGCCGGCGCGAGCGTCATGCGCAACATCCACCGGGGCAACACATAGCGCATCAGCCCGAGTGAGGCCGGCACATCGGCGGGTGTGTCGTATGCAAATCCCGGACTCGCAAAGCCGTCTGGTGAAATCAACACCAGCTTCTCCACGCGCTCAGGTTGCGCGGCCGCAAACGACCAGGCGATTCGTCCGCCCATCGAGTTGCCGATCAATGTCGCACGTACCACGCCGAGCGAGTCCATGAGCGCCGCGAGGATCTCGTGGCTACGCGTCTCGCTGTAGTCGCCTGCAGGATCGGGTGGTGTGAGCCCGTGACCTGGCAGATCAAACCGAATCACCCGAAAGCTGTTGTCGAGTGCGCGTGCCCACGGCTCCCACGTGTGAAGACTCGCCCCCATCCCGTGCAGCAGAATGAGCGCCGGTGCCTGCGCCGGTCCGCTCTCCCGCACATGCACGGACATGCCCGCGATCGTGCGCACCTGCGCGGGGCTGTCGAGATAGCGTGCTTCAAGCGCGGCGCGCGAGATGTCCGGCGTGTACAGCGCGAACGCGCTCGCCAGGAGGGCGACGGGCAGCGCGACGAGGAAGAAAAGGCGACGACGTTTCACCGTCGCAAGGTAGCCGGGGTGACGTGAACATCCGACCGCGGTTAGCCGCTGGGCGAACAATCCGGAGGCGCCGCGAGTGGCAGCAGCGGCGATGCGGTGTAACTCACGCCGTGTGTCGCGCGTAGTGCCAGCTCACCTCTCTCCCGAGCTGATGCATGCACGCTGAAACGTTCCTGGCTGTCACGAGAGTACGAAAACAGTACGCCACGGTACTGGCGGTTGATGACATCTCGTTCAACGTTCGGCGTGGCGAGATTGTGGCGCTACTCGGTCCCAATGGTGCTGGCAAGACAACGCTGCTTCGAATGCTCGTGCGCATCACTCACCCCGACTCGGGCAGCATTCAATGGGAAGGAACTGACGCGCCCATCTCGCCACTATCACTCGGGTATCTGCCGGAGGATCGTGGTCTCTATCAGGAAATGCCGATCAGGAAGACGCTCACCTATTTTGCGCGCCTGCGCGGTGTCGCTGCGCCGCAAGCCGCGCAGCGCGCTGACGAGTGGCTGGAGCGCCTCGGATTGTTGGATCGGGCTGGCGAAAAGCTCGGCGCGCTCTCCAAGGGCAACCAGCAGAAAGTCCAGTTTGCAGCCGCCGTGTTGCACGGTCCGCGCATGGCGATTCTCGACGAGCCCTTCAGCGGACTCGATCCCGTGAATCAGGAAGCGTTTCTCGACATTGTGCGCGAACTGCGCGATGCTGGAACGACTGTTTTGCTCAGCGCGCACCAGATGTCACTGGTGGAACGGGTCGCTGACCGCGTGTTCGTGATGCACCGCGGTCGTGAGCTGCTGCATGCAGCCACCACCGAGCTCATGTCGGGCGGATCATTGCACGATGTCTATGTGGACCGCGTGCGCGCTGCCGACACCGCGTGGGCATCCGCGCAAGGAGTGACGGCATGACACGCTTTGCACAGACGCTCGAAGTCGCTCGCTGGGAGTTCAATCGCTTTGTGAAGTGGCGTCAACAGTTCATTGGACTGGCCGTGATGGCCGTGTTCGGCGTTGTTGGTGGCATGATCGGACAGGCCGTCAAGAACAGCGATGCAAAGCCAGCGACTGTGGCCGTGGTAAACGCTGAGCAGATGGGATTTACGCTCCCGACCGCATCCGGCGTACGCTGGGATTCGACCCGCGTCTGGAACGAAGTGGATGCACGCACCGCCGTCGAGCGCAGTGACCTGGACGGAGCGCTCATTATTGCGTCCGGAAATGAAGCGTCGATTCTTGTGCGCAAACGCAGCGCGTGGACTGAGCCGCTGAGTGCCACACTGAATATGGCGCGTCAAAACGCTGCGATCGCACGACTGGTCCCAACACCCGAGCAGCGCGCCGCACTCTTTGCTCCGCTCACCGTCACCACAGACTTTGTTGTTGAAGGCGGAGCCGCCGTAGCGAAATCCACACGCATAGCAGTCGTCGCCATTCTCGGTTTGGGGCTGCTTGTGCTCTTCTCCGGCTTCGGCACGATGTTCATCGGTATCACGAGCGAAAAAACACAACGTGTGACCGAACAGATCGTTGCCATGGTCCCGCCACAAGTGTGGATGGACGGCAAGATTCTTGGACTGGCCGGTGCGGCCCTCGCTGGCACGATGGTCTTCGCCGTCGGATTCCTGCTGCTCGGGCTGCTGCTGCCCCCGGTGCTGGGCATGAGCAGTCTCAGCATACCACCGATGGTGTCCGACTACGGAACGATCGCGCTCATACTTCTCACTACGCTGCTCGGCATTGGCATGTGGTTCGCCGTCATGGCCGCGATTGCCGCGACGATCGATGATCCCAATAGTTCAACGCGATCGATTCTGTTGTTCCTGCCGATGCTGCCGAGCGGACTTGCGCTCATGCTGTTGCCGAAAGCCGAAACGGGTATCGCACAGCTGTTTGCAATGTTTCCGCTCACGGCTATGAGTGTGCTGCCAATGCGATTGATGCTCACCTCAGTCCCGTGGTGGGAGATCGCAGTTGCAATTGTTGGGTTGGTGTTATCGGTGTGGTTGTTCCGCCTGGTGGCAGGCCGGATTTTTTCAGCGGCTATTCTGATGCACGGCAAGGAGCCGGGTGCACGAGAACTGTGGCGCTGGATGAGGGCGGCTGGCTAAGAAACCGGACAGAACTCGATTGGACCGGTGCACGGTCGGTGGCGGCCCATGCGCGGTGCCGTTACGTCACGGGCCCACGCGCGGTGCCCTTACGTCACGGGCCCACGCGCTGCTGCCACGCGAAAGACGGCCTCGACCTGCTCAAAGTTGTGCTGCTCCGTGAGCGGCGCGGCGCGCAACACCGCGGCGGCACCCAGCTGTTCGCGATACGCCGCCGATCGCAGGGCGTCCACCGCACTGAGGATCGCGGCGTCATCGCCCGGGTCTACCACGAAGCCTGATTCGCCGTGCGTGATATGCTCCGCCGCGCCAACCCACGGGGTTGTGATCACGGGCAATCCGCAGGCCATCGCTTCGAGCACAACAAAGCCAAACGAGTCGTGCCAGGAGAGGTGCATCAGCGCATCGGCAGCGGCATAGGCCTGCATTGATGGGTGAACCGGTCCGGCAAACACCACTCGCGATCCGAGCTCGAGGTGTGCCGCCTGATGCAACGCCGCACGTCGCTGCCCCGCACCGGTCCCACGCCCCGCGACCAGCAGGTGCACCTGCGGGTCCATCCTTGTCATCAGCGTGAGCAGCTGACCCAGCCCCTTGAGCCGAAAGTTGTGGCCAATGAACAGCAGACATAACGCACCGTCGGGAATGCCCCACCGCGCACGCATCGTATCACGCTGTGACGTGCGAGCGGCCGGTGCAAACTCATCGTGATCTACGGCGTTCGGAACCAGATGCATCTGTTCCGACGGCACCCGATAGCTACGCTGAATCTCTGCGAGCATGTACCCGGATTGCGCGATCACATCAGGTGCCGGAACTCGCCGTTCATAAAACTGTCGCTCGATATGCGCGCGCCACTGAATCCACGGCGCGAGTCGTGACGCCGCCCGAAGCGCATGCTCCGCGGGGCGCCGAAACGAGCGCATCTTCTGCGAATACTGCTCCGTGCCGTAGCCTGCCCGCAGCACGTTGGCACCCACACCATGAAATGCTGGCGCACGCTCCGGATTGAGCAGCAGGACATCGAGTGCAAGCGAACGGATGTACTGATGGACCGCCCGTGACGACATGTCGTGCACGACATGCAACGTCACACCGGCCGGTGCTTCGATCTCACGCTTCGCTCGCTGCGCCGAGATGATGTGCACGTCGTGATTGCGTTCCGCCAGCCAGAGGCCAAGACGCCACAGGTAGCGCTGCTGTCCGGCTTCTGCGGGGTTGAATCCGCGATGTTCAATGCCGATGCGCATGCGATCAGCGGGGACGATAGTGTCGCATCGTGCCAGCCTCCGCCACCAGATTGTGCGCGCCGAGAAATTGGTCGGCGCTTTCGCGCTCGACAGTGCGATGACAATCGTGCACAAACACATCGGCGCCAGGGGCCGCTCGCGCCGCCGCGGTACAGACGCTGCGCATGCGGCCGGGCCGACGCCACGTCGTGCCACGTGGCGCATCCACCAGAATCACATCCCACACGGTATCACGGATGTCTGCCGGCAGTCCGCTCAACTCCAACAGTCTCGGCGTGCGACGCAGGAGTGGCCACATGAATCGTCGCCACGGCCCATAGCCAATGTCTCGTACGTCAATCCCCGGCGTGGCCGACCGCGCAAACGTCGCCCACTTGGCTACCGACTCGAGAAACACGGTGCGCCCGCCCGCGTTGGCGTTGATCCAGAGTGGTGAGTCGCGCCCAACCCCGAAGATCAGCAGCGCGCACGGCGCGCGTCGCGCCAGCACCTCGTACACCAGCGCGTATTCCTCGTACGTGCCCTGGCCCTGGCTCTGCGAGAGGAGGTCGCGAATGGCCGGAATATCCATGGGGCGCTGCGTGTGCGCCGACGGTGGCAAGTCAGGTTGAATCAGAACGCTCGTGCAGAGATAGACGCGGAGATGTGACCGGGCATGAAGCACCTCTAGCTTGCGTGATCGCAGCCCTGAGCGCAATAAGACGATCGCGATCTTTGGCGTGCGCTCCTGCCGCGTGATGCGGATGGCTCAGTGACGGTAAAGCCACGCGCCAGCCTGCGGCCCTTGCCCCTCTCCGTACCCTCCTGTCAGCAGCACGCGCGTATTTGAAAGCAACGCACTGGCGGAGAACTGCCCCATCATGCGCGCCTCGCCAGCAACGAGTGCGAATGCCTCAGTGCCGCACCGCGCTGAGATGTTCGCGAAGCAGATCAGCACCGAAATCGCCATTGAAATCGCGCCACACCGTGTGGATGTGGTTGGCGTCGTTCTGTGTGTTGTCGTATTCCACCAGAAACGATCGACCCTGTATTCGGTAATAGTGCGGCCGTCCTCTTTCAGTGGCTCCGGCCCAGGCGAAAGTGACGTTGTCGAATCCAGCGTCTTCAATCTGTCGCCAGCGCTCGGCCGCGATCTCCGGCGTCATGATTGAGGCATGCGCATCTATCAACTGCCGTAGCAGCTGCTGCTGAGCTGACGTCATCCGGTTCGAAGTGAGCCCGGTCGGCGAAAGCCGCTCCGCGGGCAGGTTCGTACTGGTGAGAATGTCGTCTGGCGCTGCGTTACTGATCACGGCCAATGTTCTTTGCGCCTCGCTGAATGAGCCAAGAAGCGCGAACGCGAGGTCTTCGACTACGCCCAACGCTCGCGTGCCAGGTTGCGGCGGCGCGCGCACCTCGGCCGGACTGGCTCCCAGAAAGGACGGCGTACTCACCGTGAGTTCGCCCTTCACAATGGTGAAGTGCAGGGAAAGATGATGCCCTTCAAAGCGCCAGGCCCACGTGCCGCCACCGCTTGGCGTGCCAAAGATGGTGATGTAGTACGCCGCAGAATCGCGAGCGAGTGGCGAGTTCTGTTGAAGATTTTTCAGCACTTGCTCAAGTGCCATGATCGCCTTTGCTGTTTGATAACCACGTCCGCTCAAGCCGGATTGCAGCAGCGCATGTGCAGCGGCTCGCTGCCGGGCATCCAGCTCCCGCAATACGACGCCGGAACGAGGGAAAGCTTCCGGCGGAATGAAGTGCCAACGCGTGCGCTCGGGCGCTCCAGTGCTGAATACTGCTTGCGCTGCCTGATCCCGTGAGAGAACGTTGAGGAATGCATTCGCGGCCGCCGCCATGTCGTCAGATGCCTTTCGCTCAAGCTGGTGCACCGCAGCGCCGGACACCGTGATCACGGCGGCGAGCAAGGCGGCAGTTGCGAGACGGCTCGACATGACGTGTTTGATTCTCGGGTAAAACAGCTGATGTGCCACCGCGGAGCAGCTCTCGATCGACACGGAGATGACGGCATGCGGTGACGCGTTGGTTCGGTTCAAACTGTGGTGTACGATCCAAAGCGCCAGTCCGAACGCATGCCGAACATTGAGACGCCCTCGCGCTATCTTCTATGTATCCCCGCAGCGCGCTCCGGACTCGCGCGCGCCTGTTCACCGGCACCCAACCACACATGCCTCGTCGCAGACTCACTCCCGTCGCCGCGCTCGCCGTTGTCTTTCTGACCACGCCCCTCGCCGCTCAGATGGGCGGGGGCGGTGCCACCCAACCACCACGTGACACGACGCGCAAAGTGCACATCGTGCCCGGCGTGCGCGACGGCGCGTCCATGTTCCCGCTGGTGAACTATCCGGAAGTACAGCCCAAACAGTGGGGTGTGATGGATTTTGATCACTATCACACCACGGAAGAGATGAACTACTGGATGCAGCGCTGGGCGAAGGAGCGTCCAGAGATCGTTCAGGTGTACGAGGTCGGAAAGACGTTTGGCGGACAGTCCATCTGGCAGCTCACCCTCACGAACACGTCCACGGGCAAACACACCGACAAGCCGGCAGCCTTCTTTGAGGGCGGACGCCACTCTGGCGAAATCACCTCGAGCGTGAGCGTGATGTGGCTGGCCTGGCATGTCATCGAGAACTACGGCAAGGATTCAGCGATCACTCGCCTGCTCGATACCAAGGCACTCTATCTGCGCCCCAACAACAATCCGGATGGCGCCGACATGTATCGACTCACGGCGCAGACCAATCGCAGCAGTGTGCGGCCGATGGACAACGATGGCGACGGCTTGTTCGATGAAGATCCGGGCGAAGACCTGGATGGCGATGGCTACATCACGCAGATGCGCCAGTTTGTCGGCGCGGGCAAAGGCACGCACGTGATCGACACCGCCGACAGCAAGGGCCGCCTCATGCGCGCCGTGGGCATGGGCAACGGGGATTACCTCATGTTCCCAGAAGGCATCGACAACGACAAGGACGGACGCATCAATGAAGACGGGGTGGGCGGACTGGACCTGCACCGCAATTATCCGTACAACTGGCGCCCGGAAACGGAAGCCACTGGCCGCGGCTTCACGCAGTTTGGTGCCGGCGAGTATCCGCTCTCCGAACCGGAAACGCGATCAGTATTCTTGTGGCAGGTGAATCATCCAAACATCAGTGTCACCAACTCGATGGATACGCAGGTGCCGATGCACCTGCGCGGTCCGAGCACGTGCGAAGACGAAGAGTGCGTCTTTCCTGCAGATCTGAAGCTGCTCAAGCATTACGACTCCGTGGGCCTCACGCACACCGAGTATCCGTGGGCCGGCAACGTGTATCGCACGTACGCTACGCGCTTCGCACCACCGGGGGGGGGAACCCCGCAGCCGCTCTTCGGCCATGGTCCCGACTTCGGCTACTTCCAGATGGGACAGATCTGGTATGGCGATGAACTCTGGAACGGCGGACGTGAACGCGACTACAACGGCGACGGACGCTGGGACCAGGACGAAGTGCTGCGCTACTGCGATGAAGAGTTTGGCGGCGCATGCTTCCAGCCGTGGACCAAAGCCATGCACCCGGATCTTGGCGAAGTGGAAGTGGGCGGCATGAATCCGAAGTTCTGGTCACAGAACGGTCCGCCGCAGGTGCTCGACAAGTGGGCAGGACGTCAGGCGCGCTTCAATCTCGCGATGGCGATGGACCTGCCGCGCGTTGTGATCACCAACGTAGCCGTCAACAAGGTGCGCATGTCGGCCGACTCGGCGACGCACGAAGTGAAGGTCACGGTGCGCAACGCTGGCCGCATTCCTACCGCGCTCGAGCAGGCCAAGCGCGTCAAGATCGTGCGCCCGGACTTCCTCACCATTCAGGCCACGGGTGCGGTCGCCGCTCGCACAACTACGCGCGGCGCCGAGTTCTTCCTGGGCGGCTTCGAGACGCGTGTGCTCACACTGCGCGTACGCGCACCGGCCGGTCAGGCAGTTGAAGTAGAAGTAGTTGTCTGAGCGCAGGTGCGAGTTCTGTGCAACTCCGTCCAGTGTGCGGGCCACATACTTTGCAATGCTGAGGCCATCCTTGTGGATCTGCAGGGTGTGCAGCATGATCATGAGCGATGACCTGGTTGGGGCATCGTTCATCGCAAGGTGCATGCAAGGCCA
>JBGTOG010000439.1:0-5648 GCA_041742675.1 Gemmatimonadaceae bacterium | reverse complement strand
CGGGTCGCAGGTTTGGGAGCAGGCCGTGCGCGTCGCGCTGCGACATCGGCGCACGGGCAAGGTGAGTACGTTCGAAGCCATCGCGTTGCGCGGTGATGGCACCGGGGCGCCGCGCGTTTCGTTGCGCGCCGCTGTGCGCGGGCAGTTGGACACGCCAGTGCTGTACGATGTGAGGGATTTTCCGGAGATTGCGGCGCGAGCACTGCTCATGCGGCATGCACTGAGACCATTTCCTGACCCACCGTTTGTGAGTTTTCAGCCAAGATAAATTTCGGCAATCACGGTGGAGTACACCGACAACTGACTACCGCAAACCGACGACTCCCCACGCAGTCGGCGATGCTGGCGACAACGAGCGTGGTGCGTAGCGGTCGGCAGACTGATAACTGGTCACGGAGGACGGTTTGAACCGTTAACGGTTGTTCGGTTGTCGGTTAGTCGAGTTGTCGGTTTGTCGGCCGCTACGGCCTCACGGCAGAGCGTGGAGATCGAGGACTGCGTGGGGGGTGGTCGGTCTTCAGTTTTCTGTGGTCGGTTTGTCGGCCGCTACGGGCTCACGGCAGTTAGTGGAGATCGAGGACTGCGTGGGGGGTGGTCGGTCTTCAGTTTTCTGTGGTCGGTTTGTCGGCCGCTACGGACTCAAGGCAGAGCGCGGAGATCGAGGACTGCGTGGGGGGTGGTCGGTCTTCAGTTTTCTGTGGTCGGTTAGAGGAGAACGATCGGTGAGTGCGCGGGACCGCTGCGTGCGCCGGCGCCATCGCGCATCTCTGCTTCAGGCCACTACCGCCGATACCAGGACTCGCGCAGTAACCGGTCGTGTTGGATGCGCGCCAGTTTGATCTCGCCGGCGGGCGTGGGGTGTACGGCGTCGGCCTGGTAGTCGGCGCGATCGACGCACACTGCCGATCCGTTCTGCACGCCGCTGGTGCACTCGGGCGCCCACAGGTAGCCCCACCAGCCATACCAGACGCCCTGCACGACGGCGTGTTGCGCCAACCAGCTATTGAGCGCGTGTCCCTCCTCGTACGACTGCGGTTCGCCGCGGTCGGCTCGGGTGCTGAAGCCACCGTAACTCCGGCTGCTGGTGTACACGGCTTGCACCGACGGAAAAAATGCTGGCACGCGCGCGGCGAACGCATCGAGGTTGGCCGTGAACTGCTCGTAGTTCGACGATGCACTCGGGTACAGTGGCAGCGGCGCGCCCTGGGGTCCCGTGCCAAACTGATTGGCCGCCTTGTGCACGAGCACGCGCACCTGATCAAGGCGTACACCGCGCGCGGCAAGCTTGCGCGAAATGCAATCGTTCCACAAAACGTCGTCGTATGCCGAAGCATTCCAACGCTCGATGGCGTGTCCACCCACGGCGCAGTTCACCAGGCGCACATTGGCCGCGACGTCGGCGCTCCACGGTCCACCGCTGCTCGTGGCCGCGATCAGCCGATTGCACTCCTGGTTGCCATTGCTCATGCCAATGCACACCACGCCAATCACACCGTCCACCGCCGTGATGACCGGCGCCGTACGTTCTACGAGCTGCAGCGGCAGCCCCTTGTAGTTCCGCGGCGCACCAGCTCGGCTGCCGGCGTCGATCGGGAATGGACGCGTCGTGTCAGCCGACGGCGGACCGTTCGGCGTGTCGTCAGGGTTAGTGGCCGCGGAGGTTGCGCAACTCACCGCCAGCAGGAGCACGACGCAGAGGACGCTCAACTGGCGCAAGGGAGCAGCTGGACGCCTGAGCATGGTCAGAAACATGACCGGCTAACTCGATAACCCCCGCAGCGATTCCCCTGCACACCACCAAGCACTCGCATCAACCTTCCCATTTCTCCCCCCCCCCAAAAACCGATCACCGAAAACCGCCCACCGACAACCCCCCACGCAGTCCGCGATATCGGCAACAACGAGCGTGATCCGTAGCGGCCGACAAACCGACCACCGAAAACCCCAGCTGTTCAACCGAAAACCGCGAACGGCTGTCGGTTATCAGTTGTCGACCGCTACGAATCCCCATCGTTGTCGCGTCGACCCAGGACTGCGTTCGGAGTTGTCGGTTTTCCGTTGTCAGTTCTCGGTGGTTGCGGCGCGAGACGTACTACCCCTCCGCCGGCGCACCAACCGGCGGCGGCACCGGAACCGCGATCGTTCCCGGTCGCGCAGCCGTCATTGGCGCATCGACCCGATTCAGCGGCGGCCCGAGGTTCACATCGCACACCCCCTCGGCCGTCTCCATGATCAACTGATCAACCACCGCGCGCAGATCCCCCGTGCGCGCGTACGTGGCGAGCTGTCGCTGCGCACTCGAGCCGTGCTGCAGAATATGAAACGCATACTCCACTTCCTTCCGCGTGCCCAGCTCATCAAGCACATCATCCAAGAACCACTCAATCAACTCGCGAATCGCTTCCGGCGCCGGTAGCTCCACGCGCTTGCCGAAGTCAATCAACTTGCCGCCCAGCCCCCAGCGCACGGCGCGCCACTTGTTCTCCTCGATGAGATCGGCGGCGTACACGCGAAACGTCATGTTGTCGCGACGCAGCTTCCACATCTTCGCCACCACCGCCTGCAGAATCGCGGCCACGCAAATCGCTTCGTCCACACGCGTGTTCACATCGCACACGCGAAACTCGAGCGTCGGGTACAGATGATGCGGACGCACATCCCACCAGATCTTGCTGCCGTCGGGGATGCTGCGCGTTTCGATGAGCGTGTCCACCACATTGGTGTATTCGCCAAAGCCATTGAAAATGCGCGGCACACCCGTGCGCGGGAAATTCTTGAATACGATGCTGCGATAGCTGTGCAGCCCCGTGTTGCGACCAAACCAGAACGGTGAACTCGTGGACAGACACAGAATGTGCGGCAACACATAACGCGCTGCATTCAGACAATCGATGCGAAACTCGTTGTCTTCGATGCCCACGTGCACGTGCGTGCCGAAAATGAGCAATCGGTGCGCGAGATCCTGCAGCTCGGCCTTCACACCCAGATACCGCTCCTTGGGTGTCATTTCCTGATTCATCCAGTTGCTGAACGGATGCGTGCCCGCCGACGCAATCGCCAACCCATGCTGTGCCGCGGCGCGAATCACGGCCGTTCGATGCTTCGTGAGCTCTTCGCGCAGTTCAGCAATCGTATTGCACGGCTTCGTTCCGATCTCCACCTGACACTGATGCAGCTCCGGCTTGACCTCCAGCATGAGCGGATCATCGGACAGGATCAGCGCCTCGAACCCCGGCGTGAGATCGCGCGTCACCGGGTCGATAATCTGATACTCTTCCTCGATGCCAACGGTGAGCGACGGTGCCTTCATCACGTCTCCAGAGCGGAACCAACCAGGGTGTCGGCCGAGCGGCGTCGTTCGGCCCAACGAACTGCGGCGGCGATGAACGCGCCGAAGAGGTGTCGCGTGTGCGGGTCCGTCATCTCGAATACCTCCGGGTGCCACTGCACCCCGACAATGAACGCATCACCGGGTAGCTCCAGCGCTTCCACCAGCCCGTCATCGGAGTACGCCGAGACGATCAATCCGTCTCCCACCTGCTTGACGCCCTGATGGTGCATGCTGTTCACCATCAGCGTTGACGCGCCGTCGGAGAGATCGAACAAACGTGTGTCCGGCTGCAGCGCCACGGAGTGCGCGAGATGCTGACGTGCGTAGCCCGCGGTGGGAAAGAAGTCATGCTTCTTGAGCTCCGGTCGCTGCGTGGCGAGGTCCTGATACAGTGTACCACCCTGCACCACATTCAGGATCTGCATGCCCCGGCACAACCCAAGTACGGGCTTTCCGTCTTCAATGGCCCAGCGCACAAGTTGCAGTTCCACCCGATCACGCGCCGGATCGAGATTGCCACACTCAGGCAGGATCGTCTCGCCGTACTGACGCGGGTCCATGTCCACGCCACCGGGAATGAGCACACCGTCAAGTCGCTCGTAAATCAGGCGCAGCGTGGGCAGGTCGTCGTCAAGCAGCGGCACCATCCACGGCACACCGCCCACCATCGTGGCGGCCAGAAAATAGCGCTGATTCATGACCCACGACTGCGGCAGCGCGGGCGGAATACCGTCAATCGAATGCAGTGTCTGCGTGGTCAGGCCAATCGTTGGCCGATACGGGGCCCCGCTCATCGCTCCTCCACCAGGAAGGTGGGCACATTTGAGCCTCCCCCCGAGGTCACGTTCAATAATGGATCGGTGGCGATGCGGGTGAGGCATCCTTCCACAACGGCCTGCTGCGCGAGAAACGGCGCCGTGTCCACCATGCGGTCCCCGATGTGCAGGCGACCCTCAATCCACGACGGAAACGGCTCCGTGGGCAACACCACGCGCTCCTGAACGATATACGGGTGCGCCTGCGCTGTCTGCAGGGCCGCCGCCCATTCGGTATCGGACACCAGCCAGCCGAGCACAATGCCCTTGCCACCGTAGTCATCGTTGGGCTTGAGCACCAGCCGCTCACGGTGCTCGCGGATAAACGTGAGCAGATCCACCGGCGCGCCGTTGTATTGCGTGGTCCGCTCCTCCACCACGCGCGTCCACGGAACATGCGACGCGACAGCCGCCGCCTCCGCCGTGGACAGCAGCGATGCGTGCCGCTCATCGCTGACCACCGCCAGACTGGCCTTCTTGTGCAAGAGCTTGCACCGAAACGGATTTACCATGCAAACCGCGCCATCCTGCACCGCACGCACCACCGGCGAGTCCACGCCGCACTGCAGCACCAGCTCGTCAATCAACACGCGTTTGTAGATGAGCGTGACCGGTGTGCCGCCCACCGTGAGCACCCCGTTCGAATACTCGGCATCGCGCGGATCGCCGATGAAGGTGGGGACCCCGACCCGTTCGAACAGTCGCTGAAACAGCACGAACTCGCTGTACGTGGGCACCTCGCGCCAGTCGAGAATGCACAGCGACGGCGTTTCGCGCACTCCACGCCACGCGTAGTACGACTCCAGCAACGCCTGCACCACGCTGGGGCCCGACGGGATGGGCACCGCGGCAAAGTGTGTGCGAAACGCGCCCATGGCCGGCAGGTCCATAAAGATCTGCGCCAGCGCATCGTTGTACCCCGCACCGGCCGGCGTCTCCGCGTTGTACTCGGTGTACTTGAGCCCGAGCGCACCCGGCGCGAAGAAGGCGTCAAGCCGCGAAACCGGACTGGCGGTCGGCAGACGAGGGTCGGCGTGAATCAGCCGCTCTTCCCAGTCCAGCAACCGGAACTGCTCGCGAATGGACGCGTCCTGCATCGCCGCCTGGCGCACCTTTTCCATGGCCGAGACCACCAGTGTCGACGCCCGCGCAACATGTTGGTACTGCGCCGACGTCATGAACCGCGGACGCAGCACCCCGCAGAGGGGCCGGTCGCCAAAATACAGCCCGTCACTGCGCAGCCGCGTCTCCAGCAGCTGCATGGAGGCGGCGGCAACATCGTCGGACAATCCCTCGTGATAACGCGCAACGGCTTCCGCGGCGACTGGATCGTCGCCGAGTCCGGTGGAACGCTGACTCATGTCGTGGCAGACGATTGGGCGGGACGGGCAGATGGCGCGGCAGACCCGGTTGACGGCGCGGCAGACCCGGTTGACGGCGCCGCAGACCCGGTTGCTGGCGCCGCAGACTTCGCCTCGGCCGCTGCTGGTGATGCATCCACC
>JBGTOG010000277.1:0-2417 GCA_041742675.1 Gemmatimonadaceae bacterium | reverse complement strand
AGTCACCGCTGCTTGTACGCACCGTGCCATCGCCGATCGGGGACATCACCGGTCCCGGTGAAAACGGTGAGCCGAAGAAGCGGATCGCATCGCCGACCGGGCAAACCTTGCTATCGTCGAACGTCTGATCGCGAACCGCAGCGAGAATCAGCGAATCGTCCCCCAGGCGGCGGTAGGCCAGGCGTGGCGGCACAAGATCGCGCGACAGATCCGCCAGTAGCGGCCCGTCGGGATTCGGGAAAAAGCGTACCGACATGGCATCCCCGGTCAGTCGGTTCGGAATAAGCCAGGAGGTATCGGCGCCCGCGCCAAGCGCGAACCGCACGACGCGTGAGTTCTCCACGTCATGCACGAGGAGTCCACCATCATGCATGACCAACGAGTACGGCCTGCGGAATTCACCGGGCCCACTGCCAACACGACCGCGATCTTCAATCCACGATCCATCGTCGCCGTGGTACGACAGTCGATTCTCGCCAACGTCAGCCACCCACACACCGCCGCGCGGGTCGAGCGCGATTGAACGCACGCGCGAGAATCCCACTGTTGGCTCAGCGCGAATGACGGCGAGCGAGTCGAGTGACCACTCTTGTGCGTTGCCCGACACCGTGAGAACGGGTACTGCACCGCTGCTGTCCACCGCGACGGATAGCCCTGACGATTTGCTTGCGTCAGCACCAGCGTTGCAGGCAGCCAGAAGCACAAGTCCTGCGCAGAACGCGCGCTGCCTCATGTGAGTCCTCAACGAACGGAACGAAGGAAGTACGATACCGTCGCGTTGGACACGAGAAACGTGCGCACAGTTGCCGTTCGCACAGTCGCCGTTCGCACAGGGCGCCTAGCCGTTCTGCACCAGCGCGTACGCCTTGCCGTCGTGTTCAATACGTCCCCACGCGTGTGTCGCATCGTGCTCGAACACCAGCAGCCAACCATTCGCTGCGGCCTCTGCGAGCAGTGTGCGCTTGGACTCGAGCGTCACCAACGGCTCCACATCGTATCCCATGATCCATGGCAGCGGCAAATGCGCCGCTGTTGGCGTCACGTCTGCCAGGAACACTGCCGTCTCACCACCCGACGTAAGCTTCACACTCTGATGATGCGGCGTGTGTCCCGGCGTGCGCAGGAGCTGAATGCCCGGACGCACTTCCGGCTCACCGTCTACCAGATCAAAGCGGTCGGCCGCGCGAATCACATCCCAGTTGGCGCCGAAGTAGCTGGCCGCGGTGCGCTCGTTGGTATTCGTTGCCCATTCCATTTCGCCGCGCTGCACGATGTAACGCGCGTTGGGAAACGAGGCTTCCACGTTTCCCGAGGGCGTGCGCCACGTGTTGCCGCCCGCGTGATCAAAATGCAGATGCGTATTGATCACCAGCGAAACGTCTGCCGGCGTGAAGCCCAACTGCGCAAGGCCGTCTTCAAGATGCGTACGGCCATCTGCACCAGAGTTCTCGATGCCATAGATCTTGTGAAACTTGTCGTTCTCCTTGTTCCCGGAGCCGGTGTCGATGAGCACGAGCCCATCATCGTGCTCCACCAGCAGACAGCGCATGCCCATGGGAATGCGGTTCTGTGCATCGGCGGGAATGCGACGCTCCCAAAGCGTCTTTGGGACCACGCCAAACATCGCGCCACCATCGAGCTGTTGTCCGCCAGCCTGAATGGCGTGCATGCGCCAGCGGCCGAGTTGCGTGGATTGTACGAGTGGTTGCGGTGCTGTCACGCGGAGGTGTCCTCACGAGCGGAAGAAGGAAATGCCAACGGCCGCCTCGTTCGGCGGGTTGGGCCAGAGAGATATCGTTCAAGTTGCGGCCACGTTTCAATCCCGCTGTCGGCCGCAACCGAAAGCAAGTGGACGAGTACGTGCGCAGTGGCCAGCGCGTCCCCACCCGCGCGATGGCGATCGTGAATGGCAATTCGAAAGTGTTCACACACACGATCAAGCGAACGACGCGGCAGCGACGGAAGCAGGCGACGCGACAATCGCACCGTGCAGAGGGACACACCAACAAGCTGCGTGCGCAAGGTGCGCGCCAGTTCGCACTCCACAAAGCGCCGGTCGAACGAGGCATTGTGCGCCACGAAGACGGTGCCATCCAGTCGCGCGCACACGTCGTCGGCGATTTCATGAAACCGTGGCGCGCCGGCCACCATCTCATTGCTGATCCCGGTCAGCGCGGATATAAACGGCGGAATCGCGCGGCCCGGATGCACCAATGTTTGCCACGGTTCGCCAACGCGCAGATCCTCCACGGGCACGATCGCGATTTCCGTGATGCGATCATCGCGGCCCGGTTGCGAGCCGGTGGTTTCCACATCCACGACGGCGAATCGGATGTCTCGTAGCTGCTGCGGGGCGCGCGGATGCACGTGCGCCTCCGGCGGCGCACCCTCTGACGCCAGCGCGGTGCCCGTCTCGC
>JBGTOG010000371.1:0-25868 GCA_041742675.1 Gemmatimonadaceae bacterium | reverse complement strand
CCGAGCGATCCGCGCGCGCCACGCGGCACATCGGCGGCGGTGGGTGATCCAGCGCGGATTGCCAGCCCCAACGGGATCGCCATCGCGATGAAGCCGAGCACGCCCGCCCACACCATGTCCTGTCGCAGGCAGATCGCCACCGGCAACAAACCATTCACGCCGTAGAGCACCAGCGGAAAACGGCTGGGGGACACCTGTCGCACCCACGTGCTGGGCGGCACAATCGCGAGCATGAGTCGCGCCACGATAACTCCAGTGAGCAGCCAGCCGAGCCAGTTCGTGAGTGGCATGCCATAAAAAATCGGGTTTCCAATGAACTGCTGAAACGCCGACGCGCTGCTCAGATCGGGGACGGCCCACATCCAGTGGCTGGTTTTCACCATTGCCGGGTCCATCGATACATCCCACGCCGTGAGCACGAGACCAGCAACCAGCGCCCACCACCAGCGTGACGTCCCGTCATCCTTGGCCGGCAGCAGTCGTCCGCAAATCGCCAGCGACGCGTACAGCATGAAGAACCAACTAGTGGGAATGTTGAACGGCACCAGATCGAGAATCTTGTAACCGAGCAGTCCCGAGTACGAGTACACGCCAAAGGGAAGACCCGTGTACGTGCCGAGCAACTCCGAGGCGAGTGACACGATAAAACTGACACCGAAGATGATCAATCCGCGGCGCGACCCAAGTTTGCCCATCGCGTGCAGAATGCCGGCGAGCGCACCAAACACAACCGTCGTTTGTCCGCCCCACGCATAGCCGATCTGGTATGCCTTGGCGTTGCGTGGCTCACGCAGCCAGTCGGGGAGCGGCGGCGACAAGAACGTGGCGAATGCAAACGCCGAAAACACGCTGAGCACAGCGTGCACCACGAGACAGATGAACGCGATCTTGAGAAACGTCGCGGTCAGATCACGCTGATCACTGGAAGCAGATGACAACGAATGCATACGAAAGTGTGTTCAATGAGCGCGTCAGGCGAGGCGCACGTGGTCCTTGGTCGGAACGCCTGACGACTGGTCCCACTTTAACGTCGGGCCGTTGCCAACAGTTGCCGTATCCAGCGGGGCGGCACGAAAACGCCACGCGTCCCACAGCACGTTCATGCGGGCGACTCGGCCCAATCGTGCCCGAGACGATATCGTATCGTAACGCTGCGCCTCAATGGCGCCAAGAATGCCGGCGTAACCGGTCGCGCAGGCCCGGGCGCAACGATGCGCATCGTGCGACAACAGTGCGATGCCCGGCACCGACGCTTCATACAACGTGCGCGCCCGACCCACTTCGAAGGCCATCATGGGCCGCCAACGCTCGTCGCGCGGCAGCGCCTGGTTGGTGAGCACGTCGCGCGGGGTGAGACCAAACATGGCCAGATCTTCTTCGGGGAGGTAGCAGCGTCCACGGTGGGCGTCTTCCCCGATATCCCGCAGGATATTCGTGAGCTGCATCGCCACGCCCAAGGTTCGCGCGTAGCGCACCGCCCGAGTCCGTGCGTCCGAACCGCCAGGCACACCGAACACATGGGTGCACATCTCACCCACGGAACTCGCGACGCCCTCACAGTACAGTTCGAGTTCACGCCACGTGCGGTACCGGGCGGGGCGCAGGTCGCGCGCGACGCCGGCCAGCAGCTCGTACAGTGGTTCGGGCGGCACCTCGTACTCACGCGTTACCCACGCCACTTCTCGGAAGACGGCGCTGCTCGGACGACCATGCAGCGCAGCGGCGAGTTGGTCCTCGTAAGCAGTGAGCTGCGCCTCCAGCTGCGACTCCGTGCCGGGCGTGGCACGATCGACGAGATCGTCCGCGATGCGGCAAAAGGCGTACAGGGCGTAGGCCGCGCGTCGCTTGTCTGCGGGCAGCAGATAGCTCGCCAGTGTGAAAGTCCGCGCGTGCGTCTTCACAATCCGCGCACACTCGGCCGCGTCATCCGGCAGCGAGCGAAGATCTGTGTCCGGCGTGGTCCCGACCACGTCGGCACGGCGCATCGACACGGACACGTCTGCCAGACCGGCGAGCGGGGGCGCTCCCAAGGCCACTTCACGTTCGGTCATGCGTTGTGCCATACCGGCGTGAGGAGACTCGCCATGCAGTTTGGAATCCGGAGGAAGGCGGCACCCGGGAAGGAGCCGCCGAGGATCGCACCCGCAACCCCGCGATGCGATATCGGTGAATGAACGTCTTCGGCGCGCCTCCGTTCCCGGATCGCCGAACGACTTTCAACCACCCCTACAGTGCGGTGGGGAGGGGCGACTGTCAACCGTAGTTGACACTTCTCCCGCACATTTCTGCCCACGCTTGGGTATGTGCACATCGTCCGTTGGCACAGCTGGTTTGCCCGGTACGGTGCGCCGTCTATACTGTCCTCGTGACCGTCACCGTACTCCCCCCGGATTCCGTTCGTCAACTCGTGCCGGAGTTGTCGTCAACCCGCAGCCCGAACGTGTGGGTGTATCGCTGTGCGCACCCGTCACATGAATGGGTGCTCAGCGTGGCGACGCACGCCGAGCCGCAGTCTGGTCAGCTCTCGCTAGGCGGGTTTCGCATCGCACCCGCGGAACGCATGGCCGTGCCGGGCTTCAGCCCGGATCAGGAAGCGATTGCGCTGGCCATGGGAATGGAGGAAAAGGTGTGGTGGTCGCGGGTTACTCGGATTGGCGGCCGCCACGCGAAGCACGAACTTGCGCGCATCGTGGGTGGGAAGTGTGTGCTGGCGCCTACGCCGTCTGCTCGTGTGGGCCAACCCATGGATACGGAACTGCTCGATTTCGCTGTGGCGGCGTTCGAGGAGATCGAGGCGGCCGGCGGCATTCACCTGATCACCGGCCAGGACCTTGGCCACGGCGACCTGCACACGGGGGAGAGCTCGCTCAGCTATCTCAACTCGCGATTTCGCGGAAGCGTGCAGGCCAATACGTCGATCCCAACGGGCGAGGGCAATCTGCAGCTGCTGCTCGGCATGCTTCGTGGCGCCACGATCTCCCTGGACACCGCGGTGGTGGGCCTGATCGGCTGCGGCAACATCGGCATGCACGTGGTGACAGGGCTACGGGCACGTGGCGTTCGCCTCCTGGCGCTGGAATCAAACGCGGGGCGACGTGAGCAGCTCGCCGCACTCGGAGTTCCGCTCTGGTCGCCGCAGCAGAAGCCGGAGTTCCTGGCGCAGCCGATGGACGCACTGGTGGTCAACGCGCTCGGTGGTTCACTCGATGCGGAATCGGTGGCGGCTTGTGGCAGGAACGAGCGGCTGACGGTGATCTGCGGGAGCGAAAATCTGGTCATGCCGGATCCGTCGCAGGACGAGGTGCTGCGAGCGGCGGGGAAAGTGTACGCGCCGACAGAGCTGGGCGGCATGGTGGGGTACCTGACGGCGGTTGAAGAGTACCTGTGCAAGCAGGCGGGTGAGCCGTTCGGTGTGGAGGACATGTTTGGCGCCGCGGGCGAGCTGGAACTGGTCGGCTACGCCGCGACGCAGCGGGTGATCGCGGGGCGCGGCGCGGAACGCTTCGAGGACGCCGTGGTGGCGCTGCACGGGGCGGTGCACAGTTCTGGGCCCGTCGCTTCATAGGTCCTCACTCTGGCCGCGAGATCTCGCTTCTCCAACCGAAAACCGATTACCGAGAACCGACAACCCCCCACGCAGTCGGCGATAGTGGCGACAACGCTGGTGGTGCGTAGCGGTCGGCAAACCGAATACTGATAACCGGCGACGGTTGGAACGGGCGACGGTTGTGGGGTTGTCGGTAGTTCGTGGTCGGTGGTCGGTTTGTCGGCCGCTACAGGCTCCCGGCGGTTCCCCACGATCGCGGACAGCGTGGGGGGTGTTCGGTTGGCGGTTTTCGGTTGTCGGTTTTACAAACTTGTGAGGTTAGCGAGCGCGAAATGCAGCGATGGCGCGGCGGGTGAAATCCGAGAGCACCATTTCGCCGCTCATCGCGGCGCGCTCGGCGAGCAGTGGTTCCCATTCCTCTGTGCCGGCCCAGAATACGCGCTTGAGTTCGCGCATGGCGTGCGGGTTGGAGGCGGCTAGCGTGCGCGCGAGTGTTGCAACCTCGGCGTCAAGCGTGTCCACATCGTCAAGCACGCGCGCGTAGAGGCCGTGCTGCTCGCACCATGCGGCGTCGCGCCAGTCGGCGTCGACGGACATGGCGCTGAATGGGCCGCGGCCTACGCGACGCTCCACCACCGTGCCCACGACGAATGGGCCGATACCTACGGCGAGTTCGCTGAGCCTTGCAGACGCAGACCGCACCGCCAACGCGTAGTCGGATGCCGAGACCAGGCCGACCGCGCCGCCGGCAGCTTTTCCGTGCACGCGTGTGATCACGAACTTCGGCGCGCGAATCATGGCCAGAATCACGCGCGAAAAACCGCTGAAGAACTCGGCGCCAGCGGCCGCGTCAGCGATTGTGGAGAATTCGTCGAAGGACGCGCCGGCGCAGAATGGACCCGTGCCGCCGCTGCGCAGCACGATCACACGCGCGTCGTCGCGGTCGCCCAGCGACGAAATCTCCGACGCGAGTTGACGGAGCAGCGCACCAGGCAACGAGTTGCCCTTGGGGTGGAAGAACTCCACGGTGCCTACGCCATCGGCTACGTGCGACGATACCCGACCATCGGGCACGGAATAGTTGGGAGCATCATTTGTCATAGGGGGTAAAATACTGACAGTACACGATTGTCGAATCCCTGTTTTTTCCCGTAGATTGAGTGTCATGGAACCGACTCCGACCGTGAACACAGACGAAACGTCGCTTGTCGCCGCCTTTGAGGCGCGCATCGCCGCTGGGGAGAGCATCGAGCCGAAAGACTGGATGCCCGAGCGATATCGCAAGCAGCTCACGCGCATGATGTCGCAGCACGCGCACTCCGAGATCGTGGGTATGTTGCCGGAGGGCAACTGGATCACGCGCGCGCCATCGCTGCGCCGCAAGATGTCACTGATCGCCAAGGTGCAGGACGAAGCCGGGCACGGATTGTACATCTACTGCGGCACGGAAACGCTCGGCGTTGATCGCCATGAGCTTGTAGCGCAGTTGCTTGATGGACGCGCCAAGTATTCGAGCATCTTCAACTACCCCACGCTCTCGTGGGCCGATATGGGTGTCATCGGCTGGTTTGTTGATGGCGCGGCGATTGTGAATCAGACGGTGCTCGCGAAAGCCTCGTATGGGCCGTACGCGCGTGCGATGGTGCGCATTTGCAAGGAAGAAAACTTTCACAAGCGTCAGGGCTACGAGATCTGCGCCACGCTTGCGCAAGGCACGGCCGCGCAGCGCGAGATGTTGCAGGATGCAGTGAACCGCTTCTGGTGGCCGTCGCTCATGATGTTCGGTCCGAGCGACACTGATTCACCGAATTCTGCGGAACTGCTCAAGTGGCGCGTCAAGCGAAAGACCAATGACGAGCTCCGTCAGCGGTTTGTGAATCTCACGGTGCCGCAGGCGGCGGCAATCGGTGTCACGTTGCCGGATCCGGATCTCCGCTTTAACGCGGAGACGAACAACTGGGACTTCGGCGAGATCGACTGGCAGGAGTTTTTTCAGGTGATCGGTGGCAACGGTCCGTGCAACCGTGAGCGTCTGGCCTCGCGTCAGCAGGCGCACGATGAAGGCGCGTGGGTGCGTGAAGCGGCAACCGCACACGCAGCGAAGCAACGCATTGCGGAGCAGGCGGCCTGATGTCCGGTGCGGCGAACGACGCGACCGCCAGCGCGGCGCAGAATGGAACAGACAGCGATACACAGTGGTCGCTGTGGGAAGTGTTTACGCAGCCAGGCAAAGGGGCGCCGCACGAACATGCGGGCAGCGTGCATGCCACCGACGCCGAGCATGCGATGCAGAACGCGCGCGATGTGTATGCGCGGCGTGGCGAAGCGGTGAGTCTGTGGGTGGTTCCGGCTGACGCGATTGTCGCGTCTGCGCCAGGTGATGCCGGTCCGTTCTTTGATCCGGGCAACGACAAGCCCTATCGGCATCCGCAGTTCTACAAGGTGCCGCGCGGCGTGCGAGTGTTCTGATGGACGCACACACGGAGACGGAAACTGCGGGCGCTACACCCGCCGCGGAGATCAACGTCGCCGGGTCGCGCGGTCCATCGTTCGCATCGCCGCTCGTGGAGTACGCGCTACGACTTGGCGATGACCGATTGATCCTCGGACATCGCTTATCCGAGTGGTGTGGACACGGTCCGATTCTCGAAGAAGACATTGCGCTGGCCAATATGGCGCTCGATCTGGTCGGACAAGCCAACATGTTCCTTGGCCTCGCTGGCGATCTGGAAGGCAAGGGGCGTGATGCCGACGCGCTGGCGTTTTTTCGTGAAGGTGTGCAGTACCGAAATGCGTTGCTCGTTGAGCTGCCCCGCGGTGACTTCGGTTTCACCATTGTTCGACAGTTTTTGTTTGACGCATTCAGCGTGGTCCAGCTCGATGCACTCGCCACGTGTGCACACACGGAGCTGGCCGCGATCTCCGCGAAGTCGCTCAAGGAAGTGAAGTACCACCTGCGACACAGCAGCGAGTGGGTGGTGCGACTTGGTGACGGTACGGACGAGAGCAAGACCAGAGTGCAAACCGCGCTCGACCGCATGTGGCGGTACACGGGCGAGCTGTTCGAGCGCGATGTGATCGACGAGGGGGTTGCCGCTGAGGGTGTGTATGTGGATCAGGAGGCGCTCAAGGCACGCTGGGAGAGTGTGGTACACGATGTGCTGGGTCGCGCCACGCTGACCATCCCCGCGGATATCGTGATGACCAGCGGCGGTCGACGAGGGCGACACACGGAGCACCTGGGTCATCTGCTGTCCGTAATGCAAAGTGTCGCGCGCGCGCACCCGGGCGCGACGTGGTGAACAAGGTGGCACTCACGCGCGAGTCCGTCATGCGCACACTCGGCGACGTTATGGACCCCGAAGTGCCGGTGATCAGCGTCGTCGAACTCGGAATCATTCGGGACGTCACCGTGCAGGATGACGCGGTCACCGTCACAGTGACGCCGACGTACTCCGGCTGTCCGGCCATGCACGAGATCGAGGCCGATATTCGCACCGCGCTACTCGGCGCTGGTGCGACGTCCGTTGCGGTGCGCACGACGTTTGCGCCAGCGTGGACGACCGACTGGATCGGGCCGGAGGCGCGGGAGAAGTTGCGGGCGTACGGAATCGCGCCACCGGGGCCGGCAGAGCAGGGTGGGTTGATCACGCTCACGCGGCGCCGCGCGCCGGTCCCGTGTCCGTTTTGTGGATCGTCGGATACGAAACTGCAGAGTGAGTTTGGTTCGACGGCATGCAAGGCGATTCACGTGTGCAGTTCGTGCCGTCAGCCGTTTGATGAATTCAAGGCGATTTGACGCGCGGCTCAGCCGGGGGTTGGCCGACCAGACGACGTAGTGGCAGAGCCCATCGAATGCTGCGGCGATCCTCACACCAGCTGTGGATCCCGCGTGCCGCTTACGAAATAAAGTAGGCCGAATAGCCGAAAAGCCTCGAGGCACTACATAGCCTCATAGACGAATCAGGACTGCAACTGCATACTCGGTTGGGATGGCAGCACTGCGAGCGGTCTGATTCGTCTTTGCGGCTACAGAGTGCCTTACCGCTTTCCGGCTATTCGGCCTACTTTATTTCGTCACGATGAACAGAGCCGCAACGGTGCCCTGAGGATCCTCGACGCACCAGGAATTCCCTACAAACTGCTCCGCACTGATTCAGACCCGAGGATACACATACGTCGCCCCCACCCCCAGCGGAATATCCAGCGCCCAGAATCCAAGCAGAAAGCCAGTCCACAACACCAGCAGCGTCACAGAAAACGGCAGCATCAATGCCAGCAGTGTCCCAATGCCGCTCGTCTTCACATAGCGCTGACAGAACACCACAATCAGCGGGAAATACGGCAGCAGTGGCGTGACGATGTTGGTGGACGAATCACCCACGCGGTACGCTGCCTGCGTGAGGTCGGGTGAGATGCCAAGTTCCATGAGCATCGGCACCATGACGGCGCCAATGAGTGCCCACTTGGCCGATGCCGAGCCGACAAGCAGGTTGACGAAGCCCGACAGCAGCACGATGCCAATGAGCGTGACGCCCATGGGGAATCCCATCGTTTTGAGCCAGGACGCGCCCTTGATGGCCATCAGGGCGCCAATGTTGCTCTGCGCAAACGCATAGATGAACTGCGCACAGAAAAAGGCCATCACCACGTAGTACGCCATACCGCTCATCGATTTCGTCATGCCCGCGACGACATCACGGTGGGTGCGCACACTTCCGGAGACCACGCCATACACCACGCCCGGCACAAGAAAGAACACGAAAATAATCGGGACAATCGATTGCATGAGCGGTGCAGCGGAGACGAGCAGCGGATGACCGCCTGGCGGCACCACATCATCCGGTGCGCGCCAGGGGGAACCGTCGGGCAACGCGCTGGCCATCAGCAGTCCGAGTGTCAGCACCATCGAGAGCACGGCCAGCATGACGCCGCGCTTCTCCGGTGCCGTGAGCTCGTCCAACGTTGGCAGATTCGCGGGATCGCCGTCTACAGATGTGGCTCGAAGGCGCGGCTCGATAACCAGGTCGGTCAATATCCAACCCACAACAACGATCAGAAAAGTTGATGCGGTAGTGAAAAAATAGTTGTTCAGCGGATTGATCGTGACCGATGGATCTGTGATCTGCGCCGATACTTGCGTGAGTCCAGCGAGCAGTGGATCAAGACTTGACGGCACAAAAAACGTCGCCGAAAACCCTCCTGACACGCCAGCAAACGCGGCCGCGATGCCAGCGAGTGGATGCCGGCCAGCTGCAAAGAAAATCACGGCACCAAGCGGGATCACGAGTACGTAGCCGGCATCCACCGCGACATGACTGAGCACGCCCACCGCTATCAGCGCCGGTGTGAGCAGCGACTTTGGTGTGACACTCAGCACCGCACGCAGCGCCGCGCTGATAAAACCAGTGTGTTCAGCGACGCCAAGGCCAAGCATCGCGACCAGCACCACGCCGAGCGGCGGGAAGAGCACAAACGTACTCACCATCTTTGACATGAAGGTCGTCAGCGCGGCGCCGTCGAGCTGATTGATGACGCGCAACGGATCGCCGCTGCGCGGATCGAGCTCGGTAAACATCACGCCCGACAACATCCACGACACAATCCACACAACGAAGGTGAGGAGCAGAAAGAGCACGGCGGGATCGGGCAGCTTGTTGCCCACGCGCTCAACAACATCAAGAGCCCGGTAGACAAAACCGCGCGGCGGCGCAGCGGAGGAAGCGTGATTCATTCGAAGGGGGGAGTGGGGTCGGCAGGACGCAGCGCACCTAGCCTACGTCCACCGACCCGCGATGGGCAAGGGGAGGCGCGCCCTAAACCTCCTGCGTCTTCCATCCACCGCGCCGGAACAGCAGCGCACTCACCAGCGCCATGACCGCATACGCCACCGGAACGGCAATGAAGACGCCACTCTCGCGCAGGTTGAAGGTGTATGAAAGCAGCCACGCC
Organism: Gemmatimonadaceae bacterium; assembly: GCA_041742675.1. GTDB lineage: Bacteria > Gemmatimonadota > Gemmatimonadetes > Gemmatimonadales > Gemmatimonadaceae > JAABRT01. The sequence goes on along the minus strand of JBGTOG010000371.1, from coordinate 16,369 downwards.
AGTGGGATCTGCACAATCCAGAAACTCAGGACGTTGATCCAGGTCGGCGTGCGTGTGTCCCCGGCGCCGTTGAATGACTGTTCAAACACCATGCCCAACGCGTACACGGGAAACCCAAGTCCAATGACGCGCAACCCGAAGACCGCCACGCGCACGACTTCAGGCGTCGTCGTGAATAACCGCACAATCCACGGCGCGAACACGAGAAACACCACGCCAATCGCACCGAGTACTGCGACATTGAACTTGACCGCTGTCCACACGGATTGCTCGGCCCGATCGGGAAGTTTGGCGCCGAGCGACTGACCCACCATCGTGGCCGCGGCCGCACCAATGCCAAATGCCGGCATGAGCGCGAAGAGCACAATGCGAATCGCGATGGTGTAGCCGGCCAGCGCCGCGCTGCCAAATCCGGAAACGATGCGGACCAACGCGATCCAGCTCATCGAGCTCAGCGCGACCTGCAGTGTGCCCCAACCCGACAGCTGCGCAATGCTCCACATGGTGCGCGCTTCAATCGCAAGATGCTGCCGCCGTACCGACAGGTGTCCGGTACCACGCGTGAGCAGCACCAGCGCATAGAGCAAGCCAATGCCGCGTCCAAAGGTCGTCGCAATCGCCGCACCGGTGAGACCGAGCTCCGGAAACGGACCGAGCCCGAAGATCAGCGCTGGATCAAGCAGGCAGTTAATACCATTGCCAACGATCAGTACACGCATCGCGACGGCTGCATCACCGGCCCCGCGAAACACCGCGTTCACGAGGAACAGCAGGAACGCGGTGGCGCTGCCGCCAAGCGTCACACGCGCGTACATCGTCCCGACGCTGAGAATACTGGCATCGGCACCCATGAGCGCGAGCAACTCAGGTGCCCACACCGCTCCCACCACGCAGAGTAGTGCGGCGAGCAGCATCCCCAACAACAGCACTTGCACCGCCGCACGGGCTGCCGCGTCCGCGTCTTTCTCACCAATGCGGCGCGCCACCGTGGCCGTTGCACCAATGCTCAGGCCAAATGCAATCGTGTAGATCACGATCATCAGCGACTCCGTCAGCCCCACCGTCGCCACGGCTGCTGCGCCAAGGCGTGCTACAAAAAACACATCGACCACGGCGAAGATGCTTTCCATTGACATCTCCACCACCATGGGAAGTGCCAACAGAAAAATCGCACGCCCGATCGTGCCGGCCGTGTAATCGTGCGGCGTGCCGCGCAGCGCATCGCGGATATCGCCCCACACGGCACTGCGCCGAGGGATCGTTGGACCGCCCAGCGGCTCAGGAACTGTATGCACAGGAAACCTCGAAGGATCGGAGTAAAAAACGCCCCACCTGGTTCATGTTGAAGCAGGAGGGGCGTGGATCCGCGAGGAGCGCGACGGGGAGGTGTCGCGGCTACATCAGTCGCCCTGCTTCAACCGACAACACGCTGTCTGCGGTGCGCACCGGCGCAACGCGTGCGGCCCGGCGCAACCGGACGGCAGCAGCAGTGTTGAGAAGCAGGACTTTCATGTGGCGAACTCCTGAGGGAGAAAACAGCTGAGCAGCTACACGCTACTCACTGCGCTGCAAACGCGCAATTCCCGAGACGCTATATGGCAAGCAGGTCAGAAATAGCGGCGCCAATGCCCTCGGCGTTTGGCAACACGGCATCGAGCAGCACCGGATGGTAGGGCATGGGGATATCCCGCGGCGCCAGACGCACGACCGGCGCATCAAGATGCCAGAACGCGTGCTGGGTAATCGTGGCGCTGATCTCTGCGCCAAAGCCGGCCGTGAGATTGTCTTCGTGCACGATCAGGCAGCGACCCGTGCGCTGCACCGAGCCGAGCACACATTCGCGATCCCACGGCGAAATCGTGCGCAGGTCGATCAACTCCACGTCGTGACCAAACGCCGCCGCGGCACTCAGGCAGCGATGTACCATGGCCCCCCACGAAATCACGGTCAGACGATCACCTGACTGCACGACACGCGCCTTGCCGAACGGCAACACGTAGTCGTCACCCGGATAGCGCGCACTGCCGTCGCCCGTCATCAGCAGTGAACGATGCTCAAAAAAGATCGTGGGGTTCGCACTGCGCATCGCCGCGCGCAACAGTCCCACCGCATCGGCTGCGTTGGACGGCATCACGACCTGCCAGCCGTACGCGTGTGCAAAGCGCACCTCGTCACTCAGGCTGTGCCAGGGATCGCCCACGTCTTTCCCGAAGCCGCCCGGCATGCGCACCACCATCGGCGCGGCAAAGCGATTGGCCGTGCGCCAGCGCATCGTCCCGGTGTTGTTAAGCTGCTCGGTGGCGGGGTCCGCATATTTGCGGAACTGGATTTCGGCCACGGGCATGAGCCCCGCGATTGCCATGCCCGATGCCCGCCCAACAATCCCCTCCTCTGACAAGCTCGTGTCAAACACGCGCTCCGCACCGAACTGCTTCTGCAGCCCTTCGGTGACCAGATGCACACCACCCTTACGACCGACGTCCTCACCAAACACGAGTACTTTGGGGTTCACCGTGAGTTCGTGTCTCAGGGTGCGACGCACGGCTTCGGCGAATCGCAGCAGCTCTCCGTCATCGGAGGCAACGTCGGTGCCACCGAGTGCGGCGCGTTCAGCCTGAGTGAGGCCGCCCATCGCGGTGTGGGGGAGTGCGCCCAGCTCCGCGTCGGAACGATCGTGTGTCGCTGCCGCAGCGGACACTTCTCTGGACGCATCGCTCTCGCTCGCCTCCTCCGCATAGACGTAGCGCGCGATGCCCGCGGGATCAGGAAGCGGGCGCGCGCGGGCTGCGTCAAGCGCCGTTTGCACGGATCGCGTCACGTCTGCTTCCAGCGCATCCCACTCGTCGTCCGTCATCATTGCCGGCACCAGATACTCGCGCAGCCGCGGCAACGGATCACGCGCCGCATCGGCCGCCAACTCGTCCTCGCTGCGATACCCCTTCTGATTGTCCGGTCCGGAATGGCTGCTCAGCCGCGGTACCGTGAGTCGCACCAACGCCGGTCCGCTGCCGCTGCGCACATGATCCACGCACTCGCTGAGCAGCGCGGCTGACACATGCGGATCGGTGCCGTCGCCATCACGAATAAAGAGATTGCCGAATGCACCGAGATTGCGCGCAATGTTGGCGCCCGGCGTTTGCATATCGCCAGTGACGGAAATGCCGAGGTTGTTGTCTTCGATGTAGAACAGCATCGGCAACTTCAGCGTGGTCGCGATCGTGAGTGCTGACCAGAAGCCACTCGTTGCCACCGACGCATCGCCGCCCAAGGCCACGGCGATGGAGCCGTTCCATGTGTCGTCGCGCAATACGTCGCGATGATACTGCACCGACTGCGCCCAACCAGCGGCGGGCGTGTACTGCGAGCCCACGTCACCCGACATGGGCAAGACCACCGGCCCATCTCGAGTGGGCAGATTGCACACCACGCCAATGTCGCGTCCGTCACTGAACCCGCCCGCGCGCCCAAGCGGACTGCCAAAGGCATCGTCGAGCGGCAAGCCAAGCGACAGGAGAAACGGTCGCGAGCGATAGTAGGCGCCCGCGGCGTCTCGCTTGCCCTTGATGAGGTCGCCCAGAATGATTTGCGCCACATCGTGACCACGCGCGGAGAACTGATACATCACCACATGTTCCTTGGGAATGCGCGCGCGATCGCGGTTTGTGGCTTCTTCGATTGCGTCGATCTGTCGCGACGCCAGCACCTTCCAGGCAACTCGGCGCCAGTCAATCGCAGGATGCGGCGCGCGGTTGGACGCTGCGGAGGAAGCGCTGCCGGGACGCGTCTGACGTCGCTTGCGAGTGGTATCGGCCATGGGAGTGGAGCTATGCACGGCTGCCCGGGCGTGCGAGACGCGCCGAGCGGGCGAACGGTGAAGGAGGCGTGGCGCCGTGGCACCTCGTATCTTGGTAAGATGACCTACCAGTTCATCATCGCGGGAGTGGCGGATGGCGTCCTGTCCATCACACTCAACCGCCCGGACGTACTCAACAGCTTCACGCGCGCCATGTCGCGGGAGCTGCAGGACGCTCTCAAACTGGCGGAATCCGATCCAGCGATCCGCGCGGTTTTGCTCACCGGCGCCGGTCGCGGCTTCTGTGCAGGACAGGATCTCTCGGAGGTGCTGCCGGAGGGCGATGGCCCCATGCCGGACATCAGCGAGATCGTGCGCGAGTCGTACAATCCGATCATTCGCGCCATACGTTCGCTGGAGAAACCGGTGATGTGCGCTGTGAACGGCGTGGCTGCCGGCGCCGGTGCCAACCTTGCCTTCGCGTGTGACCTGACGATCGCCGCCGATGAAGCTGTCTTCGTGGAGAGTTTCGCGAAGCTCGGACTGATTCCCGATACGAGCGGCAGTTTTTTCGTCCCGCGCCTCGTCGGCATGCAGCGCGCGACTGGGATGTTTTTTCTCGGTGAGAAGATTCCAGCGGCTCGCGCGAAGGAGTGGGGGCTGATCTGGGACACGGAGCCACTGGTCACGCTCACCGAGCGTACCGGCGTGATGGCTCGATCGCTGGCGCAGCAGGCAACGCGAGGATTTGGACTCACAAAGCGAGCGCTGAACGCGTCGTTCGCGAATACGCTGGACGAGCAGCTGGACGTAGAAGCCATGTGCATGCAGGAGGCAGGTCGCACTGCCGACTATGCCGAAGGCGTGCGCGCGTTTCTCGGCAAGCGGGCGCCTGTCTACCGGGGCGAGTAATGGCACTCGACGTGACAACGGTGATCGGTGTGGTTGGCGCTGGCGCCATGGGTGCTGGCATCGCACAGGTGGCCGCCGCTGCGGGGCACCAGGTGTTGCTGGCGGACGCGATGCCGGCGTCGATTCAACGCGCGCGCGCGGGACATGCGAAGGCACTGGCGCGTGATGTGGAGAAGGGACGACGCACTGCGGCCGATGCTGAGGCCGTGCAATCACGCATCACGTATGTAGCTGGCGCCGATCCCGCGCATCTCGCGGCGTTCGACGCGTGCGGTATGGTGGTGGAAGCGATCATTGAGGATTTGGCGGCCAAGCGCGCGCTGTTCGCCGCGCTGGAGACGGTGCTGCCGGGCGATGCGGTGCTCGCGTCCAACACGTCGTCGCTCTCGATTGCCGCGCTCGCAGGAGCCTGTGAACACAGCGAGCGTGTGATCGGTGTGCACTTTTTCAATCCGGCGCCGATCATGCCGCTGGTGGAGATCATTCCAGCACTCACGACCGCGCCCGGACTCGCCGATGATGTGCAGGCGCTGCTTGATGCGTGGGGCAAGACAACGGTACGCGCCGCTGACACACCGGGCTTTATAGTGAACCGCGTGGCGCGTCCGTTCTACGGCGAGTCACTGCGATTGCACGAAGAGGGTGCCGCCGATTCTGCCACGATCGACTGGGCCATGCGCGAACTCGGTGGGTTTCGCATGGGCCCCTTCGAGCTGATGGATTTCATCGGCAACGATGTGAACTATGCGGTTACCTGTTCGGTGTTCGAAGCCATGTCGTTCGATCCGCGCTACAAGCCGGCGCTTGCGCAGCGGCGGCTGGTGGAAGCGGGATGGCTCGGCCGCAAGTCGGGGCGTGGGTACTACGACTATCGCGATGACGCCGTGCTACCCGAGCCAACGCAGGATCGTGTGCTTGGCGAGCAGCTGGTGACGCGTGTGCTTGCCATGCTGGTGAACGAAGCGGTGGACGCGGTGCATCTGCGCATCGCATCGCCAGCCGATATCGATCTGGCCATGACCCGTGGCGTCAACTATCCGCGTGGTCTGCTGGCGTGGGGTGATCAACTCGGCGCCGCGAATGTGTTGGCAACGCTCGAAGCGCTGCAGGCTGAGTACGGCGAAGATCGCTATCGGCCGAGTGTGCGGCTTCGACGCGCGGTGCAGCGTGGTGAACGACTGCTCACGTAAGAAGAGATGTGCGTGTTTTCCTGAACCTCGGTGATACATGAGTTTGCTCCCCAATGATGCATACATAGTTGACGGCGTTCGCACACCGGTCGGCAACATCGGTGGCGCGCTCAGTGCGGTGCGCGCCGACGATATGGCCGCGCATGCGATACGTGCGCTGCTGAGCCGATTTCCGGAGCTGGATTCCGCCTTGATTGCCGATGTGATCGTCGGCTGCGCGAATCAGGCGGGTGAGGACAATCGCAATGTTGCACGCATGGCAGTGCTGCTGGCTGGGCTTCCGGTGACGGTGCCTGGCGAAACAGTGAACCGCTTGTGTGCTTCCGGCTTGAGTGCTGTGGCGCACGCCGCGCGCGCGATTCGGAGCAGCGAAGGAGATCTGTTCGTCGGCGGCGGCGTTGAGAGCATGACGCGGGCACCGTTTGTGATGTCCAAGGCCAGCGCACCGTTTGGCCGCGATGTGCAGCTTTTCGATACGAGTCTTGGCTGGCGCTTTGTGAATCCGGCGCTCAAGGCCATGTACGGCACGGACGCCATGGGCGAGACCGCCGAGCATGTCGCGTCGCAGTTTGGCATCTCTCGTGCAGACCAGGATGCGTTCGCCGCGCACTCGCAGCAGAAGGCCTCAGCGGCCAGGAGCGCAGGTCGCTTTGATCGCGAGATCGCGCCGGTGGAGATCACGCCCAAGCGAGGTGCGGCGGTACACGTTGCGGAAGACGAGTTTTTGCGCCCTGATACCACTGTTGACACGTTGGCCAAACTGCGACCGGTGTTTCGCACTGACGGACAGGGTTCGGTCACCGCCGGCAACTCGTCAGGGTTGAATGATGGCGCCGCCGCGCTGCTCATCGCGTCAGGCGCCGCTGCGGACCGCCTCGGCCTCACCGCGCGTGCACGAATCGTTGGTGCTGCCGCTGCTGGAGTCGAACCGCGCATTATGGGCATGGGTCCGGTGCCAGCCACGCGACTCCTGCTGCAGCGCTCCGGGCTGACGCTCGAGCAGATGGACGTCATCGAACTCAACGAGGCCTTTGCCGCACAGTCGCTGGCCTGCCTGCGTGAACTCGGCCTCGCCGACAATGACGAGCGTGTGAACCCGAACGGTGGCGCCATCGCGATCGGTCATCCGCTTGGCATGAGCGGCGCACGGCTGGCGCTCACCGCGATGCATGAACTGCACGAGCGTGGTGGCCGCTACGCCCTGTGCACGATGTGCATCGGTGTCGGGCAGGGCTACGCAATGATTCTCGAGCGAGTCTGACCCATGATCTACGCGTTCGATGATTTCGTGCCGGTCGTGCACGAATCGGCATTCATTCATCCGCTGGCGGCGGTTACGGGCAACGTCACCATTGGCCGCGATGTCTACGTGGGGCCGGGCGCGGCGATTCGCGGCGACTGGGGCGGCATTGTGATTGCCGATGGCTGCAATGTGCAGGAGAACTGCACGGTGCACATGTTCCCCGGTGTCACGGTGATGCTCGAGCCAGGCGCTCATATTGGTCACGGTGCAGTGGTGCACGGGGCGCGCATCGGTGCCAACTCACTCATTGGCATGAATGCCGTCATCATGGACAACGCGGTGATCGGCGCCGGCTGCATTGTTGGCGCGCTGTGCTTCGTGCCCGCCGATATGGAGGTGCCGGATCGCAAAGTGGTGGTGGGCAATCCGGCCCGCATTGTGAAAGACGTGAGCGATGACATGCTTGCCTGGAAGTCGGATGGCACGGCGCTGTACCAGCAGTTGCCAGCCGCCATGCGTGCCAGTTGGCGTGAGACGGAGCCGCTGCGAGCGGTGCCGGCGAATCGGCCCACGCAGGCGAATGTGCTCAAGACCTGGAATCAGACACGAACCGGAACACCATCATGAAGCTTGGGAACTATGCACTCGGCGAGTGGGTGCTTGGCACAGGCAGGACTGCCGACCTTGTGCACGCGGTCACGGGCGAGAAGATCGCTGAAGCCTCCAGCGGCGGACTCGACTTCGCGGCCATGACCGACTACGCGCGTCGTGTTGGCGGACCCGCGATGCGGCGCCTCACGTTTCATGAACGCGCCGCGCTGCTCAAGCAACTCGCGCAGTATCTCATGGAGCGCAAGGAATCGTTCTACGCCATGTCAGCCGCGACTGGAGCTACACGCTCAGACTCGTGGGTGGACATCGAGGGAGGCATCGGTACGCTCTTCGCGTATTCCAGCCGGGGCCGGCGCGAGTTTCCCAACGAAACCTTTCACGTGGAAGGACCGGTTGAGCCGCTGTCGAAAGGCGGCACGTTTGTTGGTCGACACATCTGTGTGCCGCTTGAAGGCGTGGCAATACACATCAACGCGTTCAACTTTCCCGTGTGGGGCATGCTCGAGAAGCTCGCACCCGCTCTGCTGGCGGGAATGCCGTGCATTGTGAAGCCGGCGACTGCAACGAGCTATCTCACCGAGATCGTGTTTCGCAGCATGGTGGAGTCGAATATCCTTCCCGCCGGTGCGATTCAGCTCGTGTGCGGCAGTGCTGGTGACCTGCTCGATCATGTCACGGAACAGGACGCGGTGGCGTTTACGGGATCAGCGGCCACGGGACAGATGCTCAAGGCCGGCGCGGCCGTGATGCGTCATTCGGTGCGCTTCAACATGGAAGCGGATTCGCTCAACTGCACGATTCTCGGTCCTGATGCATCGCCCGGTACCGAGGAGTTCGAGCTCTTCATCAAGGAAGTCGTGCGGGAGATGACCACCAAGGCCGGACAGAAGTGCACCGCGATCCGGCGAACGATCGTACCGAGTGGAATGGAAGAGGCAGTGGTGAACGCGCTCTCCGCGCGATTGGCGAAAACCGTGATTGGTGATCCCGCAGTTGATGGTGTGCGCATGGGCCCATTGGCCACGCACGGTCAGGTGCGCGATGTGGGTGCCGCCGCTGAGCGCATTCGCGAAGCATCGGAGCTTGTGTACGGTGGCGATGATTTTGACGTGGTGGGTGCCGACCGGGACAAGGGTTCATTCTTTGGTCCGAGGCTCATGGTGTGCGATGCGCCGTTCGCACACAGCGAGCCGCACGACATTGAGGCGTTTGGTCCCGTCAATACCGTGATGGCCTACGACACACTTGAAGAAGCGGTGGAGTTGGCGCGTCGCGGCCGCGGGTCACTCTGCGGATCCCTGATCACGCGCGACACGAAAGTCGCGCGCGATGTGATTTTGGGCGTGGCGCCGTATCACGGTCGTCTGCTCGTTCTCGATCGCGAGAGTGCGAAGGAGAGCACGGGACATGGTTCTCCGTTGCCCAACCTGATCCACGGTGGGCCGGGGCGCGCCGGTGGAGGCGAGGAGATGGGGGGCGCACGCGGCGTGTTGCACTACATGCAGCGCAGCGCAGTGCAGGGAAGTCCGAGCATGCTGACCGCGATTACGCGCGAGTGGTCGCGTGGTGCCACCGAGACGACCGACGCCGAGCACCCGTTTCGCAAGACATTTGATGAGCTCGAGATTGGCGATACGCTCGTCACGGGTACGCGTACCATCACGCTTGATGACGTGGTGCAGTTCGCCGAGTTGAGTGGCGACAAGTTCTACGCACACATGAATGATGACGATGCGCGGTCGAACGGCGTGTTCACCGGTCGAGTGGCGCATGGATACTTCATCGTGAGCGCTGCAGCCGGACTGTTCGTTGACCCCGAACTGGGACCGGTGCTGGCCAACTATGGCCTTGAGAACCTGCGATTCACCAAGCCGGTGTATCCGGGCGATACGATTCATGTGCGCCTGACGGTCAAGCAGAAAACGGCCAAGGCACCACGCGAGGAGGAAGTCCCGCAAGGCGTGGTGGAGTGGGATGTCGAGGTGCGCAATCAGGACGCCGAGCCGGTGGCCGTGTATTCGATCCTGACGCTGGTGCGGCGGGCATAGCGGTCGACGGGGGCAGGGGGGTTGGTGGCATCGCGCCCAACCCTGCCTCCCCGATGGACTCTGTCCCGTATCCAGCGATGTGGTTCTGGCAACGACAAAATATCGTTTGCCACTGGCCGATTTCGAAATCGCACATATGTTGTTGCCGTCACCCACCACCGAAGCGGCAGCACTCAAAACCGAGAGCGCTCCGTCCCCTCCCCCGCACCGGTCCTCCCCGATGAGACTCTCCGGCTATTCGCGACGCGCCTCAGGCTTGGGCGTGTTTTTGGTGTTGCTGTCACTTGGCGTGGCGCCGCCCGTTGGCGCACAAACAGCGCCTGGTACGGTTACAGGCGTGGCGCGTGACTCGGCCAGCGGTCAGCCCGTGGCCGCCGTGCAGGTCAATGTGGTTGGTACGACGATCGGCGCTATGACGGACGCAGAGGGTCGGTACACCATTCGTGGCATTACACCGGGGAACGTTGTACTTCGCGCGCTCCGGGTGGGTTACTCCGAAACGCGTCAGCCGGTATCGGTGCAGGCAGGACAGACGGTTACGGTAAACCTGACGCTCAAGACTGTCCCGATCAGTCTGAGCGCGGTGGTGAGTACAGCCACAGGTGATCGGCGTCGTGTTGAAGTGGGGAACGCGATTGCGCAGATCGATGCTGCCGACATTGTGCAAACACGCGCCGTTTCGAACGTGGGCGACCTGCTGACGTCGCGCGCAGCCGGCGTGATGGTGATCCCGGGCACGCAGACGGGCGCCGGAGTTCGCGTGCGCGTGCGCGGTACGAGCTCCATCGCGTTGTCGAACAATCCGATTTACATCATTGACGGCATTCGCATGCAGGGTTCGACGGGTTCGTCCACGGTTGGTGTGGGCGGTACAACGCCGAGCCGCGTTGGCGACTTGAATCCCGAAGAAATCGAGTCGATTGAAGTGGTGCGCGGACCGTCTGCGTCAACGCTGTACGGTACCGACGCGGCCAACGGCGTGATCGTGATCACGACCAAACGCGGTGTGGCCGGCCGGCCGCAGTGGTCGTACTACACGGAGCAAACCGCGCTCACCGATCAAAACGAATACCCGACGGCCTATCGTGCCTGGCGCACGGGCACGACGGGCACCACCAACTCCACGCCCTCGAACACCGTGCAGTGTCTGCTCGCGCAGCAGGCCTCCGGTGCCTGTGTTGCGGACAGTGTGACCAGCTTCAACCTGCACAACGATCCGGAGACCACGCCCTTCGGCATCGGCTATCGGCAGCAGCATGGACTGCAGGTCAAGGGTGGCAGTGACCAGGTACGATACTTTCTGCACGGTGAGTGGGAAGACGAAGACGGCGTCACGCAGGTGCCCGAGTTTGAGCAGCGTTATCTGGCGCGAAACGGTCTTTCGCTGTTGTCGAATCAGCGGAACCCGAATCGCCTCAATCGCAAGACGGCCCGCGCCAACATCAACATCAACCTGTCGCAAAAAGCCGATGTGACGGTGAGCGTGGGCTACACGTCGCAAAACCTGTCGCTGCCGCAGAGCGACGACTCTGGAACGTTCGGCATTGCCGCGAACACGTACGGCGGTCCGGGCATGAAGTACAATCTGAATCCGGCTGGCGATACGCTGTTTGGATGGCGACAGTTCACACCGCGCGACATCTACCAGACGGAAACCAATCAGGGCATTCAGCGCGTCATTTCGTCGGTTGGCTCCAACTATCGTCCCAACAGCTGGCTCGCGTTCCGCGGTACCGCTGGCCTCGACTATACCAACCGCGTGGATACGCAGCTGTGCCGCTTCCAGAACTGCCCGGACATCGGCATCAACCGTCAGGGGTTCAAGGAAGACAATCGCACGAACTTCTTCGTGTACACGGTCGATGGGAGCGGTACGGCGACGCGCAACCTGAGTGACGCCATTGAATCCAAGACGACGGTTGGCATCCAGCTCGTGCGCGATGTCTTCAATCGCAATGGATCATTTGGGCAGGTGTTGCCGCCCGGCGCGACCACGGTCACGGCGGGCGCCACCAAGTTCGCCGATGAAGCGACGACCGAGAGCCGTACGCTGGGCGCCTACATCGAAGAAACGCTTGCCTTTAACGATCGACTGTTTGTCACGGCCGCCGTGCGCTCGGATCGCAACAGCGCGTTTGGTCGCGATTTCAAGACCGTGCTGTATCCCAAGCTGGCCGTGTCGTGGGTGGCATCCGATGAGCCATTCATGCGCACGCCGGGCTGGGTCGATCAGCTCCGCTTTCGCACCGCGTATGGCGCCTCAGGCGTCCAGCCCGGCAACCTCGATGGTGTACCGTACTACTCGGTCACCACCGCGCTCGGCGAGAGTGGCGAGCAGCCGGCCATCGTGTTTACTACGCTTGGCAATCGCAATCTACGGCCGGAGCGATCGACTGAACTCGAAGTCGGTTTTGACGCCACAATTTTCGACGGGCGCATCAACACCGAGTTCACCTACTACAACAAGCTCTCCAAAGACGCGCTTATCAATCGCGTACTGCCGCCATCGCTTGGCACCGGCGCAACCGCCCGTCTCGAAAACCTCGGATCGGTGCGCAACTCCGGCTATGAGCTGTTGGCCAACATCATGCTGGTGCAGACATCCTCGTTCGCGTGGGATATCTCCATCAATGGCTCGCACAACGACAATGAACTGGAGAGCCTCGGCGGGCAGCCCTCAGTCGGCACCACGCAGCAGCAACGCGAAGGGTACCCGCTGTACGGCTGGTGGTCGCGCCAGCTCACCGGATTCGACGACAAGAACGGCAACGGCATCATCGAATACAGCACGAACCCCGATCTCACCGAGATCACGGTGACGGATACGTCCGTGTTCATCGGCTATTCCGTGCCACGCACTGAAGTGGCATTCACCAACGGTATCGATCTGTTCAACAACCGCCTGCGCATTTCCGCTATGATCGACTACAAGGGCGGGCACAAGGTCTACAACAACTCCGAGCGCATTCGCTGCGCGAGTCGGTTGAACTGTCAGGGGCTGATCGATCCCGACGCTTCGCTTGCGGAACAGGCGCGTGTGGTCATGGTGCGCCAACACCCCAGCCGGTCAGTCGCCGGTTACTTCGAGGACGGCGACTTTCTGCGCTTCCGTGAAATCTCGGCCACGTTTCAGGTGCCGAACAGCTTTGTGCAGAAATACTTCCGCGGTCGCAACATTGTGGCCACCGTCTCGGCGCGTAATCTCGGCATCCTGTGGACGAAGTACTCCGGCGTAGATCCGGAAGCCTTCGGGAACACCTCGAATGCTCCGTCGTCGTTCCAGGCCTTTGCGCCGCCGACGTACCTCGCGTTCCGACTTAACTACGGCTTCTGAGGAGACCTCCCCGAATGCATATGCCACTCAGTGCCCGCACGGCGCGCTCAGCCATCGCTGGCAGTCGCGCCCGGACCAAACTTTTGCTGTGCGTGAGCGCGCTCAGTTTGCTTGCGTGCAGCCCGGATGAGTTCCTGTTTGTCGAAGACCCCGACGTCATCAACCCCAGCAACGTGACCAGCGCGGCTGGTGCAGAGGCAGTGCGTGTTGGTGCACTGGCACGCCTCAACGTGGCGACCAGTGGCGGCGAGAGCCTACTCATCCTCGGCGGACTTTTCTCAGACGAATGGAATAACGGCGACTCCTTCATCGCACGGCAGGAGATCGATCAACGGACCATCACGCCGCAGAACAACTTCCTCACCGAGGCAAGCCGGAACCTGCATCGCGCCCGGTTGTCAGCAGAGCAAGCGATCACGTTGCTTACGCAGTACAATCCCAATGCGCCAGCGTGGCAAGTCGCAGAGATGTATTTCGCGCAAGCGTACCTTGAGAATCTGGCCGCCGAACACTACTGCAGCGGACTGGTGTTCAGCACCGTGATCGATGGTGTTGAAATCTATGGCACGCCGCTCACCACCGAAGCGGCGTTTACGCGCGCCCTGGCGCACGCCGACTCGGGACTCGCACGGATCACCGCGACCACGGCCAATGACGTACGTGTGCGCAGTGCACTCCAGGTCACCAAGGGACGCATTCTGCTCAACCTTAATCGACCGGCTGAAGCACTGACGGCGGTGAGCGGCGTGCAGACCAACTTCCGATACCTGCAGTATCATGCGATCACCACGACGAGCAATCAGTTCTGGAATCTGAACAATCTTGTGGGTCGGTACAGCGTGAGCACGGGCGAGGGTGGCAACGGTCTGAACTATGCCACGGCAAACGATCCGCGCATTCCGGTTTGCCGTGGCAATGATCCCGTGTGCAAGACGATCGGCGTTACCAAGGCGGTTCGTGACGATCTCACCAGCCCGTACTACGTACAGGCGCTCTGGCCGGTGCGTGAGACGTCGGTCGCCATTGTTTCGGGTCTTGAAGCGCGCATGATTGAGGCGGAGGGACAGCTGCGCGCCAACAATCCGAGCGGCGCGCTGAACACCCTGAACGCAGCGCGTGCTACGTTCACCGGCCTGGCGCCACTGACCGATGCCGGATCACCGGCCGCGCGTGTGGACCAGCTGTTTCGTGAACGCGCGTTTACCCTGTTCGGACGAGGCAACCGCACGGGCGATATGCGTCGCTTGATTCGTCAGTACGGTCGCGGAGCCGAAACGGTATTTCCCACGGGTACGTGGCACAAAGGCGGAAACTACGGCAGCGATGTGAACATCATTCTGCCGCTCGCTGAGACGAACAATCCGACACCGGGGGCGGGTATCTGTCTCGATCGGAACCCGTGAGCTGAATCGAGGCATGCACTGTTGTTGAGCGCCGTCGTCAACCGTTTGGTTGGCGGCGGCGTTGTTCATCATGGCACACTTTCTAAAGGTTGGGTGAAGTCCGGATGTTCACGGCACCTGGGGTGCTCTGTTCGGCTTGCGAAATAAAGGAGGCCAAAAAGCCGGAAAGCCTCGAGGCACTTTGTAGCCGCAAAGACGAATCAGAACTGCAAACTGCTCCGATGGTTGGGGGCGCTTCTACCTAGAAAACTATGCGAAAAGCACTGCTTTGGGTGTTGATGATCAGCGTTGCACCTGTCGCGCTGGCGCAGACTTCCCGACCGTATTCGGAGCGCGCGGAGATTCGGCGTACGGTGCATGGTGTGCCGCACATCGCGGCCGAGGACCTCGGCGCGTTTGGATATGCGATGGCGTGGGTGCAATCGGAGGATTACGGCGCGCGAGTCTCGCACGGACTCATCCGGGCGCGTGGGCATCTGGGGCGCGTGTTTGGCCGAGATTCTGTCGATCGTGATTTTGGCGCGCGGCTGACGCATGCGCGTGCCGCCGCGACATGGTTGCAGTTGCAGCCGGAAACGCGCGCCGTGTACGACGGATTTGCGCAGGGTGTGAATGACCATGTGCGATTGAACGCGGCGCAGTATCCGGTGTGGACACCACAGGACTTCACGGGAGTCGATGTGGCCGCGCTGTGGATGGAGGGCGTGATGCCATCGGCGTCAAGCGCCTTGATGGACCGCGCGCGGCGGATTCGCGACCGCGAGACGCAGGACTCGCTGACCCGCGAAGGCGTTGGGTCAAACGCGTGGGCGTTTGCGCCCAGCCGCACCCGTTCCGGGCGTGCGATTCTTCTGCGCAATCCGCATCTCGACTGGGGAGCCGGTTACTACGAAGCGCACGTGACGATTCCCGGTGTCATGGATTTTTACGGTGATTTTCGGGTGGGCAATCCGGCGCTGCTCGTGGGCGGGTTTAATCAGTTCCTCGGCTTCGCTACCACCAACAACAACACGGACAACGAAGCGATTTACGCGCTCGATGTAGACAGCACGCGTGTCGACCACTACCTGCTCGATGGCACCAGTCATCCGCTCCAGCGTGTGGACGTGATCGCGGAGTATCGCAACGGCGCGGGACTCTCGAGCGAGGTGCGCACGATGTGGCGCACGCATGTGGGGCCGGTGATCGAACGTGCCGACGGCAAGATCTACATCGTGCGCTGGCCCGCCGAGGGCGAGTTCAGAAAGGGCGAGCAGTTTCTGCGCATGATGCGCGCGCGCAATCTCGAGGAGTGGAAGGACGCGATGCGTCTGCGGGCGCACAGCACATCCAACCTCACGTACGCGGACAACACGGGAAACATCTTCTATGTGTGGAACGCCACAGTCCCGCAGCTGCCGCATACGTCGGGAGCGGATTCCATGGCGATACCCGCGCGTACCAGCGCCGACATGTGGCGCGACATGGTGCCGTTTGACTCGCTGCCGCAGTTGCTGAATCCGCCCGGTGGATACATCCAGCAGGCGAATGATCCATTTCACTTTACGAACCTCAACGCCATCATCGACTCGCTGCGCTTCCCGAGCAACTTCTCGCGTCCGGCGCTCGGCTTCCGTTCACAACTGTCGCTGCGGCTCGCCACACAGATGCCAAAGATGTCGCTCGAGGATGTGGTGAAGCTCAAGCACTCGTATCGCATGCTGGCCGGTGAGCGACTGGCAGATGATTTGATCACCGCGGTGCGCGCGTCAGCACAGTCGCCGGCAGTCACCAGCGCACTCGCCATGATCGAGCGCTGGGATCGCACCACCGCTCCCGCATCACAGGGCGGCGT
>JBGTOG010000363.1:0-2101 GCA_041742675.1 Gemmatimonadaceae bacterium | reverse complement strand
CAGACCGACTGCGAGCTCCTCGCGCGAAAGCCAGCGGTGGCGCCGCGCCGCGCTGGCGTTGTCGGGAGTGACAGCGATCGCGCTGTTGTCCACTGCCTACTTCGCCACCCGCACCGCTCCGCCCGATGCGGTACGCCGCTTCACTGTCGGCGTCGACAAGTTTTTCGTTGACTGGGGTGGCGTCGCGATCGCGCGCGATGGACGGCGCCTCGTGTTCTTCTCTGCCGAAGGCGGAATGTTCACGAGGTCCATCGATCAGCTCGACGCCACCAAACTGCCCGGCACCGCAGATGCCTGGATGCCAACGTTCTCGCCCGACGGCAAGCAACTCGCCTTCAACACCGGTGCGCCGGGCGCGATCAAGGTGCTGTCGTTCGCGGGTGGGGCCACGCGTACGCTCGTCGCCGACTCCACCTTCAACCAAGCGCTCTCATGGAGTGAGGACAACTGGATCTACTATCAGGCGGGAAGCGACTACGGGCGCGACCTCATGCGCATCCGGCCGGATGGATCCACCAGGGAGCGCATCGCACGCGCCGACCCCGCGCGGAATGAGCTGCAGTTCAGCTTTCCGCACGCACTACCCGGTGGGAAAAAGCTGTTGGTCACCGTCTACCCTGTCGCCGGCGACGTGAACATCGGCGTGGTGGATATCGAGAGCGGCGCGGTGGAGGTAATCACCCCGGGCTTCGCGGCCTTTTACGCGCCCTCGGGCCACCTCGTAGTACACGACGGCGGGGGTCGAGTGAAGGCGGCCCGGTTCAACCCGTCTCGCGGTACGCTGATCGGCGGCTTTGCCACGATGGCCGAGGGCGTACACAATCAGTTTCAAGGGCTTCCCCCTCTCGCCTTGTCGGATGAAGGCACGCTTGTCTACCAGACGGCGCCCGTTGGGGGCGCCCTGGTGCGCGTCTCGCGTGACGGCAGCCGGGTGGAGCCGCTGGATCCGGAGTGGACGGCAGACGTGGGCTCGCTCGCGTTGTCCCCCGATGGCTCGAGCGTGGCGGTGTCGCTGATACGCGGAGGACGGCAGGAGCTCTGGGTCAAGTCGCTGGTGAGCGGTGCCCTGTCTCGCCTCGCGGCGGGCGGCACCTTCAGCTATCGCCCGGCCTGGTCACCCGATGGCCGCACGCTGCTCTTCACGTCCGACGCCGAGGGCAGGACGACCACTTACACGGTCGCGGCCGACGGCTCGTCTCCGCCACGTCGAGCGCTCCCGGACTACGGAATCGTCGACGAGGCGCTGTACTCGAAGGACGGCGAGTGGCTCGTGTTTCGCACCGGCTCCGGCACCGGCCGCAACATCATGGCCAAGCGTACGCGCGGCGACACGAGTGTGCGCGTGATCGCCGCAGGTCCGTCAGAAGAGTTCTCGCCGGCGCTCTCCCCCGACGGGAAGTGGATCGCCTATGGCTCGGACGAGAGTGGACGCACCGAGATCTACGTGCGCCCGTTTCCGGATGCCGAGAGCGCTCGCTACGTCGTCTCGCGCGCCGGTGGCTCCGAGCCCATGTGGGCGCATTCGGGGCGCGAGCTCTTTTACCGTGATACCTCGGGCAATCTTATTGCCGTACCAGTCGCCGCCGGCGATCGATTCAGCACGGGGCCGGCGCGCGTGCTCTTCAACGCGCTGCAGTACAAACCGGAAATTCGTCACCGGTTCTACTCCGTCTCGCCAGACGACAACTCGTTCGTCTTCGCGCGCACGGGGGATTTCGCCAGAGGTGCGCCGTTGGTCGTGACACTGAACTGGTTTGAGGAACTCAAGGCGCGGGTGCCGTGATGGCGTCGGTCTCCGATCGCCTCGCAAGCGCCCTCGCCGACCGCTACCGCCTCGAGCGGGAACTCGGCGCGGGCGGCATGGCCACGGTCTATCTTGCACGCGATCTCAAGCACGACCGCCAGGTCGCCATCAAGGTGCTCAAGCCCGAGCTCGGCGCGGTGCTCGGCGCCGAGCGGTTCCTCAGCGAGATCCGCACCACGGCCAAGCTGCAGCACCCGCACCTGCTGCCGCTGTTCGACAGCGGCGAGGCTGATGGGATGCTTTTCTATGTGATGCCGTATCTCGAAGGCGAGACGTTGCGCGCGAAGCTGGCGCGTG
>JBGTOG010000336.1:0-8899 GCA_041742675.1 Gemmatimonadaceae bacterium | reverse complement strand
ATTCCCTGTGTGCGCTGCAATACGTTCACCAAGTTTCGCGATCTCGTGCGCAAGGCCGATGCGATTGACGCGCAGTGGATTGCCACCGGACACTACGGACGACTGGCCGACACGCCGCACGGGCGCGTACTGCTGCGTGGGCGCGATGCCGCCAAGGATCAGAGCTACTTCCTGTGGGGCATGCCGCACGAAGTGATTGACCGGCTGCTGCTGCCCGTTGGTGACTGGACAAAAGATGAAACGCGTGCCGCCGCGCGTCGGTTTGGCCTGCGCACCGCGAGCAAGCCCGAGAGCATGGACATCTGCTTTGTGCCGCACGGTGATCACTTGCAGATACTGCGCGAACACCTGCCGTCTGACGCGGCGGCGCTGTCGCCCGGTGCAATTGTCACGGAAGATGGGCGCGTGATCGGTGAGCACACCGGATTTGCACGATTCACAATCGGTCAGCGTAAAGGACTGCCCGGCGGTGTGAGTGAGCCGTGGTTTGTAGTGGAGATTCGTGCGGAGTCGCGTGAAGTGGTGGTAGGCCCGCGTGCATCGCTGGCGCGCAATACAGTGAGCGCGGCGCAGGTGAACTGGCTGGCACCGGTGCCAGATGTAGGCGCGAATGTACATGCGCAGGTGCGGCACCGTGGGGCGCGTGTCTCAGCCACGGTGTTGCGTGCAGACACGAATGCCATTGAAGTGGTGCTGGCTGAGTCGGTGCATGGTGTAGCACCAGGCCAGTCACTGGTGCTGTACAACGGTGACGTGGTACTCGGCGGCGGCGTGATTACGCGGTCGGGGCGTGGGGCGTTGCCGGTGCTGGCGGCGTGAGGGTCGGTTGCCATGCGCCGAGTCGAAAGATACGAGACGACCTCGCGGTTACCGTGTCGACGCTTCTCCGGTAAGTGCATGATCCGCGCTGTTACGCGGCGGTTGATGCTGACGGCACTGGCCTTGGCGACAATGGCACCATCGCAGAGTGACGCGCAAACGCGGAACACGTCGGATTTTCTGGACGCGATGCTTCGTGACATTCATGATTTCCGTACGGAACGAGGCACGTCACTGACGCCGTCGGGCGCGCGTGTGCTCGTCGATCTGACCGGGCTGGACACGGCGCTCGCTACCCTCGGGCTCGTGCGGCAGTTGCCGAACGCGGAGTTGCAGCGCACAAACCCGCGTCTGCGCCTGGCGCGCTATGACTCGATCACCACCTGTCGGCAGTTAGCGGGCACTGAGCGCTGTGTACTGCCTGCTGGCGTTGTCATAGTGCGGTTCTTTTCACCGAAGGCCCTCAGCGCCAACGCGGTCACCTTCCTGCTCGGCTCGTACGAACGTCGCCCGGGACACTCGGAAGACTCCGGAACGTACGGCGTGGTGTTCGAGGTGGTTGCCCGCCGAGGCGCAGCGGGCTGGCATATTGAGAGCGCGCGGCCGCTTTACGTTTCGTGAGACCGAGCAACCTCCACGTGTATCCATGACCGACGAGGCCACCCCACCACGCCCACTCCCCGTCGTGCGCGCCATGATCGACGCGCTCGACCGTGAGCTGTTGCAACTGCTCAGCCGCCGCATGTCACTCGTAAGCGAGGTGGCTGCGTACAAGCGTGCGCACGGCCTCAAGGTGCGTGATGCATCGCGCGAACAGGCCGTGCTCACCGATCGCGCCGAGCGTGCGCACAAGCTTGGTCTGCCAGCGGAGGAAATCGAGTCCATCTTCCGTGTGCTGCTGCGCGCCAGCCGCGATCATCAGGCGGCGCTGCGCACGGAGGTGCCCGTGAATCAGCGGGCTCGCACCGTGGCCGTGATCGGCGCGCGCGGTGAGTTCGGGCAGTTGCTCGTGCGACTGTTCGGCGACCTTGGGCATCATGTGCTCTCCGTAGACATCGACACACCACTCACGCCGTCCGCCGCTGCGGCAATGGCTGATGTAACTGTGGTCTGTGTGCCCATCGGTGTCACCGAGCAGGTGATCGCCGAAGTCGGCCCGCACGTGCGTGACGACGCGCTGCTCATGGATGTGACGAGCATCAAGAGTGCGCCGGTGTCGGCGATGCTCGCGCATACGCGCGCGAGTGTGGTGGGCACGCACCCCATGTTCGGCCCTGGCGTGCATACACTGCAGGGTCAGCGTGTGGTGTTGTGTGAAGGCCGCGGTCGCGACTGGTACGAATGGGTGCGGCAGGCCTTTGCATCGCGTGGGTTGAACATCGCTGAGGCAACGGCCGAGCAACACGACACCGCGATGTCGGTTGTGCAGGTGCTCACGCACTTTCAGACGCAGGTACTCGGCCTCACGCTCGCCCGCCTGGGGATTCCGATTGCGGAGACGCGTCCGTACACATCGCCGGCGTATCTGCTGGAGCTGTACGTGGCGGCGCGACACTTCGCGCAGTCGTCGGCGTTATATGGGCCGATTGAGATGCTCAACCCGCGCACCGCGGATGTCACGGCGGCGTTCACGAGTGCAACGCGTGACCTCGCGGGCATTCTGGCAGATGGTGATCAGACGCGATTTGATGCGGTGTTCGAGGAAGTGCGCGGATACTTTGGCGAGTTCACGGGCGAGGCGCTGGAGCAGTCGCGGTTCCTGATTGATCGGATTGTGGAGCAGGGGTAGGGGCTCATGGTGTGCCGCCGGTTCGGCGGTTTTCGCGGTCGACGTATTGGCGCGTCCAGATCAACACGACGGCGCCGCCCGACGCGATCGACCGTCCTGCGGGAAGCCATAACTCGGGCTCGCGGAGCCCCATGTATCCTCGATGTACCTCAATCGCAGCAACATCGAGCTTGTGGGGGAGATCTCTCCTCGGATCTCGGATATATCGACCGTCCACGTAAAATATTCGCCCGTATACCCCTAGCTTAAGTCGGGGTGAGAAGTCGAGCAGATCCATAACGTTGTACAACGGTGTTCGCTCGATTTCATCTGCGTACATCACCGCGCCCAGTCCACGTTCTGCGCGCTCAAACACACGGGGTAGCCCGGCGCGCAGAGCAGACACCGTCACCGCCTCGAGCATCTGACTGCCCGGCCGGAGAACTACTCGCACATGCGCGCCCGATGCTAGCGTGACGGTAGCCGAGTCCGGTCGATAGCCGACGCGACGCGCAATGACCGTGTACCGACCGGCCGCCAGCGACGTGAAGGTGAAGCTACCGTCCGCCGCGGAGCGAACTTCAACGCGGCCCGGTTCGAGGATGACAGAAACATCCGGAACCGGGGTTGCATCTGAAGCGAGTACAAGGCCGGTGATTGAGCCCCTCATGGCCTGAGCCTGGATGACGTGCAGACCCGCGAGGAGCAGCGCAAGCGAACTAAACAAGCGAGCGGCTGGTCCAAGCTTCCACTTTCGCCGCAAGACTGCACGACGAGAATGCGAAACGGCCGTTGCGAAACTCATAGGCTCCTCCACATGTGTCTGCGCAAGGGATGCGGCCTGACTCGCAGTGAAAACTAGATTCGAATGTGCTGCTGTGCAAACAAGCGCGCTTCGGCAGCTGTGGCGGCGTACTGAAGAGCAAAGATGACGCCGTTGCAGTTCTCAAGTCGAGTCGGCCGGAAGTTGACCAGATCACCTCCCTCGTTCGCCACGAGGACGCTCAGCACGATGGATGCGCGACCGGCGGGGGTCACGCGTTCCGCTTCAGTAAGGTCGCCGAGGCATGGAAAGTCTACAATGCACCCGGTTGTGCCCTGACCGAAGCAGGAGCGCCATCCTTCGCTGCCAAACGGAGCGTCAACGCATTTGGCAAAACCCGCGCCTTCCCAAATGCACGTCTTACAAGGCGGACCCGGCATGACCTGTGAGTGCACTGCTGGCGGCACAAGCATGGCAACAACCACCAGTGACATCGCTGACAACATGAATAGCTTGATTTTCGGAATCATCTGTCATTCTCGGATTAAGGGTGTACACTGAGAAGAGCTGTTGGTCGCCGCATCCCTTGATTGAAGTGATTTCCAACAGTACAGCACAAGTTCACGAGTCGTCACATCGCTGAGCGCGATCAAGTCTCCGAGATGAGAAGCCGCCAGGAATCCGATTGGTGACTGAAGCTCCGTGCTTCGGACGAGACTTCCGTCGGGCGCGACGAGGACTAGAAGCCGGCGATCACTTCTCACGTCTGCAATGACGACCAGCCACAGGCCATCCAGGACCAAAGGTCTCACGACGTGCCATAGTCCAGCGGGACTGTCCGCGAATCGAGAAAGCGGCAGCTGAAACCTCCCACTCTCACGGCCGTTCATACTCCGCTGAACGGCGGACAGAGGAAGTCTCGTGGACCATTCTACCAGCTGAGCGCCGGAAGGACTGAGTGTGAGGTGCGGCATGACATTCAGGAGTCCCGAACCATCATCATTGAGAACTCGCTCGAAAACCTGCTCCCCCGACGATCGATATCCGACTGTCATTACGTTGTCTCGCAAACGCTGCTCAATCCAGTCACCGCTGGGCAGAGGAATAGCGCTCACAAGCTGCGCCGCAGCCTCATCGTCGGGTCGACATACGCCGACGCGGTTAAGAGTGCCCTCCTCGAGGCGAAACTCGCACCCGCGATCAGAGAGGAAACGCTTCCCGTTCGGTGCCACTGCAATCATCGCATCATCGCTCGGGCTTGTCGCCAATGCGCTCGTGCCGTCCCTGAGGTTGATCCACGCGGCGTCACCAGACGCAAGCACGAGCAGCGCCTCTCCCTGTTCACTGATCGATGCACTCACAACATCGCCCAGGGACTCCAGACTCCAGCGCCTCATTTCGCGAAGTTCGATGACGGGCGCATCAGTATCAGCACGTGCTTCTTCGCTCGTAACCCTTAGAACGCCATAGAACGCCATCAGGCTAACGAGCAAAGTCCCCGCCCCCGCAATGCGATATCGGATTCGCATAGCCCGCTCTACTTTCCGAGATGGTGTTGGCGAACTATCGGTACTTCTCCCAAGTTGCAGGCAACCAGGATCTGTCCACCGCTGACCGACACTACGTCGGAATCCGCACGAAACGTGTTCGAGCTCCGCGTTTCGGAACCGCCCACGCGCCGCCAGAGGTGTTGATTCGGCGTTGATGTCGAGACTGCGAGCCACGCGGACCCATCGTTCTCCACTACCAGACCGCGCGCAATCGCCCAATCACCTCCGCTGGCGTCAAGCAGCGCCGTGATGATGTGCTTGAACTCATCTGGCTTCGTGAAGCCGGCGAGATCCGCAAGCCGCATCTCCAGGTATCGCCTTCTCGCCGACGCTGATGGATTGGCGGAACTGACAGAAATCGGAACTTCCGACGAGCTTCTCGCACCACTCCGCGTATCGAGACGCCATACAACGACTGCGCTCGGACGTCCCTCCGATGACACGGTGTGGGTCGTCCACGCCAACCATCGCCCATCTGCGGATGCAGAAACCAGATCATTGACATGAAGCTCGGGCACCAGCAACGATCGAGCCGCGGTACTGCTGACGGCGACTGTGAACGAGGGCGCTCGTGCACGAACCACTGCCAGCGTATCGACGCGCCACAGTGCGCCTTCGACGCGTCGCAAGCTGACGAGCGGAGAAGTGGAGTAGGCGAGCTGACGTCGAGCCGCACGTACCGGCATGTATGCGCCGAACAGGGAGCCCTCGGACGAAATCGCCTTGAGCCGTAACTCGCGACCACTTTGCCGAGCAACTGAGCGAAGATCAAACTCGCGACGGAGTGCGCCCGACGCCGCGAAGACGGTTGCCCGGTTAAGCGTACCGTCGTAAATCCAGACTTCGTCGCCAGCAAATCCGATTGCAGAGATCCATTCAAACTCCCCCGGGCCGCGGCCGGTGCGACCCAAGATCGCAGCGCGCGTAAGGTCGCGCTGCAATCTTGTCACGGAGCCTTCATAGGGGTGGGAAAGAAGCACGCCATGTGTCCCCATCGCGATGTGCGCGACAGGGGATTCACCGATGAGTCCACCGATTACTCCGCGACCTTGCGTTGCACAACTCGCGCTCGCTTGCGCGACTGCCCCTTGTGTCACCATCGCCGACGACGCAACCAACAGCGTGAAGACGGTGAGCGACCTGGCCCGATGCAAGGAACGAACTCTTCGAGACTCGGACGCAAGGAACATCGCGACTCCGTTGTGAGAAACGAACTCTCATCACGCGAAGGGAAGTGAAATGCGGTCACTGCATCCCGTCTGGACCAGAGCACGTTGTGAGCGACGAAGCCGTTCCGCAATACTAGGATGCGACATGGGTGCGACAACTTTCACGTGCCAGCCGAAGCATTTCTCCGGGTGATTGAAGCCCAACCCGCAGAAATGCGCGCTCGAGTGTTCGGCGCGTTGTGCAGCAATCGCGGGCGATTCGCGCACAATCCCATTCGGCGGGCCGGAGCAGCGCCATGCGAACCACACCCTGCCACGGCTGTGGAAGTCGGCGCAGAGCGGTCACGCACTCGTCCGGAAGTTGCGAACGTCCTGGTCGCGGCAGGAAGACGCTGCCTGCGATCAGCCGGTTGAGTTGAACCGCCCAAAGCGCTATTGGTGGTGGCGCGCCGAACGATGTCACCGCGAACGAAAGCCGCAGTGCGAGGGAACTGTATGCGAGCGAATGCACAACTTGCTCCTGCGCTCCGGCCTCGAACAGCACCAATGTACCATCCCAACAAGCAATCACTTCGCGCAGTCGGTCAATCCGCGACTGCTTTGGGAGCTGGGGTAGAACGGACGCCAGATGCACCACGAGAATGCAGTGCGAGGCGTACGGAAAATCTTCGAGTAGCGCCGTGAGTTGACAGCTGCCGCGAAATCGCGTGCTGGATCGGGGCGACGTGCCCGTGCTCAGGATCGCTGATCGCTGATCGCTGATCGCTGATCGCTGATCAAGCTCGTCCTTCGCAGCGTGTCCGCAAGGCCGATTGCTGCACGCACGGAATGCTCCATGCCCGTGTCGGCCAGCACCTCGACGTGTATGCTGCGGCGCGCGTCGGAGTTGTCGTAGGAGTGCGGGCGCATGATGCGATTCTGCGTTGCGGCAGGAGGAGGCGCAAGATGCGAGCGCATCGGACACTCGGCCGAATACATGAGGCCGCTTTTAACTGTCAAACTCCAGCGAGCGGCGCGTTCAACGCTTTGGTCTGGTCTGAGCAGACCATAGTTGCCAGCTTTCGAGGATGCACAGGCGCTACTCGATTTGCGAAGCCAAGGCGAACCTGTCCGCCATCGTGCGTGCTGTGCGCGAGGGTAGGACGGCCGTCATCACGGTGCACGGCGATCCCGTCGCGGAGATCCGACCCTACCAGGCAGAACCGATCTCCCTCGCCGAGCGGATTAGATATTTGCAGGAAAGGGGCGCGATCGTTCCGGCGGAGAACTCAGATCGCACCTTCGAGACGGTCGCCAGGCGAAAAGGCGCACTCGCCAGATTTATCGCGAATCGCGGTGAGTAGCGCGTGACACGCGGTACGAGACTTTCACGTCTCGCCGATCGTGATCTTTCGGTATCTGACTTACTCCCGCACCACCTCCACACGTCGTTCCCCAAACGCCGGTCCTGCCATCTGTACGTGTCATGGCCACGATGAACGCGTAGTTGGCGGGCACCAGAGTGCAAATGTCAACCGCAATGCGTCGTGCCACAGCGGGAACAGTGTACCCAGATCACGTTGTGTCGTAGCAGTGCTGCGCGTTGCTGACCGGAACTGGACCATGATTCACATCCGCGCGGAAACCGAGAACTCGCATCGCCACGTGGAGCCGTCCGGGCGTTCCTCTGCAGGCATGGCGCCACAGGTACCGCTTAACCTGTTGGGGACGCTCCTCGACACGCGCTTCGAACTCAGAAATGTCGAGAGTGGAGAGCTGCTGTCTGCAACGGTGGTTGAGGGGAGTCTGTTCCCGACGTCGACGCCAGGAGTTGTAGCGCTCGCACGAGAACTTTCCACGGGGGAACACCAGGCGATGCTGTTTCGGGTTCGTGTGAGCAGGAAGGAGCGGTAGACGCAGGTGGGGCCGCCCGGCCCCAAGGAGGGGCCTTGCAGAGCCCACCTCCGGTTGACGTCATGCCGTCTTAACGCTATGTCACCGAGATGGCAGATCGCAAACGCGCCACCATCTATTTCGAGGCTCCGCTGCATCGGGCTCTCCGGCTCAAGAGTGCCGAGACAGCGACCAGCATCTCGGAAATCGTGAACGCTGCTGTTCGTCAATGCCTCGCTGAGGATGCGGACGATCTCGAGGCCTTTCACGAGCGTGCCAACGAACCACGCGTGTCGTTCGAATCCGTGGTGCGGGATCTGAAACAGCGCGGCAAGCTATAGCCTGCTGTTCACCAGATCCGCCGCGAAGGAACTTGAGCAGGTGCCGATCACCGATCGTCGAAGGATCGTGCGTCGCATCGCGGCACTCGCCGAAGACCCAAGGCCGGCGGGCGTAGAGAAGCTGAGTGGCGATGACAAGTACCGGATCCGTCAGGGCGACTATCGGATCTTGTATTTGATCGAGGACGACATGCTCGTCATCACCATCGTGCGCGTCGGGAATCGGCGGGACGTGTATCGTCGCTAGGAACTGCACAGCCGGTGCGCTACTCCCGCACCCCTCCTCCCGCCGTTCCCAAAACGCCGTCCTGCCATTCGTTCGTGTCATGGCCACGATGAACCCGCAGTTGCCCGGCGCCAGGTTGCCAATGTCAACGGAAATCCTGCGCGCTACGCCGGGCAACAGTGTGCCCAGATCACGTGCACTGCGCCCCGGATCGCGCACCCCGTGCGACGATCCCACCAGGTGATTTGGCTAACCAACGATGAGAAACTCCGCGTCTCCCTGCCCCACCCGAACCTAGCCGAGCGCCGACGGCAGCCGTATCGTTAAGTAAGGAAGCCCCGCCTCGCGCTGCCTTGGCCAGCGCGCCCGCCAGCGCGGTCGCCAGCGCGCC
>JBGTOG010000331.1:0-30841 GCA_041742675.1 Gemmatimonadaceae bacterium | reverse complement strand
GCCAACGGCTCGAGGGCCTGCAGCAGAACCTCGGCCGTTTGATATCGATCCGCTGGACGCTTCGCGAGGCAGCGCATCACGAGCGACTCAAGCGCCAGCGGACAGGCTTCTCGCAGGCTGCGCACCGGGCGCGGCGCCTCGGTGACATGCGCGGCCAGCAGCTGCGCGGGCGAGTTCCCGGAGAAGGGCGTCCGCCCGGTGAGCATCTCGTAGAGCATCACGCCGATAGCGTAGATATCCACGCGGTGGTCGAGCTGCGGATCGGCGGTGGCCTGTTCGGGCGCCATGTAGGCGGGGGTGCCCAACGCAACGCCGGCCGTGGTAATGCCGTGACGCCCCGTGGCTTCGCTGACCGCCTTGGCGACGCCAAAGTCCGCGACCAGCGCGTGGCGCCCGGTGAGCAAGACATTGTCAGGTTTGATGTCGCGGTGCACCACGCCTTGCGTGTGGGCATAGGCCAGCGCATCGGTCACCTGAATGGCGATGCGCACTGCGTCAGCCACCGGCAGCTCATTTTCGCGGTCGAGCCGCGCCCGCAGCGATTCGCCGGTGATGAACGGCATCACGAAGAACAGGAAGCCGTCAGCGTCGCCCGAATCGTGCAGTGGCAGGATGTGCGGGTGCTGCAGCCGCGCGGCGACCTGAATCTCGCGGGCGAAGCGTTCCGGCCCCATGGTCGCGGCCAGTTCGGGGCGCAGCACCTTAAGCGCCACCTCGCGACCGTGCTTGAGGTCGTCGGCAAGGTAGACGGTGGCCATGCCGCCGGCGCCGACTTCGCGGCGAATGCGGTAGCGATCGGCGAGGGCGGCGGTCAGGCGATCAAGCACGGCGCAAAATACGGCGGAAACCGGCGTGAGGGAACGAGTACGCTCAGGCCACTTGTCGGCGCTCATTGCCGCCCGTTCGTGCTGGCGTCCGACTACACCTCCCCAAGCGCCTCCACAAAATCGGCGAGAAGTCGACCGTCAGGGCGTCCGCAGCGCGCGCGGGCTGCCAGGTGATCGACGCGGTGTGAATGCTGGGTCGGTCCACGTCAGGGAGCCAGCGTTCAATCAGACGCGCGTCCAGCCATTGCTCGTCGTGCCCAATCAGAATCCGACGAAGAGTTAATGCCGACAGATATTGACGGGATTGAAAGCCCCGCCTATTTTCCTACTTGAAAATCGTTCTCAAACAAGGGCGTGCGCCCTGTCCATTCGTTTTATCCTCGCGTCGTCAGTTTTCCCTATGCCCTTCATGACACTCTTCCGCTCGCTTTCGCTCACGGCGATCGCGCTCACTGTCTCCGCCTCATCCCTCGCTGCGCAGGGCGCCATCTCGGGTCGAGTCACCCTCCCCGACAACACCACGCCAGTTCCCGGCGCGATCGTCCGCCTGGGCGGCACCACGATCGGCGCGATGGTCGACTCCACTGGCACGTTCAAGCTCGCGCAGGTCCCGGCCGGCAACTGGGTACTGGAGATCAGCGCCCCCGGACACACCTTTGAATCGCGGCAGCTGGCGGTGCGCGACAACGCCACGGTAGAGCTGAACGTCCGCCTTGCCGCCTCACCGCGTGACCTGGCGGGAGTGCGCGTCTTGGGCGCGGCGGCCAACGCGCTGGATCGCATCCCCGGATCCGCCACCACGATCTCGGCGAAGACCATCGAACAGATTCAGCCGCTCAGCGCCAACGATGTGCTGCGCACGGTGCCCGGCATTCACATTCAGGATGAAGAAGGCGCAGGGCTGCGTGCCAACATCGGTATCCGCGGATTGGATCCGGACCGCAGCCGATCGGTGCTTGTGCTGGAAGACGGCATTCCCGTGTCGCTCGCGCCCTACGGCGAGCCGGAGATGTACTACTCGCCGCCCATTGATCGCATGTCGCGCATTGAAGTGATCAAGGGCAGCGGCTCGATTCTGTTCGGACCGCAGACGATCGGTGGCGTGGTGAACTACGTGACCGCTGAGCCCTCAACCGGATGGGCGGCGCGTGTTGATGCGCGCGGCGGAACGGGTGATCAGCTCTTTGGTCGTGTGCAGTTGGGCGGCACGCGTGGAGCAGCGCGCGGCATTCTGACGGCATTCCGCCGCGGAGCAAATGACTTCAACGGGCTCAACTACGATGTCCGGGACGCGACCGCGAAGTTTGGCGTGCGCACAGGCTTTGGTGATGTGAGCGCGAAGGTCAGCGTGTACGATGAGGAGTCGAACGCGACGTATGTTGGGCTGACTGACTCGATGTTTCGCGCGTCACCGCTCGTGCATCCAATGCCGAACGACCGATTGAATCTCTCGCGCAGAGCCCTCACGCTGTCGCACGAAACCGGGCTTGGCACGGGTCGTTTGCGCACCACGGCATACAGTTACACCACCACACGTGACTGGATGCGGCGCAACTATACGTATGGGTCTACCGGCGGGACGATAGTTCAGGGAAACGCGAGTGGTGGACGCGATCGCAGCTTTGATGTGGCCGGTATTGAGCCGCGTTTGAACACGTTGTGGCAGCTCGGCTCTTTTGCATCCGATCTTGATGTTGGAATGCGCTATCACCACGAGCGCGCGCGGGACCAGTTCGTGAACGCAACGGTTGAAGGCACGCCCACCGGTATTCGCGACGACGAGTTCCGTACCGGCAACGCGCTGTCGGCGTGGCTGCAGAATCGTGTGGCGCTGTCGCCAACACTGGATATCACGCCCGGTGTGCGAGTGGAGCGCTTCGCGTACGACCGAAACATCACACGCACTCGCGTACGTCGCACAAATGGTGGCACTACCACGCGACTCCCCGAAGATGTCGACATCCGATCGGGTGATGTGGTGTCGGAGTTGATTCCGGGCGTTGGCGCCACCTGGCGTCCACGTGCATTGGTCACGGTGTTCGCCGGCGCGCATCGGGGCTTCGCGCCACCGCGCACAAAGGATGCGCTCATTTTCAGTGATCCGACGTTGGACGTCGATGCACAGGTCCCCGATCCAGTGTCGCTGATGCTCGATGCCGAACGCAGCTGGAATCTGGAGTTCGGCGCGCGTCTTGCACCGCGTTCGTGGCTGTCGCTGGAAGCGACAGCGTTTCACATGGACTTCTCCAACCAGATTATCGAACCGTCGCTGTCTGCGGGCTCAGTGGCAGCGGCCGCGTTGGCCAATCAGGGCGCGACACTGCATCGCGGCGTGGAAGTGGGTGGCGCACTCGACCTGGGCAAGCTCGCTGGCCAGACGATGTCGGTGATTCTCGAAGGCAACGTGACGCTGTCCAACGCGACCTTCTCGAAAGATCGCTTCATTGCGCAGGGGAATGACACGGTGAATGTGAACGGCAACACGCTGCCGTATGCACCGCGTCATCGCGCGCACGCGGCCGTGAGTGTGGAGCATCCGGTTGGACTGCGCGTGCGATTTGACGGAAGTTTTGTGGGCTCGCAGTTCAGCGACAACTTCGAAACGCGCGCGGGCTCAGCGAATGGCCGCGTCGGTGAGATACCAGCCTATCAGTTGTACGATGTGTCGATGCAGTACGACATTCCCGGACTGAACGGCGCACGCCTCATCGGCAGCATGAAAAACCTCACTGACGCTCGATACATTGCGTCGCGGCGCCCGGAAGGCATCAGAGTTGGCCTGCCGCGCCTCACATCACTTGGCCTTTCATTGGGATTCTAAACTGATGCCGTTTCAACGCTTCATCGCCGTCTTCGCCACGACACTGCTGGTTGCCTGTGGTGCTGACAAGGGAACAGAAGAACCGCTTGTACTTGGTTTTCTGCCGTCGGCGCAGGCTGATTCAATCCTCCCGGATGCGCAGGCACTCGGCGCGTTCCTGAGCGAGCGCATCGGCCGCCCGGTGGAAGTCGTCGTGCCCTCGTCGTACGAGCCGCTCATTGAAGGTTTTCGTTTCGGACGCATTGACGTGGCGTTCCTTGACGGCGGTCCAGCGTGGATTGCGCACAAGCGAACGGGCGCCGAGGTGATTCTGGCGGAGACGAACAACGGTGAAGCGTTCTACTGGGCTGAGGCGTTCACACGCAAAGGCTCAGGGATCGAGTCACTTGATGATCTGCCAGGCAAGCGATTGGCGTTTACTTCGCGCACGGGCTCAAGCGGTTTTCTCATGCCGATGGGCACGTTGGTGGCTGACGGCAAGCTCGTGGTAGAGGGAGACGGGCTGGACGCGCTTGAGCAGGCGCTGCAGAAGACGTATGCGCAAACGATTGACGCGGGTGGATATCAGCAGGCGATGCAAGCCGTGCTTGACGATCGCGCTGACGTGGCGTTTGGCGGGCACAACGTCCCGGAACGATTTCTGACACCGGAACAGCAGGAGCGCATCGTCAGTTTTCATCGCTTTGGCAAGATTCCATCGCATGCAATCCTTGTGGCGTCGGAGATGGATTCGACAACGCGGTCGAAGGTGCAGCAGGCGTTTCTCGCGCTGAATGAGCCCGCGCATATCTCGCTGCTGACGTCGATTTACGGTGTCGATGGCGTGGTGCCCGCGACGACCGAAGATCATCTGGGCGCGTTTGGCCGCGCACTGCTCGCCCTGCCGGGCTACGACCAGACGCTGCTCAACAAAAAGCCGTGACGTTGGCCCAAGTGTTTCTTACGAGAAAGCCGTGACCTTGGCCCAAGCGGCTCCGGCGGCTACATCGGTTCGTCACGCGTTGGTGGTGGAGGGCGTGACGGCCGGATACCAGCCCGGACGTCCGGTGCTCACCGATATCTCTTTTGCGGTACCGCAAGGCGCGTGGTGGGCGGTGGTCGGGCCGAGCGGTGGTGGCAAGACAACGTTGCTTCGCGTACTGCTCGGCGTGCTGCAACCGACGCGTGGTCGCGTGACGATGTCAGGTCCCGACGGCGCCGCGGTGAAGCTTGGCTACGTGCCGCAGCAACTTGGTCTGGTGCGCAACCTGACGGTGCTCGACAACGTGTTACTTGGTGGACTCGGGCGCATGGGGTGGTGGCGTTCGCTGCTCGGTCGTTTCACGGCACACGAAGTGGATGCGGCCGAGCTGGCGCTGTCGGAAGTGGGACTGGGTGGGCGCGGCGGCGATCGCGTGAGCGAGCTTTCAGGTGGCGAACGCCGTCGCGTGGCGATTGCGCGGGCCGTGATTCAGCAGCCGGAGTTGCTGATCGCTGATGAGTTTCTGGCGGAACTTGATCCGATTACCTCAGCGTCCATCGTGGTGGTGCTGCAGCGTTTGCGTGAGCGCACCGGCATGACGATTCTGTGCGTTGAGCATGACCTCCATACGGCGGCGGCAGCGGCTGATCATGTTGTGGTGTTGGTTGGCGGTCGCAAGATTCGTGAGGTGGACTCTACGCAGATCGACACCGCTGATCCAACCACGCTCTTCAAGTGGATTCAGCTCGCGTGAAGGGTCGTGTGCTTCCTCCGGCGCCTCAAAAGCGGGCGCTTGTCGTGCTCGCGCTCGCGGTGCTTGCGGCATGGCATCTTGAGCTTGAGTTCAGCGGCCTGATTGACGGGTGGGGGAATCTCTTCAAGCTTGCCGACGACGCCTTGCCGCCGCGCGCCGGTATTTTGCCTACCGCATTTCGTGGATTGCTGGAGACACTGGCGATCGCGTTTCTGGGTACCCTGATCGGATTTCTCTTTGCGCTGCCGCTTGGCGTCATGGCCACACGCACACTGTTTCCGTTGTGGCTTGTTGTTCCCGCGCGATTGCTGGCAGCAACAGTACGTACCATGCCGAGTCTGTTATGGGCCGTGCTGATGGTGATTCTGGTTGGCTTTGGTGCGCTGGCTGGTGTGCTGGCGATGTCGCTGTACACAATTGGACATCTGGCGAAGCTGGCGTACGAAGCGCTTGAAGGGTTGCCGTCAGATGCAATCGAGGCGCTTGGCGCCGCGGGCGCATCGCGGTTGCAGCTTGCGCGGCTTGTTGCTGTACCGGAAGCGAGCAATCAACTCATCAGCCACTTGCTGTACATGCTCGAGTACAACGTGCGCGCGTCGTCGATTGTGGGCTTCGTTGGCGCGGGTGGTATTGGCACGTATCTGGGTCGCTATCTGCAGATGATGCAGTACGACGGCGTGGTCACGCTGCTGGGTGTGGTGTTTCTGGCGATTGTGGGTATGGACGCGCTGTCGCTGTGGTTGCGGTCGCGGTTTTTGACGCAGGTGCCTGGAGCGGCGTGAGGGAGTAGCGGTGGTGCGTGCGGCCTCGCGCTTGGACTATCGCTCGCGCTTCAGCTCTTCCGTCCAGTTCTCCACCACGACCATCGAACCCGCTCGCGAACCATCCGCACGTCGCACCATGAGGAAGCGGCCGTCGGGCGCGACGTCGTAGTTGCGCCTCGACAACGACGTCTGCGCATAGTCGCGCGCGGAAAACAGCGCGCGCGTGCCGAGCACAGTGAACTCCGGCGACGTGGACACGCGTGCTTCCATCATCCGTGAGCTGAGATCGAGGAAATAAATCGCGCTTCCGTCGCGCGC
The DNA here is from genome assembly GCA_041742675.1 of Gemmatimonadaceae bacterium. Classification (GTDB taxonomy): domain Bacteria; phylum Gemmatimonadota; class Gemmatimonadetes; order Gemmatimonadales; family Gemmatimonadaceae; genus JAABRT01. The sequence goes on along the minus strand of JBGTOG010000331.1, from coordinate 24,396 downwards.
CCAGCGGGGAGATGCACCGCCAGCGGTAGACACGAGCGTTCGCGATGCATCGGGCGCGCCGAACGGCACAACGTACACTTCGAAGCGTCCTGTGCGATTGCTCATGTATGCCAACCATCGACCATCGGGCGAAACGGCTGGTGAGTACTCGGTTGTCTCCGTGGCAATCAGCGCTGTGCCGATCGTATCCTGCAGCCCGTGCGTGACCAGAATATCACCGTTGCCAGCGGTTGGCGTTGTGGTGCGCACGACAACGCCCTGGCCGTCAGCGCGCCACACTTGTTCGGAGACAGGTCGCTCACTGCGCATGACAAGCACCGGCACGCCGCTGCCATCTACAGCCTGACGATACACATCGCCCGTGGTCGTGCGGCCGCTGCCGCCGAGGTACGTCACCTCTCGGCCGTCGGGACTCCACGCCGGCTCGGCCGCGTTGCCGTCGGCGTTGAGACGGACTGGACGACCTCCTGCGGCGCGAATCCACAGTGCGCTGCGATCACCATCGCGCTGCGTGACGGCCAGTCGCGTACCGTCGGGCGACAGCACCGGGCTGCTGAAGGTGCCGCGCCATGTGGAGTCATACGGGGTGTGTGTGCCATCGCGTTCCACCCACACCAACTCGCGCGCGTCGCCGCCTTCCTCGACGGAGTAGACGAGTGTTCCAGTTGCGGACACCGCGAAGTCAACCGGTCCGATAATCGTCTGCGGCAGGTTGTCGGCAACGAGCACCGGCGTATTCTGAATCGCACGCGTGCGCACATCAAAGGGTAACACCCACAGCTTGCCATCGCGGGTGCTGTAGAGCAGGTGTCCCGAGCGCACGTAGCGGAAATGCTGGCTCTCCATCAAACGCGTGTGTGTTGAATCGCCAACGGTCTTCACGGCGACATGTCGGCCGCCGTTTCGCATCTCAACCGTAAACAGGAGCGTCTTGTTGTCGGGCAGCACCTCGGGACGCATATGCGACATTTCTCCACCAGCCGAATCAACGGTGGTTACCTGCTCCTCCATGCGGTCACAATCCGTCACTCGACAGCGTCCGATTTGTAGCATGCTGCCGGTTGTTGATCGGTAGATCCAATCGTCTCCGCTCCAGACCGCGGCATCAGGCCCGTGCAGCGCCTCGGCAACTGCCGTTCTGGGTCCACCGCTGACTGGTATGGTGAATAGCCGACTGTCGGCGTAGAAAAGCAGACGTGAGCCATCGGGCGAGAACGTGACGCCCAGTGCATTTTCGCTGCCGGGGATTGGCGTGAACTCCAGCGCGTCGCGACGACGGGCCAGCACGAGATTTCCGGGGCCTCCTCGGCGGAGGATCAGTGACCCGTCGGGCGAAATGCTGACGTCGGTTGTCCACGTGCGTTCAGCGGTGACCGAATCGGCGACGAGCGGGTAGCGCACGACCACGGGGCGTGGTGCAGGGCGCAGCAGGCTGTAGGCGGCGACCGCGCATGCGACAACGGCGACGGCGGCAAGCGCGATGCTCGAACGCGCCCTCGGGGCTGATGCGGACGCACCCCGTGCAGATGTTGTGTGGGACACACGAGATGTTGCTGTGTCTCGGGCGTCGAGAGCGGCGGCAAACTCACCGGCACTGGCGTAACGATCGGCCGGCAGCTTCTCGAGTGCGCGAAACACGCTCGCTTCGACATGCGTCGGTATGGCCTTGCGCTGTAGTACAAGACTGCGCGGTTCTTCGGAGATGAGCCGTGCCACGACGGCCTGCACAGTGGGCCCGGTGAACGGAGGCTCACCGGAAAGCATTTCATACAACACGGCGCCAAGCGCGTACACATCGCTGCGCGCGTCAATGATTCGCTCGCCGGTGGCCTGCTCAGGGCTCATGTATTGCGGCGTGCCTAGCGATAAACCGGTTTGCGTGAGCCGCTGTCCAGCGCTTTGCACGGCGAGTGCAATGCCAAAGTCGGCCACGAGTGCGTGACCATCCTGCAGCAGGATATTCTCCGGCTTGATATCGCGGTGAATGATGCCCTGTTTGTGCGCGTGCTCGAGCGCCGAGGCGGATTCGCGCGCAATGCGTACGGCGTCATCAACAGGGAGTTGCCGCTCGCGCTCCAACCGTGCACGCAGCGACTCGCCGGTGACAAGCGGCATCACATAGTAGAGCAGCCCATCGGCGGAACCGCTGTCGAGCAGTGGCAGAATGTGCGGATGCTGCAGTCGTGCCGTGGTTTTGATTTCAGCGAGGAATCGTTCGGGACCGAGCACAGCGCCGAGGTCTGGGTGCAGCACCTTGATGGCGACGTCGCGCTCGTGCTTGAGATCGTGCGCGAGATACACCGTGGCCATGCCACCGGCTCCGATTTCGCGCGTGACGCGATAGCGGTTGGCGAGTGCGGTGGTGATGCGGAGCAGGACGGGAGTCATGAGATGCGGGAGAACATACGGCCGGGACATATTTCTTGCATGCCCCCTGTGACCGTTCCCCTGGATGCGCTGCGCGAGTTCCCGGACTTTGCGTCCTTCTACGACTGGCTCGCGGCGAATCATGATTCAGCGCCGGAGTTGTGGATCCGCATCTTCAAGAAGGCCAGCGGCCGCGCGACTATCTCTCAGAAGGAAGCGATTGATGCGGTGCTGTGCTGGGGCTGGATTGACGCGATTGCCAAGTCGTGGGATGACGTGTCGTATGTGCAGCGATATTGTCCGCGCCGTCCACGCTCCGTGTGGAGCCAGATCAACCGCAACAACGTGCAGCGGCTCATTGAGGCGGGGCTGATGACGGAGCACGGACTGGTGCATGTGCGCGCGGCGCAGGCCGACGGGCGGTGGGATGCGGCGTACGCTACGACCATGGATGCGCCGGCCGATCTGCTCGCGGCGATCGCTGACTCACCGGACGCGCAGCGCACGTACGATTCGTTGTCGGCACAGAATCGTTTTGCGCTCACCTTTCGCGTCATTGCGCTGCGCACAGAGGCCGGGCGCAAGAAGCGCATTGCCGCGTTTGTGGAGATGTTGGAGCTGGGGGAGATGCTGTATGCGCAGGGGAGCGGGAAGCGTCCCAAAACGTAGCTGCAATACCTCGAGCGGATTTACGCCGCGTTCTGGAGCGGCGCTGTTTGCGCTGGTTCTGTCGCACGTAGCGGCCTGGCGCTGCCAGCAGGAAACGTCTCGAACTCGGACTGCGTGAACTGCCATAGTAGCAAGCGCCAGGCGAGAAACGCGGCAGCGGCACAAACCAGCAGTGAGAGCACGACCGAGTTCCCCAGCCACTGTGTGATCGCAAGGCACAAGCTTTCCATCACGACCACGTTCGCGAACGCAGGAATGCCGCCAACAAACCAGCGTGGCAGGAACAGCAGCGCGATGGTGGGAATAAACGCCGCCACGAACAGCATATTTCGAGGTAGCCTGCTCCACCGTATTGCACGATGCCAGGTCTGCAGCTCGAACGCCCACGCGGACAACAGCATGACCACGAGCGTGATGCCGAGTAACAGGACTCGCGCCGCTGGCTGCTGCATCACAGAAGGCGGTCGCTCGCGAGCCGGGAGCGCCTTGTACTCAGCCTGCGTGAGCGACTGACCGTAGACCGCTTCGGTGGCGCGCTGGAACTGCCACTCGATGAACTGCTCGCTGCTCGACTTTCGCGAGGTGTACGGATTGAAGCGCGTCTGGCCAAATGCGGACACCGTGTCGGCGGGTACACGTTCGCCCCACGGCGCGACAATGACTGGCTGCTCGTGTCGCGCGGCGATGTGCCAGTAGCTCAGGGATACGCGGGACGGGCTCTGACGCCATTCACCTGGCGTGAAGGTGGTTTGGCTGCGCATGGTGAGATTGTACTGCTCCGGCGAGAAATACTCGCCCGCTGCCATGCCGATCGCCGTGCCGCCCACTCCAGCAATCAGCAACGGCCCGATGGCAAGCCGCAGGCGAGTACTATGGGACAACGGCAGGAGCGCGAGCCATCGGGACGAGAGTTTCGAGAGATTGAAAAACCCTCCGACATACAGGCATGCGAAGAGCCACGTGCTCGAGTCGAAGCCGCTCATCACCGCAAACACGAGCACGACGGCAAGCAGCGCGAAGGAGGATTTTGATGGAAACGTGTACCTCCACAGGGAACTCCTGCTCGCTGACGAGCGCACCCCGCTACCTGGCTGTGCCGCTCGTTCGGTTGCAGCGATATCGTCCGGTATTGCTGCGGGAATGTTCGTGCGTAGCCACCGGTACATGGCCATCGCGACAACGATCAGCGTTGCCAGTGCGGCGCGCGCAGGCAGCGCCAGCATGACCGCGCCAACGACGGCGGCGAGGACCGTCAGTCGTGCAATGACTTCGGTGCGGAACGACGCGTTCGCAAACCGTCTGGGCGAGCCGTCACTCAAATAGATCGTCATGCTCACCATCAGCATCACACAGGGCACGGCGAGCACGTGTGGCAGAGGCCATGCGCCCGGTTGCTGGAGATGCAGAGCGATTGCCCACACCAACACCGGAAGCAGCAGAAGTCCCAGCGCGGCCAGCAGCCGTGCTTCGAGAATCACGCGAGCATGTAGTGGCAGTGCTCGATCAAAGCCGGTTGCGCGGGCATGATGAAACGCCGGCAGCACGGCCAGAAACGCAAAGAGAAAAACGGGACCCGTTGACACGGGAAAGAACGCGGCCATGAAGGCAATGATCGGCATGGCTACCCAACCCGTTGGGGCGAACAAGTGCTGCCGTGCCATCGCGTACCTCACGCGGCCGCCCCCGGCCGTTCGCCGCCGAGTAGCTCGACGAAGAACTCCTCCAGCGGGACACGGCGGCACTGCACACGATCCGTGCCGAGAGTCTGGATTAGCCGTGTACGAACTGTTGGAGGATCACCCGCAAAGACGGCATGCATCTCGCCATGCATCTGTCGCACACGAAGGCAGCCCGGCAGCGCCTGCACACGTGCGACATCGCCAGGCGCACTGATCGGCGCGGCTGCCACACAATGCTCCTCGCGCAACGCATCCAGCGACGTATCAATACGCAACTTGCCGTCATGCAGCAGCAGCACGCGTCCACCGATCCGCTCAACGTCGCTCATGTGATGCGAGGAAAAGAGAATCGATGTGCCTTCACGATTGAGCAGTTGAATGGACGTTTCGAGAAACTCGCGACGCGCCACCGGATCCAGACCGCCGGCTGGTTCATCGAGCAGCAGCAGCCTGGGTCGATGACAGACGGCGCACAGCAGCGCGACCTGTTGTGCCTGTCCGCGACTCATGCCAGACAGCCGCCTGGACACGTCAAGCGAGAAACGATCGATCAGTGCGCGTTCGAGCGCAGGATCCCACTTTGGAAACAGTCGCCGATGCAGCGCAATCACATCAGACGCACGCCACAAGCCCGGCATCTCCTGCGTCTCCCCAACGTATCCGATCTGACCTTTCACCTCGACCGGATGCGCAGTGGGAGCCAGGCCAAACGCCTCCACCGAACCGGCGTGCGGAAAAAGCCGACCCATGGCGAGTCGCACGATGGTGGTCTTGCCGGAGCCGTTGCGGCCAAGCAGCCCAACCACTTCACCCTCGCCGATGGAGAAGCTCACACCATCGAGAACAGGCACGCCGGGTGTGTACGATCGTTCAACATTGCGAAAGGCAAGGAGAGGTGTCATGCGCTGCGTTTCGCTGGTGGGGAAGGACGCGTGGGTGCGTCGGTAAGATGCCGGTCAGCCTCGGTGAGGAGGTCGAGCACATCGGTGAACTGCAGTCCCGCGAGATAGGCCTGCGACAGCAGGCGCTGTGCGGCATCGGTGAGCTGCCGCGTCTGCGCTCGGCGCGCCGTACGAGGCAATGAATCGCTGACAAACGTGCCGCGACCGCGCTGCGACGTGATGTATCCCAGCGTTTCGAGTTCGTCGTACGCTTTCTTGACGGTGAGCGGCGCAATGACGAGTCGCTCGCTGAGCTCGCGGTGCGACGGCAGCTGCTCACCAGCCACCAGTCGCCCCCCCGCGATGGCATCCATGATCTGCCGCATGAGCTGGCGGTAGATGGGGAGTTCGTCCGCAGGATTGACGGTGAGCAGCATGGCAGGTGATATATATGACTATATCACTTGGCGCAAGAGGCTGCGTGCGGATGTGTTGGGGCTGCGGAGCGTCGTGAGGGTCAGGCTGGCCGAATGAACCACAGAGAGCGCGGAGGAGACAGAGGACTGTATGCGTGGGGCGCGGGCAAGGTGCTCACAGCCCACATCCATCACATTTTGGTGGGCACGGAGCACACCGAGTGTACAGCGCGGACGTGCCGGCATTTAACCACCCAACAAAACAGCTGTGCGCACCTTCATTGTGCGCCGTTGCAGTTCTCTGTGTCCTCCGCGCCCTCTGTGGTCAATGCCGTTGCAGTTACACGGGATCTCCCGCACGAACCGAAACGCATCTGGTGCGAGGGCTGCAACCGCAAGGCGGCCGCTCCGCGGTCGCCACGCAGTTCGCCGCGACGATGCCCAACGGCCTTCAGCCCTCGCCGTGCACCAGATATGCCTCTACCGACAGAAGATTCCGCTCCCCCGCCATCTGCACCACATGGAACAGGCGATTCATCTTGCTCACTTCCTCCAACTGCTCGTCAACAAACCACTGCAGGAATCCCTGGGAGAGATAGTCCCCCTCTTCGTCCGCGATCTTCATGAGTGAGTTGATCTGTCCCGTGACTTCACGTTCCCAGTCAAGCGCTGCCTGCACGGCCGCCAAGGCAGACGGAAAGGTAGGCACGGGTGCACGAACAGCCGGAATCTCCAGCTCGCTATTCGTCTCCAGCACATAGTGCAGCAGTTTTTCCGCATGCTCACGCTCTTCACCGGCCTGCGCGAAGAACAGCTTGGCCAGCAACTGCAGATGCGAACGCTTGAAATGCGCGGCAATCGCGTAGTACTGCAGACTGGCGGCAAACTCATTGCCGATTTGCGTGTTGATCGCCTGTGCGAGCCGGGTGCTGATCATCATGAACGTCTTCCTGTGATGTAGTGGTGTCGCGGACTTCCCAAAGCTAGTCCCCGCGCAAACCACCTGCCATCGTGTGGCAGCTTAGTGGCGGAACACTCGGTCCGCTGCGCAGATTCCGCTATGCAACTCGGCATCTACTCCTTCGGCGAAACCGATCCACGCGCCACGAACGACCCCACCGTCGTCGCACGGCGTCTGCAGGAACTGGTCGCCGAGATCGAACTCGCTGATCAGGTGGGGCTCGACGTCTTCGGCGTGGGCGAACATCACCGCGCGGACTACTCCGTCTCGTCACCGGCCGTGGTGCTCGCCGCCGCCGCCGCGCGCACCAAACGCATCATGCTCACCAGCGCCGTCACCGTGCTCAGCTCGGATGATCCGGTACGGGTGTTCCAGGACTTCGCCACACTCGATGCGATATCAGGTGGGCGCGCCGAGATTACGGCAGGACGCGGCAGTTTCATAGAATCGTATCCGCTGTTTGGACAGGATTTGCACGACTACGACGCGCTCTTTTCCGAAAAGCTCGAGTTGCTGCTGGCGCTGCGCACGTCGGAGCGCATTACCTGGCAGGGCACACACCGAACCTCCATCGACGATCGTGGCGTGTATCCGCGGCCGCTGCAACAGCCACTGCCCGTATGGATCGCCGTTGGCGGCACGCCGCAGTCTGTGGTGCGCGCGGGCACACTGGGACTTCCGCTCGCACTGGCGATCATCGGCGGCGCACCAGAGCGCTTTGTGCCGTTGGTCGAGCTGTATTGGGAGACGCTCGAGCGCGCCGGACACGACCCCTCGGTTGGCCAGGTGAGCATCAACTCGCACGGATTCATTGCCGACTCAAGCGAGCGCGCGGTGGAGTTGGCACTGCCTCCGTATCTGGAAACCATGGGCCGTATTGGCCGCGAACGCGGCTGGCCGCCACCAACGCGCCGACAGTTCGACGCCGAGCGCACGTTGCAAGGTGCGCTGCTGGTTGGGTCGCCGGAGGAAGTGATCGACAAGATTCTCTATGAGCACGCGGTGTTCGGGCACGACCGCATGCTCATTCAGTTCACCCTCGGTCCGATGCAGCACGCGGACGTGATGCGCTGCATTGAACTGTACGGGACGGTGGTGGCGCCGGCGGTGCGCAAGGCCCTGGGAGTAGAGGTAAACAAGTAGCCAGCGCGTGATTTCTGAGCAGCGACCAGCGCGCGCGCTTGCGCCAGAGTGCGGAAACGACAGAATGAAGAGATGACTCCTCAATCGATTTCCGCCGCCAGCTTGACTCCTCGTCTGCGTGTCGCACGTGCGTGCGCGCTATTCCGCGCCGTGCCTGCGAGGCGTGCGCTCGGTAGACTCGCGGTCAGCGCCCTGGCCGCCGCACCCATCGCGCACGCGCAAACGCCCTCTACCACCATCACCGACGGCCTGCAGTTCCGAACAATCGGCCCGGCCGCGATGTCTGGCCGCTTTGTGGATCTGGCTGTGTACGACGCCCATCCGCATGTGTTCTATGCGGCGTCGAGCACCGGGGGCCTATACAAGACCATAAACAACGGCGTGACCTTCTCCGCGCTGTTCAACAACGAGAACACGCACTCCATTGGCGCCATCGCGCTGCATCAGCAGGACACGAGTTTGCTATGGCTGGGCACGGGGGAACGCGCCAATCGCCAGAGCTCATCGTGGGGCGACGGCGTGTACAAGAGCACCGACGGTGGCACCACATGGCGCAACATGGGGCTGCGCGAATCGGGACATATCGGGCGCATTGTGCTCGATCCCGGTAATCCGAACCGCGTGTTTGTCGCGGCGATGGGGCAGCTCTGGGGACCGAACGAAGCACGTGGGCTCTACCGCACCACCGACGGCGGTTCCTCATGGCAACTCGTGCTCAAGGTCGATGAACACACCGGCGTCTCGGACGTCACAATGCACGCCAGCGATCCGCGCGTTCTGTACGCGGCATCGTATCAGCGGCGTCGCACGCCGTTTGGTTTTGACGGTGGCGGACCGGGCAGCGCGCTCTGGAAAAGCACGGATGGCGGTGACAGCTGGAGCCAACTGAGCAATGGATTGCCTGAGGGCGACTACGGACGCATCGGCATTGCAATTTTCGCTGGTAATCCGCGCATTGTGTACGCGAGCATCGAGCAGGGGGAACGCTACACCGCGAGCACCGCGTACGAAGAGGCGCGCGGCGGACTGTATCGCTCGGAAGATGCCGGCGCGACGTGGGAGCGCATGAGCGTGTGGAATCCGCGCCCAATGTACGCCAGTCAGGTCATCGTGGATCCGAACGATGCCTGCACGATCTACATGATGAACTTTTTCTCCACCAGCACTGATTGCGGCCGCACGTCGCGTTCGCTGCGGCAGTCGTTGCACGGTGACGATCGTTTCATGTGGGTCAATCCCGCGAATTCCAACCATCTCATCAAGGCCGATGATGGCGGGATCGGCATCAGCTATGATCGCGCGCAAACGTGGCTGTACATCGCGCACCTGCCAGTGAGTCAGTGGTATCGCGTGTCGTACGACATGCAGAAACCATACAATGTGTACGGTGGACTGCAGGACAACGGCTCGTGGGCTGGCCCGAGCGCCACGTATCGCAGCGAAGGCATCACGAATGCCGACTGGGTGAAGTGGGGTGGCGGCGACGGATTCTTCAACCTCGTCGACACCAGCGACAACCGCACGTTGTATACCAACTCGCAGTACCTCGGTCTTTCGCGCGTGGACCTGCTCACCGGTGAGCGCACCAGCGTTCGCCCAGGTGATCCGCAAGGTGCGATCAGCGATCGACGCAACTGGACCACGTGGGGAGACCTTGGCTCTCCAGCGCAGCGACTCGGCAACGCCATGGCACCAGCGAACTGGGACGCGCCGATACTGCTCTCTCACCACGAGCCGCGCACGATTTACGCCGGCACCAACATTCTCTGGAAGAGCACTGACCGCGGTGACACGTGGACGGCACTCGGAGACCGCACCACCGGCGTAGATCGCCGCACGCTCTCCATCATGGGTCAGGCGCCGCGATCCAGTTCGCTCTCGCTCGATGACGGCATCCCCTACTGGCCCACGATCTCGGCGATCGCCGAATCACCACGAGTGCGCAGCGTGCTGTGGGTGGGCACCGACGATGGCAATGTGCAGCGCAGTGGTGACAACGGAGCCACATGGAAAGAGTTTTCCGGTACCATTCCCGGATTGCCGCGCAGTGCCTGGATCAATGGCATCGAGACGTCGCGGCATGCGGACGGTCGCGTGTATCTCGTGGCCAACGACTATCGCAGCGGCGACTTCGCAAACTACGTGTACCGCACCGACAACGATGGCGCGACATGGCAGCGCATAGATGCCGGCCTGCCGCCCAACCGCGTTGCGAGAACGCTGCGCGAGGACCTGAAGAACCCCGATGTGTTGTATCTGGGAACAGAGCTGGGTCTCTTCTGGTCGAACGATCGCGGGCGCACATGGTCTGAGCTGCGCAGCGGCATGCCCACGATGGCCTTCAACGATCTCTTCATTCATCCGCGCGAGCATGATCTTGTGGTTGGTACACACTCGCGCGGCATCTGGATTCTGGACAACGTGCGCGCACTGCAGGAGCTCACCGGTGACGTGACGAGCAAAGCGGTGCATGCGTTCAGCACGCGCCCTGCCGAACAGATTCGTTATCGCAGCGAGATCGGACATGTGGGCGACATGTTCTATCGCGGCGACAACCCGGCGAGCGGCGGCATGATTGACTTCTGGTTGTCGAAGCCAGGTCCTGTGGAGCTGCACGTTGACGACGCACGCGGACGCACGGTTGCCGACATGCGCGTGACTGGCCGGACGGGACTCAATCGTGCGATGTGGAATCTCGCGCATGCTGAACCCGGCCAGGAGATCACACGGATGCCCGCCGGACCACCGGTCGAACCCGGCACGTATACGGTGCGCGTGCGCGCCGGCGGTGCGACGGCAACCACCACACTGATCGTGCGCGATGATCCGCGCAGCACGACATCGCCGGAAGTACGAGCCGAATGGACGCAAACGCTGCTGGCGCTCGCCGATCTGCGTCGCAGCGCGCAAACCCTGGCCACGCGCGTGAACAACGCGTGGCGCGAGGCCGATGCGTCACGTCGAGAGGTGCTGGCGGAGGCGCGGCGCGAAGTGGTGGAGCTCGCAGCACGCGTCAATCGGCTGAACGGCGAAGCACGAGGAGCCGTGCAGCCGCTCACGGCGCAGCAGCGTGAGCAGCGTACGTACTACGATTCGATGGTGCGCGAGCTCACGGCGACGCTGGAACGGCTACAGGTGCCGTAACGCCCACGTGCGCTTGCTCGACGGCAAGCGCACGTGGGGGCCAATTGCATGTGCGCCGGGGACACGTCAATAATCCGTACGTGTCCCGGATCCGTATTCACTCACGGTGTCACGGATTTCATCGCGTCAATGGCCCGCTGCACATCCCGCCAATCGTAGTAGTGAAACGCGCCGCCGTCGGACATCATGACCAGCAGGCCGCTCGGAAACCGGTCCCCAACCGCGCGCGACGTCACTTCGAGGCCGTCGGTCTCCTTGGCGCGCACCGGCACGATCGCCAGCACCGGATGATCATGCGGATTGCCGTTCGTGCCCTCGCGCGCGAACACATGAATGCGTCCACCACCCTGATCGCTCAGCACGATGTACCCGGTGCGCTCATTGCGCTCAAAGATCGCGAGCCCTTCGTGATCATCGATCACATGCGCGGTTGCGAAGAGCGCCAACTCCGTATTGCCACTGTCCGGATCCGCGTGGTACTTGCGCACGCCTACCCCTTCGTCGCTGTAGTAGATGAAGCCGTTTGCGTCGTCCACCGTGATGGCTTCGATTTCCTTGCGCCCGCTGTATGCGCCAAACTCGCGCACCTTGGTGCCGCGCACGACGCCGTCGCTACCGGCCTCGAGGCGGTACTGCCAAAGATACGTACCGTCCGTGGGGCCGGTCTTGCCGCCAACGATCGCAAACGTCGCGCCGTCCGCCGGGCGACGGTACAACGTGATGCCCATCGGCGCACGGACCGTGTCGCCATCGAACAGCAGAATCCCGCCATCATCGATGGGTTGCATATCGGGCAATGCAAACACGCGCAGCCGCTGTCGGTTGCGTTCCGTGGCAGCGGCGATATCTCGCGTCGCCCCACCAAGATTCGCATTCTGTGCGACGTCGACATTGTTCATGCGAAAGAGCGGCGACACGCTGCGCGCACGATCAATTCGGCCAGCAAGGTCGAACACATACACGCCGCCGGTGCTGTCACCCTTGTCAGTGCCAAGAATCAGGCTCTGCGCCGGATCGTCGGGGTGCAGCCAGATCGCCGGATCATCGCTATCACCAGGTAACGTGTCCGTAATGGCGATGGGATTGAGCGTATCGGTCGCGAGCGGCAGGGCTGCTGCAACTGCCGTCGAAGCGGGCGCGGTATCAGACGTGCCGCACGCGCCAGCCGCGAGCACACACAGGATCGCGAGCGCACGCGATCGCTGCGTCACGACAGAGTCGGAGTTCGGGAGTGTTGGCATGCGTCGTAGTCTGTGATGGACCGATTGCCACGAACAGTCATTCCGAGGATTTGTTACACGCCAGCGCAGCGGCTCCCAGGTGCGATGGGGACTGGCGGCGTCATTCGGCCGTATTGCACACGGCCACTAACGCCCGCCAACGCACCAACGCGTGACCACGAACACACCACACAGCGCGACGCCGGCAATCACCAGTCCAAGCGCCACGCCGGTACCGTCAAAAAACGTTGCCGCAATCGCACCCGCCGTGGCACCAATGCCAAACTGCACCGTGCCCATGAGCGCGGAGGCGCTGCCGGCGGTGTGTGGGAACGGCGCCAGCGCGGCTGACGAAGCGTTGCCACCAACGAAGCCGAGCGCAGCGAGCATGAAGAATATCGGCACGGCAACGCCCAACAGCCCGCCCCAACCCGTACTGATCGCAAGCAATAGCACGCACCCTGCGGCGCATACTATCGCGGCACCAAGCCGCAGCAATCGACCCGGAGAACGACGTGCAAGCAATCGGGCATTGAGTTGCGCCACACCAATCATGCCCGCAGCATTGACGCCGAAGTACACACCGAACGCGCTCGGCGACACGTGATGCAGCTCCATGTACAGAAACGGCGCGCCGCCGATGTACACGAACATGGTACTCCACAACAATCCGCCGCCGATCACCGGTGCCAGAAAGCGTGGATCGATGATCAAGGAACGATACGTGCCAAGAATCCGGCCCAAACCAGCCTGCGCGCGTCGCTCCGGCGGCAGTGACTCTTCCAGCGCGATCGCCTGCGCAATCACACACGCGGCGCCAAGTGCTGCGAGCGTCCAGAAAATGCCGCGCCATCCAAACGCGGCCAACAACGTGCTGCCAAGCAATGGCGCAAGAACTGGCGCCACACCCATCACCAACATCAACTGCGAAAAAATCCGCGCCATATCGCGCGGCGCAAACAGGTCACGCACCACCGCGCGCGTGATTACCATGCCACTGCAACCACCCAGGGCCTGCGCGAAACGCCACATCGTCAGCGAGCCAAGCGTGGGCGCAGTGGCGCAGCCAATCGCGGCAATCACATACAGCGTCATGCCACCAAGCAGCGGCGCGCGACGACCAAAGCGATCGGCGAGCGGTCCATAGATCACCTGCCCGATCGCCAGTCCAGCGAAGTACAACGAGAGTGTGCGCTGCACGGCCGCCGCGTCGGCATTGAAGGCGCGACCGATGGCGGGAAACGCGGGCAAATACGTGTCGATCGAGAGCGGTCCGAACGCCATCAGTGTTCCAAGCAGAAACACCAGGCCGAGCGGCGCCTTGGCAAATCGAACGACGTCGGATTCGGCAGCGAGGGGCGGGTTCGTCACAGCGGAAGAACAATAATCATCGTGCAACGGTGCCGGTCTGGTCGGTCAAAATGACTGGCAAAGGCTGGCGCTCCGTTGACTTGCCGATAGCTTGCCAAGCTGACCTTCGCTACAGCATCACCGTCTCCCTTCACAACGCCGCGTTGAGCGCTTCGCTGGTCCTCATCATTGTCGTCGCGACCGCATATCTCGCGACACATCTGCTCTACGAGTGGCTGGCCAAGCGCCTGCTGATCGTATCGGGCGCCGAGTATCTGGTGCTCGGCATTCTGCTCGGACCGCAGGTGTCAGGGGTGATTCCGGTGGAGGCGGCCGAGTCGTTCGGACCGATAATCGTGCTCGGTACTGGTTGGATCGGGCTGACGGTGGGCATGCAGTTTTATTTGCCGCGACTCGTTCGCATTACCGGGTTGACGTTTCGACTCGCGGTGATTGAGTCGCTGGTGACATTAGGCGCGGTCACGCTGGTGCTGTGGTGGGCGCTGCCTGCGCTCGGACTCACCTCGCAGTTCTGGGCGATTGTGCCCGCGATTGCTCTGGGTGCGATCGCTGTGGCGTCGACACCGGCTGGTCTGGACATTGCGTTGCGTGATCGCAAACGACGCGAGCCGGTTGTGAACCAGTTGGAGACATCGCTAGGTGTGAACGCGTTTGTGGCGATCGTCACCACCGGCATTCTGTTTGCGTGGGTGCATCGGGCGCCCACCATGGCGCTGCGTCCGCCCACGCCCACGGAATGGGCCGTGATTACTGTCGGCGTAGGCGTGCTTGGTGGTGCGCTGTTCCACCTGTTCCTCGGCGAAGAGCGCAAAGTCGACCGGTTGGTCGTGTCACTGGGTGGCGCCGTCATTCTGGCCAGCGGCACGGCCGCGTACCTGAATGTGTCACCGGTACTGGCGACGCTGGTGATCGGCATTGTTCTGGTGAATACCAGTCGTGGCCGCAACGAGCTACGCGCTGTGTTGGCGGCGGCAGAGCGACCGTTCTATTACGTGCTGCTGCTGTTGGCGGGTCTTTCGTGGCGGCCGAGTACATCGATGACCGTGATCGCGGTGATCGTACTCTATCTCTTCACGCGAACCACATCAAAAGTGTACGCCACGCGTGTGAGCACCATTTGGAACGATGCCACGCCACAGCTCGGACGCGATTGGGGGAAAGCGTTGATCGGACAGGGACGACTTACCGTGGCGCTGGCGCTCGACTACGCACGTCGACCGGAGTTGCCGATTGGTGATGTCGTGTTCACGGCTGCGCTGGCATCGGTGCTGTTGACCGAGTTTGCTGCGGCGCGACTTGTGCGCGCGGCACTGCTGCCGATCGTGGAACCGTTGCGTGATCTGGCGCAGCGCCTGCCGTGGGTGGACGCGGACGATCCGGCGTCAACAACGGCCGAACAGCCAGTGCCGTCTGGAGCGAGCGGTGTGTTTGATCTCTCCGAGGCCGAGGGAGCGAGCACGTTGTTGTCGCCGGAGTCGGAGGTCTCGCCAACGACTGGTGGGTACGTGCTGGGACGCCGCAACTTGCGACGCGAGGTTCGCGGTAGTGCGCCGGCATCGCAGCCACCGCCCGCGCCAGACCGCCCATCGACGAACGACGCCCGGGACGAGGATCGCTGATGCGCCGCGTCATCGTTCTCGTATTGCTGTATCTGTTGATGCAGGCCGTGCTGCCGCTTGGTGAAGGGACACCGGCCGCGCTGGTGCTGATGGCGTTCGGGTTCCTGATTCTTGGCGCGTACAGTGTGGGCGAGCTGGCCACCACGATTCGCCTGCCAAAGATCGTTGGCTATCTGGTGGCCGGCCTCGCTGTGGGTCCCGCGGCGCTGAACTTCGTGTCCGTGCCGGTCATGAACCAGCTGGCACCGGTGAGCGAGCTCGCGATTGCGCTGATTGCGTTCTTGGCCGGTGCCGAGCTACAGCTCGAGGAAGTGCGCAAACGCGGTGTGTTGTTGTTGAAGATGATGTCGGCGGAGTTGTCCGTTTCGTTCATCGGCATCGTAGTGGTGATGGCATCGCTGCATCGCTTCCTGCCGTTTCTGAATGGTGCGCCGTGGACGGAGGTCTTGGGCTTCTCGATCCTGTTCGCCTCAGTGGCAGTGGTGCATTCGCCCGCCGTGACCATGGCGTTGCTGAGCGAGAGTGGGGCGAAAGGAGTGGTGGCGCGCACAACGCTTGGCGTCGTTTTGCTTGCCGATGTGGCCGTTGTGTTGACCTTCTCCGGTGCGCTCGCGTTGGCGCGTGTCCTGGCGCCGCCGTCTGGTGAAGGTGGTGCCAGTGCGATGATGGTGTTCTGGGAAATTGGCGGCGCCGTGCTGGTGGGTGCGGTCCTTGGTGGGGTGATTGCGCTGTACCTGCGATTCATCCGTCGCGAACTGTTTATCTTCGCGATTCTGGTGGCGTTCTTTGGCGCCGAAATCGCGAGTTTGCTGCACGTGGAGACACTGCTCACGCTACTGGTGGCCGGATTCGTGGCAGAGAATGCGGGTGGCGGTGAGGGCGAGCAGTTGCGTCACGCCATGGAGCGAGCGGGCGCACCGATCTTCGTGGTGTTCTTTGCGCTGGCCGGCGCGAAAATCATTCCATCGGCCGTCGTGCAGTTGTGGCCGCTGGTAATTCCGATTGTTGTGGTCCGCGCGGCGGGCATCTGGGCGGGTACACAGCTTGGAGCGTGGTGGGCCAAGGCCGAGCCGGTGGCGGCGAAGTACACGTGGATGGGGCTGATCAGTCAGGCGGGTGTGGCGATCGGGCTCTCGAGCGTGGTGGCCAGTGTGTATCCAGAGCGCGGCGAGGAACTGCGCACACTGTTCCTGGCCATGATCGCCATCAACGAGACGGTGGGTCCGATCCTTTTCCGGCTTTCGCTGCTCCGATCCGGCGAAGCGACTGCCGAGTCGTTCCGCGGGGGGGGGCATTGATGGGATCGTCCGGGGCGTAATCTACGGTCTCTTCAGCCGGATGGGCTTTCGCGCCAGCAGCAACCAGCCGAGGAGGCCGGCCACCAGCGAGCCGGCCAGAATGCCGATCTTCGCCGCTTCAAGTTTGTCGCCCTCACCGAACGCGAGTGCCGCGATGAAGAGCGCCATGGTGAATCCGATGCCGCCCAGTGCCCCCATGCCCGCCACATGACGCCAGTCGGCGCCAAAGGGAAGGTCGGCGAGGCGGAAGCGGACGGCGAACCACGAGAAGAGCACAATGCCGAGGGGCTTGCCCAACACGAGTCCGGCGAAGATGCCAAGGACGGCACGGTCGCCAATCGCGCTCGTTGCGCTGCCGCCACTGAACGCCACCCCCGCATTGGCGAGCGCGAAGATTGGCATGATCAGAAAGGCCACCATGCCGTGCAGCTTGTGTTCGAGGCGCAGGAGCGGAGACTGTGCGCGCTTCGCCGTATCTTCGAGCGCAAAAATCGGCTCCTGATGGCGCTGCGTGGTGCTGAACTCCTCCGGGTCGTTCTCGCACGCGGCGTCGAACGCATTCAGGTGATCACGCGCCTCATCAATGAACTCCTCTCCGTCAATGCGCGTGCTGGCGGGAATGGTGAGCGCGAGCAGTACGCCCGCGATCGTGGCGTGCACGCCGCTCTTCAGGAACGCGACCCACAGCACCGCACCGAGCAAAAAATACGGGACCGATGATCGGACGCCCGCGACGTTGAATCCGATGAGGACGACCATGACACCGGCTGCGACCAACAACGCCATCGCTTGAATCGAGGCCGTGTAGAAGAGCGCGATCACGAGCACTGCACCGATATCGTCTACAATGGCCAGTGCCGCGAGAAAAATTTTCAGACTCGTGGGTACGCGAGAGCCCAGCAGCGCGGCGATGCCGAGTGCGAAGGCAATGTCGGTGGCCATGGGAACGCCCCAGCCGCGCACATCGGGCGTTCCAACGGTGAATACAAGAAACACCAGCGCCGGCACCACCATGCCGCCCAGGGCCGCGAACAGTGGCAGCGCCGCCTGACGGACCGACGCCAACTCACCGACCAGGATTTCGCGTTTGATTTCCAGACCAACGACAAAAAAGAACACCGCCATCAGGCCGTCGTTAATCCAATGATGCAGAGATTCTGTCAGGCCAAATCCCGGCGCGCCGATCGTGACCTTGGTTTCCCACAGGTGCGCGTAGCTTTCACCCCAGGGAGAGTTTGCCCAGATCAGCGCGGTAACCGCCGCAAACAGCAAGACGATTCCACCCGACGCTTCGGCATGTGCGAATTGCTGGAATGGCGCCAGCACGCGCTCGACGAGCGGGTCGGGCGCCGCGCCATTGGGGGGCGTTGGCGGCGACGAACCGGGATGGCCAGATTGGACAGCCGACGTATCGTGCACGCGATCGGCGACCGGGGAAATGATGGGTTCTGCACTCACAGCGGACTGGGCAACGAGACTGCGGACGCCGGAAAATTCCGACGCCCGCGCGGGTTGGCGGTCGATACGTACAATATGTCCTGCACAGGCGTCTGGTCCGACCCCTCGCGATCCGATTGCCGCTTGAGATCGTTGCGGTGACGGAATGGCGACTGAGAACGTCGACCCATGCGCCCCACGAGGGAACGTGCGACGCTTCAGACGGTACAGCGTGCAGGAGCCTTTTCGTGGTCCGACACGTTTTTGCAACACCACTTAAGTACGGGGACGTCCAGTGACCGAGCGCCTTGCGAGCACCGACCAACAGCCACCCGACAGAAATAACGTCGGTGCGGCTCAGGAAGTGCGCGTGACGAGCAACCGAACGCTCGCCTGGCGTGCCGTGGCCATGCTTGGGGTGGCCGCGGCGTTTGCCGTGGGTTCGTGGTACGGTGCGCACATGGAGGCGGCTCGGCAGCCGTGGGGCCGGGAGCGATTGCTGTCTACGGCGCTTGATTCCGTGCGCGTCAACTTCCTGGACTCGCTCCCGGAGAGCGAGCTCATGCGCCGCGCGGTCAGTGGCATGCTGCGCGAATTGCATGATCCGTACGCTGCACTGCTCGAACGCGAGGGGATGAACATCTACCGCGGGACACTTCGCGGTGAGAGTCAGGGCCTTGGTATGCTGCTGCGCATGCGCGGTGCGGCGGCGATGGTGCGCCGTGTGCAGCCTGGGTCGCCAGCGGCGAAGGCCGGTCTGCGGGCCGGTGATCAGGTTGTGGAGGTCGACGGACGCTCGGCAGGCGACGCATGGAATCTTCCCCGTGCTGATGTCGCAACTCGCGACAGTGCCCGCCCCGTCTCGGATACGATGATGCTGCGCATCGTGCGTGCAGCCGGCGGCGATTCGGTGAATGTCGCATTAGTGCGCGCTCCGTGGCACGTATCTGCCGTGAGCGAAGCGTTGATGGCGACTGGCTCCGTGGGTTACGCGCGGCTGGCCAGCTCAGCGACTGGGTCCGCTGAAGAGCTCGAGCGAGCCGTCGATTCATTGATGGACCGCGGTGCGCGTTCTCTGATTCTTGATTTGCGCGGCAATCCCGGCGGACTGTATGACGAGGGTGTGCGGGTCGCGTCGCTGTTCCTCTCGCGGGGAGATGTGGTGGCGTCGCTCGATCGACGCGGCACCACGCAGCCGCAAGTGGAAATTGTGCGCCGGACCCGTTGGCCCACACTGCCGCTGGTTGTTTTGGTCGACGCCAACACGGCCAGTTCCGCTGAGTTGATCGCGGCCGCGTTGCGCGATCATGGGCGGGCACTGCTCGTGGGCGACCACACCTACGGCAAAGGTGTGGTGCAGCGTGTCGTGCCCATCAACGCCGAGATTTCACTCCGACTGACAACGGCGCGGTGGTTACCGCCGTCGGGCGTCGCGCTCGAACGCCGTGAGGAGAAGGCGGGACGCGTGACCGGAGGGCTGACGCCGGACATTCTGCTCAGCTCTGCCGGCCGTCTTGATCCTTCATCGGTGCCGGCATCGCTGTCGCCGACGATGGCGCGCGCACTGAGTGATGCGGTGGACGCGGCAATACATCGCGCAACGCTTGATGGGTGGAGCGGCGCGCCGCTGCCGCTGCTCGAGCGACAGCTGCGCGCCCACCTTGCGCAGGCGATCGCTGTGATCGAAGCGGAGCCCGCTCGTCAGATCGCGTTGGTGGGCGATGGAACACGCGTTGCCGTGCGCCGACTCCTGGAAATGTCGCGCGGCGATGAAGCCTTGTGGTCATATACCGCCAATGACGACCCGTCGTTGCGTGCGGCGCTTGATGTGCTGGCGCCCAACCGACTGCTCGTGTTGAGTCGCAGTGACAGTGTGGACGTATCGACATCGCTGTCGGCAATGTCGGGAGACAGCGCCTTGGTGGCTCGCCTGCAGACATGGACGAATCGCCGCTTCGCAGCGAGTCGTGCGGATCTTGATTCCGTCACCTTGCAAGCGGCCACGCGCGCTGGTGTATCGCCGCGCATTGAAGGACGACTGCGTACCGGCGCTCGCGACACCGTGATCGCCGTACAGTTCGGTGCGTCGCCAATCACGCCGGCGTTCGCGTCAGGTGCGCGCGTGCAACTCGCGGACCCGTCTGGCGCGACGACACCGCTGGAAGCCGAGATTGTTGCGCGCATCGCGTTTCGTGCGCCACTGACTCCTGGGTCGGACTCACTGAAGACAGACGGTTGGCGCTACGGTTGGAGCTATCTGGTGGCGCTACCCACGGCAACCGCGGCCGCGCACACCGCCGCCTTTGGCGGGTGGATGATTGTTCCGGTGCCCAGTACCAGCGAGGATGCGACGACTACGCCGCCGCGTCGACGCGCAACCACACGATCAACGGCTCGTGGTCTGGAGCAGTAGACGCGCCACTCTGCCGATGGCAGTCGGGCTGGTGGTGATGCTGGCGGCTCCTGCGAAGTCGCAGGTCAGCGCCTCTCGCACCACACCGAAGCAGGCCGCCGCGAAAGAACAGCCGTGGGGTGACTCCGTGGCGCGCGAATATGTCTCCCGCGCGATGCTGCGGCGCGGCGTGCAACTCGCCGACAGCACACTGATTGACTACGAGGCCACCGCGCGCGGCTATCTGGCGTTCCTCGCGCAGTTGGGCGAAGGATTTACCGATCCCCCGCGAGTGGTGCAGACGGAACAGCTCGCGCTGCGCGTCTCGTGGTGGCAACCGGGCGGCAGCGCGCAACAGCTCGTGGGTCGGCGCGACACGACATTGCTTCCGGCCAACGTCGGATACTACCGCGATCGGTACGGCGTGGTGCTTGACAATTTGCCGGATCGTATTCGACTCGGCGATGGGTTCGATGTCGCGGACGTTCCGCATCCATTGGCGCAGGGAGCGGATTCGCTGTACGAGTATCAGCGCGGCGATGCGTTCTCCATGCGACTGCCGGATCGTGAAGTGCTGGTAGACGAGGTGTTGTTTCGTCCGCGTGACGTGAATGCGGCGCGCGCGATTGGCAGTGTGTATCTCGATCGCGAAACGGCGGCGGTGGTGCGCCTGCAACTCACGTTCACGCGTGCGGCCATTCTCGATCGGCGCATTGAGGCGTTGGCGGTAACGCTGGAGAACAGTCTGGTGCGCGGCCGATATTGGCTACCGCGTCGTCAGGAAGTTGAGGTGGTACGGCGCAGCACCTGGCTGGATGTTCCAGCGCGCGGCATTGTGCGCGGTCACTGGGATGTGTCGCAGTACACCGTCAACGAAGGCGTTGCGCCGTTAACCCAATCCTTGCCGACGTGGAGCAGCGTGTCGCGTGATTCGTTGCAGCGCTATGCGTTTGACGGAGGGGTGCTCGATGCGCTGCCGCCGGACATGCAGGTGGCCCGCGATGCGGACGTGCGCAATGCGCAGCAAATTGCCGAGGACGCCGTGCGCGCGTCGGCACTGACGCGCGCGACGACGGTGACGGCCACAGGCAGCGGCGTGTCGGATTTTATACGTCATTCGCGTGTGGAGGGCCTGGCGCTGGGCGCCGGTATGGCGTATCGGTGGCCCGCATCGGTGTCGCTGCGCGGGAACGTGCGCTACGGTCTTGATGACCAGCAGATCAAGGGGCGGCTCAGCATAGATCGCCGACCGGCCCTCGGCGGCGCGCCCACGATGGAGCTGTTCGCTGCGCGTGAGTATCGCGAGCTGGGGCAGCGAGAGCGCGCCGGTGTGACCAACTCGCTGGCGTCGTTGTTGTTTGGCAGCGACTACACGTCACCGGTCGATGTGCGCTCCGCTGGCGTGGTGTGGCGACCGCTCGCCGAGCGCGGTGTCGCCGTACGGGTGGCGTACGAATGGGAAGACTCGCTGTCGCTGGTGGCGCGTCCGTTCTCGGGTCGATACCTGCCGGTGCGACCAGCGTGGGCGATTGAGGGTGTGCGCCTTGATGTGTTTCAGGACGGCCGCTTTGGTGAGGTGGGATCTCGACAAGGTTCGTATGCCTGGCGCAGCATTCTGTCACAGAGCACGGGTCGGAACGACAGCGGCGAACGCGTACGCGCCCGTGCGCTGCGTGTGGAAGCAGAGACTCGCGTAGAGTGGCCGATGCCGCGTGAGCAGTCGTTCGTGCTGGGTGTGCGCGTTGCGTCAACCATCGGCCAGAACATTCCACCGCAGTGGTTGCAGCTGGCCGGTGGTCCGTGGTCCGGACCGGGCTACGCGTTTCACTCCTTGGCGGCGCAGCATCTGATGTCTCCGCGCGCAGAGTGGCGCGTGCCCGTGCCGTTTCCGTCTATTCCACTGGGGAAGTACGGCGCCAGTCCGGCGCGCGCGCAGCTCATACCGTTTGTGCAGGCGGTCGTGTTGGGCGGATTCGCGTCTGATGTGCGCGTTTCGCCGGTGCGTGATGCGGTGCTGCCGTCGGTGGGCCTGGGTGCGCTGCTGTTCTATGATCTGCTGCGCGTTGATGTCTCGCGCGGATTGCGCGACGGTCGCTGGCAGTTCGCCATTGATGTCGATCGCGCGTTCTGGAGCATTTTGTGAGTAGCGCCCATAAGCGCTATGACGCGGCCTATTTTGAAAAATGGTATCGTGATCCGGCGCATCGGGTGCGCACATCAGCGGAGTTTGCGCGACAGGTGGATTTTGTTTTGCATCTTGCGGAGTGGGTGCTACAACGCAAGGTGCGTCGTGTGCTCGATGTCGGGTGTGGTGAAGGACAGTGGGGAGTCGCGCTGCGTCGCCGTCGTCCGCGCATCACGTATGTAGGCGTCGATCCGAGTGCGTGGGCGGTCGCGCAGCACGGTGCTCGCCGCGGACTTCGTGAGGGTGGCATCACCGATCTGGATGCTTTGCTTGCGCCCGCTGAACAGTTCGATCTCGTGTTGTGCGTGGGGATGCTCAACTATCTCCATGCTACCACGCTTCGCACCGGACTGAAGCAGGTAGCGCGCCGCACTGCGGGTGTGGCGTATCTCGAACTGTTTGCGCAGGGCGACGAATACATCGGTGATACGGCATGGCCCACGCCAAAACCTGCCGCCTGGTATCGCACCACCATTCGCTCGGCGGGCTTCGTCCCAATCGGCATGCAATGCTATGTGTCAGATGCCGAAGCAGATCGCATCTCGGCGCTGGAACGGGGCTGACGGCGAAACCTGAGCACGGCCACTGCGTAGAGGAGCGGGACAGACGCTCACCGGCAACACGGAGATTCCTGATATGCAGTGGACAACAATGAAACACGTCGGCGCAATCGCCTCGCTTGGCGCACTCGCCTGCGCGCTCACCGCAACGCCCCTCGATGCACAGCGCAATGAAACATTGCTCAACTCACGTGGTGGAACGACCTTTGGCGGCTTTGGCGGACCCGTTGTGAAGCTCACACGCGTGGCGGGCGAAGATGTGGTGATGTCAGGTGGACGAGGCGGCGTGATCATCAATCGCCAACTCGTGATCGGCGGGGGGGGATACTCGCTGACGAGCGAAAACGTTCGCACCGGATACGAGTTCAGCAACGGCGATCCGGCGTCCCTGCGTCTCGATTACGGTGGATTGGAGTTCGAATACATCGTGCGGCCGCGCAGCCTGGTGCACGTGACGTTCTACACGTTGCTCGGCGGAGGCATGGCCAGCTATCAATCCACGCGCGACCAGGGTGGCGCCACGTCGACGCAACGACTCGAGTCGAACGTCTTCGTGCTGGAACCGATGGTGAATGTTGAACTCAACGTGACGCGCTGGTTCCGCACGGGCCTTGGCGCCGGCTATCGATACGTGGACGGCAGTGAGCTGCCAGGCGCATCCGACAGTGGGCTGAGCAGCGGGGTGGCGACGATTACCTTCAAGTTCGGATCATTTTAGAGCAATCTGTACAGGTGAACGGGATGACATGAAGGGCCGTGATTACGCATCGCAGATAGTTGCTTCGCGAGAGGCGCACCCACTTCCGCCACATTTGCGCGCGTGTGCGGAGGTGCTGGTGCGTCAGTCGTTGCAACTGCTCTTCCCACACTTTGGTGGTGCGCCAACGTGTGAGCTCAGCGCCGTAGCGCAGGAGCTCCGGCAACTACAGCGGTTGGTCGAAGAGACGGTCAGCTCCGTGATCGAGGCCGCGCGTGCACCGGCCGTTGCCACGGCATTTGTCGCGGCGCTCCCGGCGGTGCGTGAAGCGCTGCTGGCCGACGCCGAGGCGCTCGC
>JBGTOG010000315.1:0-6437 GCA_041742675.1 Gemmatimonadaceae bacterium | reverse complement strand
GATGGCGCAACACTGGCGACCCAGGTGCGGCTTGCGCAGCTGCCCGCACCCACCGGCGCCGAAGGCGCGCGTGCGTCGCTGGTCGCCGATGCCTTTCGATTGCGCGGGTTCGCATCTGTTCGGTCCGACGCCGTCGGGAATGTCATTGCCCGGCGCCCGTGCTCCATGGCGGAGCTTCCTCCCGTGGTGTGCATGGCGCACCTTGATACGGTGTTCGAGGCGGGCACCCCGCTGCTGCTCCGCCATGAGGGTGAGCGCGTGGTGTGTCCCGGCATTGGTGACAATGCACGCGGGCTGGGTGGCATGCTGGCGCTGGCCGACGCGCTAGGAGTGCCGGGCCTTGATGGAGACGCTGCGATCCTCACGCACCCCATCGAATTTGTGGCCACGGTTGGCGAAGAGGGACTGGGCAATCTCAGGGGCGCGCGAGCGTATTTCGACGGGTTGGCTACCGACGGTGTGGCCCCGCACGCGGTCATTGCGCTTGACGGACCGGGCGACGAACGCATCGTGCATCACGCGCTGGGTTCGCGTCGGTATCGCATCACCTTCCACGGCCCGGGCGGACACTCGTGGGCGGACTTCGGGCGGCCCAATGCCATTCATGCCGCCGGTCGCACCACGCAGTGGCTCTCCACACTGCCGTCAGAGTTTCGCGGGCAGGTGGCCGTTTCCGTGGCGCGCATCGGCGGCGGCGAATCGCTCACCGCCATTCCCACACAATCGTGGCTCGAAGTCGATGTGCGAGCGACCAACGATGGATCGTTGCGCCGAGTCGATCAACAGCTGCGCACCTTGGTCCGGCAGGCCACGCTCGACGAAAATCGCGCGCGCACGTCAGAGATACTGCGCAGCGAGATTCAGCTTATTGGCGAGCGGCCAGCCGGACATCTCGACGAGGATCATCCCGTCGTTGCCCTGGCCATGGCGGCCACGCGCGCGGCGGGACGCGAACCGCTTGGAGCCATCGCCAGCACCGATGCCAACATCCCGCTCTCGCGCGGCATTCCGGCAATCACGATCGGCGCGGGCGGACGTGGTGGCGGTGCACATACCGCCGACGAATGGTATGAAAACGTGGAGGGGCCACGAGGGCTGGCGCGCGCGTTGTCCATTGTGCTCGCATTGGCCGCCTGACGGATCGCGCCTCTTCACGCGTCGTGCAGTTCGATCTCCATCGCCGGCGGCGCGGGTGGCGTGCAAAACCAGCTGGCGCGCGCTGCGATCGCTGGTGATGCCGCGATGTACGCACGTCGCCAGCGACCAATAAAGGCCTCCGCATCAGCGCGCGGAATCATGGCCCACACACTGCCACCAAAGCCGGCACCGAATGCCGACGCGGCAACCGCTCCCTCCTGAACACCCGCGCGAGCCAGCATGCGCGTTTCAGGCACCTGGTTTTCCAGCGCGGCTTCGGCCGCCAGCTGTGAGCGCTCCACGAGCGCGCCGAATCCCGCATAATCGCCGCGCGCAATTGCCTCGGCGGCATCCGGCACCATGACCTCGGACTCATCGCGAAACTGCAGCAGACGCGCGCGCAGATGCGCGGCGGGAAACTCTGCGGTCGCGTCACGTTCGGCCAGGTCGATCAGTCGATCGTACGCGGACGGATCGCTGTGCAGCGCTTCGCCGAGTGTGGCATCGCGTCGGTGCGTGCGCAGGTTCCAGCTGCGCAGCAAGTGCGCCACGGTGCGCGCCGTGCGATTGTATTGTCCACGCACGGCGCCCGCCTTGGATGCCACGACACCGCTCACCGCTATCGCAAAGATAAAATCGCTCGGCCACTCCACCCACCGTTCAAAGCGCGCGGGCGCCCAGCCAAACATGCCCAGCCTGTTCGCCGCGCTGCACAGAATCGCCGTGTGGTCCTGCGCGCCGCCCATCGTGCCAACGCCGGAGTCACCATCGAGCGAGTGAAAACGAAAGCCGTTCTCGAGTGCGCCCAGATATCCGGCGAGATGCAAGCGCGTCGGCAACACCTGTCGCCACGCATCTGTGTGCGTGAGCCCGCCGCACTCGGCAACGGCCAGCGCCAGTCCGGTCGTGAGTGCACTTGAACTGGACATGCCAGCCGCCGAGGGCAGGCCGCTGGCCATCGCGATATGCGCGCCACCAACGGCTTCACCAAAGTTGCGGACCAGCCGTCGTGCGACGGTATGTGGATACAGCGGCCAGCCGCGCGCGCTGCGCAGCGTCGCGGCCGTCGCGAGATCAATCTCTACGCGTCCCTGTCGAACGGCATCGAGCACGTGCAGCACGCGGTCGCTGCGTGGCGCGGCGACCAGCACCAGTCCCCGTTCCACGGCGCAGAGCAGCGATCGCCCGCCGGCGTAGTCGGTGTGCTTGCCCAGCACTTCAATGCGTCCCGGTACGACCCACTGTCGTCGACCTTCTCGCGGAACGCCATCCGCATCGAGCGCCCGATTGGCTGCGTCATACTGGGTGGCGTAGCGCGAAATCGCATCAAGCGGCAGTCCGGCACGCGCAAGCGCCCGCGCAAACGGTGTTTCGCTGACGTTCACGGCTGCGCGGTCACACCGCGCAACCGCTCTGTCACGCGCGAGATATCACGCCGATGCGACAGATCAAGCACGACGTCGTGTCGGCGCACCACGTGCATGGTGTGCTGCTGGAGTGCGCTGCCGATCGCTTCGGGCAGTTCGTATTCGCCACGTGCTGACAGCGACACCCTACGGCACGCATCAACGAACGGCGGCGTCAGCGCCCAGAGATTCATGCTCACCCAGCGCGCGGCGTCGCTGTGCGGATCGAGTGAATCGCCCGGCTTCTCCACGATGGCCGCGAGCGTATTGTCGTCATTGATCGAGAGCACGGCAAACTGTCTGATGCGTTCCGGTTCGATCGCGCCGTCAGACAGCAACGCATCACGATCAAACGCCACCGCAGCCGCTGCATCGCGCGACGTCAGTTCGCGGATCGCGCCTGCCGGATAGAGGTTGTCGGCATTGAGCACAAGAAACGGCTCGGCGCCGATGTGATCGGCAGCGGCGACCACCGCGTTGGCGGTACCGATCGGTTCCGCTTGTATCGCGAATGAAATCGACACCCGTGTGGGCGGTGCGGTCTGCGTGAAGTATTCGCGAATCGCCGTGTGCTCTGGTCCAATCACCAGCACAACGTGCGTGATGCCGCCATCGGCCAGCTGCGACAGCACATAGTCAAGAAACGGCCGATCGATGGGAATCATGCCCTTCATGCCCACATCGGCAGACGCCGATTGTGAGTCGGATATCGCCACGCTGGATTCGGCCTGCCGCATGCGCGAACCGAGTCCGCGCGCGAGAATCGCGGCGGTGCGAATCACGTGGTACCCGCCGGTGCGCCGGACCACAAGCGCGGTAACAGGCGTATGAGCGCGAACCCGGTGGCCGCTGCGATCGCGCCCCAGACGGCAGCGGACGCGACGTTACCGAACAGGTATGAGCCCACGCCAAAGAGTGCGCCGTAGACAAACGCGATGCCGAGCATCCATGCCAGCAGCGCTTGCGGCAGGGAATCGGGCGCCGCCGCCACGCCCGACTCAGCGCGAATGTCCTTCCACCCCGGGCCGGACGGCCGTACGAGTGTGTAGAACGACAGCAGCGTCGCGCGATCAGTGCGCGGACCAAACCATGCCACGGCCAGCCACACCACAGACGTCAGCGCCACGGAAATCAGCAGCGCAATTGACGACGGAATGTTCGCACCGTTCTTCTGCGCAATCGCGAGCGAGACGGCAATCGCGAATGAACTCGCCATGGCAGCGATTTCGCTCCACGCCGTGATGCGCCACCAGAACCACCGCAGCAGATAGAGCAGTCCAGTGCCGGCACCGATGGCGAGCAGCAATTCGAAGCTCTGTTTGGCTGTGTCCAGCACGTACGTGAGCAGCGCCGCCACGATCATCAGCAGCGCAGTACAGAGTCTGGCCATGGCCACGTAGTGCGTCTCCGACGCATCGGGACGAAAGAAGCGACGATACACATCGTGCACGAGATACGACGTGCCCCAGTTCAGATGTGTGGAGATCGTGGAGATGTACGCACTGAGCAGGCCTGCAACCATGAGACCGAGCAGCCCGGCCGGCAGAAAACGCAACATGGCGGGATACGCCATGTCGTTGCCGATGAGCTTTGGATCCACGTGTGGCAGCGCGGTGCCGATATCGCCAATCGTGGGATACACAAGCAGCGATGCCAGTGCGACAAGAATCCATGGCCACGAGCGCAGTGCGTAGTGCGCCACATTGA
The DNA here is from genome assembly GCA_041742675.1 of Gemmatimonadaceae bacterium. GTDB lineage: Bacteria > Gemmatimonadota > Gemmatimonadetes > Gemmatimonadales > Gemmatimonadaceae > JAABRT01. Next base: position 2,187 of record JBGTOG010000315.1, on the reverse strand, counting down.
ACAACAACGTACCGCCCAGCGCATCACGCTCAGAGCGCGCCGCGAGCATGCGTTGCGCGATGTAACTGCCGCCGCCCGGTTCAGCGCCCGGATACCACACCGACCACCACTGCACCGTAAGCGGGATGATCATCACGGTGATCGCGAGATTCCAGTCAGAAAAATCAGGAACGAAGGCGAGCACTGACGGATCCAGTTTCTCCACCAACCCGGAGAGCCCGCCCACCTCAGGGCGCCGCAGCGCGTACACGGCCGCGGCGATGGATCCCGTCATGGCGATCCCGAACTGCAGAAAGTCGGTGACCATCACGCCCCACAACCCGCTCGTGGCCGCAAACACGATGTTGATCGCCGCGCACACGAGCAGCGTTTGCCCCATCGGCCAGCCGAGCAGCACGTTCGCAATCTTCACGGCCGCCAGATTGACCGTGGCCATGATCACGCAGTTGAAGAAGAGTCCCAGATACACCGCACGAAACGCGCGCACTGCCCGCGCTGGCGCGCCGGAGTAGCGCACTTCGTAGAACTCGAGATCCGTGAGCACACCGGAGCGCCGCCACAGTCGTGCGTAGAAGAACACCGTGGCCATACCCGTCAGCAGAAATGACCACCAGGCCCAGTTGCTCGCCACGCCTCCGCTCCGCACCAGATCCGTCACCAGATTCGGCGTGTCAGTGCTGAAGGTCGTGGCCACCATGGACACGCCCACCAGCCACCACGGTGCGGACCGCCCTGACCCAAAAAACTCGGCGCTGTTGCGACTCGCACGCCGCGCCATGAGCGCCGCGGGCAGAAAGCACACGAACAGCGAGAGGGCGACGATTGTCCAGTCGAGCGACGTGAGTTGCACAGATCAGCCGGTGGCGGTGGAGCCGGCCCACGCGCCGCGCGTGAAGTCCGGGAAACGGGCGGGCGCGCTGCCTGTTGCAACGGATGCATCACTTAACGGTCCGGGCGCACTCCAGGCCGCAGCATCGTACACATCGAAATCCGGTACCAGTCCTTCGCGCAGACACTGTATCGTGCGATAACACATGATGAAGTCCATGCCACCGTGTCCACCGAGTTTGCGCGCCAATTCACCCACATTGGTCCAGAGCGGATGCTCGTACTGCGGCTTGATGGCGTCAATCGGATTCCAGCGATGTCCGCCAGCCATGCCTTCGAGATAGACACGCGCGGGATAATCGCGAAACGCGCCCTTCGTTCCGGAAATCATGTTGAGTCGATCGTACGGCCGTGGGCTCACCACATCGTGCTGCAGCATGATGGTGCGCCCCTGCACCGTCTTGATGAGCGAGGTGTTCAGGTCACCACAGCGATACGTTTCGCGCTGTTTGGCGCTGTCGGCGGCTATGTGTGCAGCGCGAAACGCCGATAGCCCGAACTCGGGCGTACTCATGGACACGAGGTAGTCAAAGCGATCGCCGCGATGAATTCCGAAGTACTGCGCAACCGGACCGAGTCCATGCGTTGGATACAAGTTGCCATCGCGCGACATGTGTGGAGCCCGACGCCACAATCCTTCGTCCTTGTCTTCGAACAGCAAGTCACGCAGGTCGTGGATATACGCGGCTTCGGCGTGCTTCAGCTGACCGAACGCGCCCTCGCGCACCATGTTCAACACGAGCAGTTCGTTGTAGCCGTAGCAGCAGTTTTCCATGATCAGGCAGTGGCGACGCGTCTGCTCCGATGTGTCAACGAGTTGCCAGCAGTCGTCAATGGTGGTGGCGACCGGCACTTCAACACCCGTATGCTTGCCGGCTCGCATTGCAGCCAGCGCCTGCGGCACGTGCCACTCCCATGGCGTCGCGATGTACACGAAATCAATGTCATCGCGCTGCACGAGGCGTTCGAAATCGCGCTCACCGTTTGTGTAGAGCGCGGGTGCGCTCTGTCCGGCATCGGTGACAAGCTTGGCCGCACGGGCCGCCTTCTCCGGCACGATGTCGGCCAGCGCCGTCACCTTCACACCGTCGACCGCCAGCAACTCGCGCAGCACCGAGCGTCCGCGCAGTCCTGTCCCAATCACGGCCAGCCGTACCGTTTCGTGCTTCTCGAATGGAACGCCGAGCATGCGCGACTGATCGACGCGCGGCGGCGGCCTGAGATCGGCACGCCACGACGGCGTAGACGCGAACAGCGGTGCGGGAGAAAGCGCTCCCGTCGCAGCGGCTGCCGCGGCCG
>JBGTOG010000312.1:0-16657 GCA_041742675.1 Gemmatimonadaceae bacterium | reverse complement strand
GCACGGGTTAGCATTGAGGGCTATGGAACTCCGTGAATTCTTTTCCGAAGACGCCGTCAAGCTCGAACTTGAAGGCACGACGAAGGACGACGTGCTCAAGGAACTCATTTCCTTGCTCAAGCTCGACGAAAAGGCCGAAGGAATGCTGTTCAAGATGCTGAAGCGACGCGAAAATCTCGGTTCCACCGGCATCGGCCGCGGCATCGCGATTCCGCACTGTCGCTCGCTCGTGGTCAATCGCCTGCGCGTGGCGTTCGGACGCAAGGTGAGTGGTCTGGATTTCAAGGCCATCGACGACAAGCCGGTGCACTTCATGTTCCTGATCGTCGCGCCGCCACTCGAAGTGTCCAACCAGTATCTGCCGGTGCTCGGCAAGATCGCGCAGTTCAGCAAGGAGTCCGATGTGCCGCAGCGATTGCTCACGCTGCCAACGCCGGCTGACTTCATGGCGCTGCTGGAAGAGAAGAAGATTTAGCATCCAGTTCCACGCGGCCGATATCGCCGCGTAGCCGCACCACCACGCGCCACGTCTGCAGAATCGCTGCCGTGGCGAGACCCGCCGTGAGTCCCCACCACAGACCACGCTCGCGCAGCGGTGTGAGAAAGCCGAGCGTCGCGCCCAGTGGAATACCCACGCCCCAGAACGCGACCATGTGCAGGATCGCGGGGATGCGCGTGTCACCAGTGCCGCGCAGTACGCCGCTGGTCACTGCCTGCGTGCCATCGAACACCTGAAAGACGCCGGCGATCGGAATCAGGGAGACGGCCACGGCGAGCGTGGCCGCATCCTGCGTGTAGCGCGTGGCGAGGAACGTTGGCGCGAGAATGAACACCGTCGCGCTCACACACATGAAGCCAACCGCGCATACGATCGCAGCCGCCGCATCGCGGCGTGCGGTGGTCACATCACCACGCCCGATCGCGCGGCCTACCACGGCGGCCGCAGCACCCGAGAAGCCGAGCGGCACCATGAAGGTGAGCGCCGCCATGTTAAGCGCGATTTCATGTCCCGCCAATGACGCGGTGCCCATCCAGCCCATGAAGATCGTCGTGATGCCGAACGCAAAGGCTTCAAAGAACCACTGCGTGCCGATGGGCGCTCCAATGCCAACCATTTTGCGCAGTGGCGCCCACTGCCACACCTCCGGTCGCCACGGTCGCAGACTGCGGCGCAGGATCGGCCAGGCGAGCGCGAGCAACATGGCGGCCATGGCCCACTGCGACAGCGCTGTGGCCCAACCCGCACCCACCACGCCGAGCGCTGGAGCACCAAAGTTGCCGTAGATGAACGCGTAGTTGGCCAGCGCATTCACAATGTTTGCAGCGATTACGGCGATGACGATGGGACGCACGGGGCCAATGGCCTGGAGCGCCTGTCGCCACACGTTGAACAGCAGGAATGGCAACACGCCAAGCAATCGGCGCCGCGAGTACATCGCGGTGGGTTCGATCACGTCATCCGGCTGCTGCAGCGCCGACAGCACCCACTCGCCCGGCGTCAGCGCCAGCATGATGAGCACAGACATCGCGGCGGCAATGAGCATGCCGCGCTGGACGCCGCGTGCGACGCCGTCTTCGTCTCCGGCACCAACCGCCTGCGCCACCACAGGATCGATGGCGTACAACAACCCGATCCCGAAAATCGAGATGTTGAAGAAGTAGAAGTTGCCCAGCGCGACGGACGCGATCGCGTATCCGCCAAGGCGGCCCACCATGAGCGCGTCCACCACGCCCATAAGCTGAATGCCGACGCTCACAATGACGATGGGCGTCGCAATGCGGGCCATCTCGCGAAGATCAGGCCCGAAGCGGTGAAGTTGTGCGATCATGAGTGAGGGCGAAGCAGAAGATCTTTGAGGATAATCTGATTGCGCCCCGGAGCATCAGGTGCCGACAGTCACCTCGACCCGTTGGCTGCGCGCACCAGCTCCCGCACCTCACGCAGCATGCGCGGTGCATCGTAGGGGATGCCGTCCTTGATCGTCCACGCCACGCCCGCGTTGGTGCCGGCCGCCGCGCCTTCGAGCGGCGGATAGAACACCTTGAGGTCCGCCAGCGGGTTGCCCTTGATGACGATCACGTCCGCAAGATGTCCAGCGCGCAACCGACCGATGCGCGCTTCCTCACCAAGAATCTTTGCATTGTTCAGCGTTGCGTGCTGCAAGACCTTGAGCAACGGAAAGCCTGCTTCCTGATGCAGTTCGAGTTCGCGGATCAACCCGAATCCGTACACCTGGTAAATGAAGCCGGCATCTTCACCCGCACCGATCACGCCGCCGTAGCGCTCGAAGTCACGCAGCGCCTTGAACCAGATCTGGTAGTTCTCTTTCCAGTAGGTCTCGTCAATCGAACTCCAGTTGGCGAAGTAGGAGCCGTGACTGGCCGGGTCGGGTCGAAAGAACTGTTCAAGCGTGGGATGCAGATACTCGTTGAACCACGGCTGCGACTCGGCGCGCTGCAGATCGCGACTCGCTTCGTAGATATCGAGCGTCGGATTCCACGCCACGCCCGAATCGGCCAGCGCCTTCAGCACGTGCTGCAGTCGATCCTGATCGGCCTCGCGCCACAGGCGACCGGCCAGCCGGAAGCGCATGCCTTCGTCGTTGTAGTTGAAGTCGGGCGGAAAGCTCTGAACACCATCAAGGATTGCCGCGTCAGGCACCCCGTACCAATGCTCAATGCTGGTCAGCTTGCCCGCCGCCGCGTCAAGCGCGTTGGCTTCGTCCACCGCCATGTGGTGCGCGGTGCGCAGGCCCACCTTGTTGGCTTCATCGAGCAGCGGTGCGTACAGCTCGCGATCTGTGCCAAAGAGTTTGGTACCATCCGCGCCCATGGTCTTGAGATCGCGCACTCGCTGGCGCACCGCCGCCTCAGTAAGCGGCACGGGCATATAGCCATAGCGCGCGTACACAAACAGTCGTGGTGCGGCGATTTCGCCGCGCGCACTTTGGCCTCGAAGTTCGAGCGTGCGCGATGTGTTGCTCCCGACATCGCGGACGGTTGTAATCCCCATGCCCAGCCACAACTTCATCTGGTACTCCAGAGGCTGCGGCGTACCGCCGCGCTCCTCCTGAACATGCCCGTGCAGATTGATCAGCCCCGGCATGACGTAGTGACCGGTACCATCAATCTCAGCGTCGCCACGCGCGGGACGGCGTGCATTGCCATCGCGCACCGCGACGGGATCGAGATTCGCGATTTGCACGATGCGATTCCCTTCGATCACGACATCCTTCGGTCCTTCTGCGGGCGTGCCGTTGCCTTCGAGCACCATCACGTTCCGGATCACGAGGCGTTGCGGGCGCACGCCATGCTGCGGCGCCGCCGCCTCCTGCGCGGATACCGATGACAGCGGTAAGAGCGTGATCATCGCGACCAGTACGGCGGCGAACGCGTGGCGTATGCGAGCGTGGACGGGTGATTGTACAGGCGAGGCGTTGGTGCAGCACTGACACACAGCGCGCACCGCCAGGGGAGATTGTTCGGGAAGGAGAAAGCGCATGGCGTGAAGCGGGGGACGGAGGAAGCGAGACGAGGAAGCGCTCAACGAACCTGTTCCCCGGTGTGCAGGGTGTCAATCGGAAGCGTCGGGATTCGGCAACCCCGTGGGAACAGGATGTCGCCCTCGTTACTTTACGATGTACGTGTGTCGGCGCGCTTGTCTTCTGTTGCGTCGTCTCCGTGCCCCATGATGCTCCGGCAGGTTCACATCTCAAGACGGACAGGTTGTATGATGCTTCGCTCAGTAGGAACGCTTGCGCTTCTCGCCCTGGTCGCCTGTGGCGGCTCCACGGCTGACGAGACGACCCCCGCGATGGATGAAACGGCGTCCGCGCCGGAGATGGCTCCTCCCGCCGCACCCGCAGGCGACGTTGTTGACGTTGCCGTCGGCGCTGGCACGTTCAACACGCTTGCTCAGGCGTTGACCGCCGCCGGCCTGATCGAGACGCTCAAGAGCGAGGGCCCGTTCACGGTGTTCGCTCCGACCGATGAAGCGTTTGCCAAGATTCCGGCCGAGCAGCTGCAGGCGCTGTTGGCGAACAAGGAAGAGCTGACCAAGGTGCTGACGTATCACGTGGTAGCTGGCAGCGTGCCGGCGTCGCAGGTGACATCGATGTCGTCTGCTGAGACGGTGGAAGGACGCAGCATCGCGATCACGATTGTTGACGGCAAGGTCGTGCTCAACGGCAATGTAAACGTCACGGCCACCGACGTTGCCGCGACGAATGGCGTGATCCACGTGATCGACGCTGTCCTCATGCCGCCTGCCATGTAAGCAGCAACGCTGTTGCATGCCGTGCTGTTGCTCGGCGTTCAATAGCATACGAAAAGTTGCAAACACGCCCGTCGTTTCCACATGGAAGCGACGGGCGTGTTCGTTTTGTCAACACCGATCAGTGACGATGACTACTCCCACTCAATCGTCGCCGGCGGTTTGGAGCTGATGTCGTACACCACACGATTCACGCCATCAACCTCGTTGATGATGCGATTAGAGATGCGACCGAGCACCTCGTGTGGAAACGCAAACCAGTCCGCCGTCATGCCGTCCGTGCTCGTCACGGCGCGCAGCGCAATCACGTGCTCATACGTGCGTCCATCGCCCATCACACCGACCGATCGCACGGGCAGGAACACGGCAAACGCCTGCCAGATGTCGTTGTAGAGGCCAGCGGCCCGAATCTCTTCCAGATAGATCGCATCGGAGCGTCGCAAAATGTCCACCGCGTGTTCACTCACGGCGCCCAGCACACGAATGGCCAGGCCCGGACCCGGAAACGGATGGCGTCCGACCATCTCTTCCGGCAGACCGAGTTCGCGACCAACGTTGCGCACCTCATCCTTGAACAGCTCGCGCAACGGTTCAATCAGCGCAAACTTCATGTCCGGTTTGAGGCCGCCCACATTGTGATGCGTCTTGATGGTGGCCGACGGACCACCCGTAGCACTCACCGATTCGATCACATCAGGGTACAGGGTGCCCTGCACCAGAAACGCCGCATCCTTGCCGGCGTCTGCGGCCGCATCTTCGAACACGTCAATGAAGGTGTGTCCAATGATCGTGCGCTTTGTTTCCGGTTCGTCAACGCCGGCCAGCGCTGACAGAAAGCGCGCTTCCGCACGCACGGTCACGAGCTTGATGCCAAGATGCGCGCGAAACGTGCGCTCCACCTGCTCGCGTTCGTGCAAGCGCAGCAGACCGGTGTCCACAAAGATGCATGTGAGCTGATCGCCGATGGCGCGATGGACCAGCGCGGCGGCCACCGATGAGTCGACGCCGCCGGACAGTCCACAGATCACATGGCGATCGCCAACCAACGCACGAATGCGTGCGACCTCGAGCTCGACGAAGTGTCCCGGCGTCCAGTCCGGCGAACAGTGGCAGATATCAAAGAGAAAGTTCTCAATGATCTGCGCACCGCGTGCGGTGTGCGCGACCTCTGCGTGAAACTGAATGGCGTGAATGGGGCGTGACGCATGACGAAATCCCGCGAGTGTTTCTCCACTGCGCGCCGTGGCCACATAACCCGCGGGTACTTCATGGACATGGTCGCCGTGACTCATCCACACCGTAGTACGTTCACCGACATCGAAGGCACCAAACAGACCGTCCGCTTCAAGCACTTCGAGTTCCGCACGCCCGTACTCGCGCCGACCGCCGGCGGCCACCGTGCCACCAGCCATCTTCGCAATGAGCTGCATCCCGTAGCACACCCCAAGCACCGGCGCGATCTCCAGCAATGCCGGATCCACCGACGGCGCGCCCGGATCATTCACCGAGTTCGGCCCGCCAGACAGGATGATGCCATCAGGCTTCCAATTACGCACCCATTCCACCGACCGCGTGGCAACGGGATGAATCTCGGAATACACACGCGCTTCGCGCACACGCCGCGCGATCAGCTGCGTAAACTGCGAACCGCAATCCAGAATCAGAATCCGACTGCCCATCAGTTCTTCCACTCTGGCCCCGTCAGCTTGAGAAACTCCACGGCCTTGGTGGAGAGATCGAGAATCGCGCCGGAGGGCTCCCCGTACACCCAGCCGCACGCCTCACCCGGATTCACGAGCACGGTGTCACCGCGCATCTTCATCTCGGCCATGTGCGTGAAGCCGTGCACCACGACCTGATGCTGAGCAAGCGAGCGCTCGTGCACATCGTTGATGTCATGCACGACCAGAATCTGCTGTCCGCCAAACTCGAAGCTGTGCGGCGACTCATAGAGCTCGGCGCCGAGGGCCGTTTGTGCAGCCGCGCGCAACCCCTCCGGATCGCCATCGTTACGGCCGAACACGCCAAGCAGCGGCACCTGCAGATCCTGCAGCGCACGCAAGGTAAACGGCGCACACCAGTCGCCAGCGTGAATGATCACGGCGACACCATCAGCCAGCATGCGCTCCACCAACTCGCGTACCGCCGGCACCCGGTCATGACTGTCCGAAAGCAATCCGATTTTCACTCAGGTACTCCTCCACTGAAGGTGCGCCCGTTCCAGTCGCACCAGGTCTTCGAGACGCTCTCGTTCCGTCGCCACGGCGAAACGATCCCCATCCACGATCACTTCTGCGGGCCGGGGGCGCGAGTTGTAGTTGGACGCCATGACAAACCCGTACGCGCCCGCCGTTTGCACGGCGAGCAAGTCGCCCGGTTGCACATCGGGCATGGTACGCCCAAGCGCCAGAAAATCTCCCGATTCGCACACCGGGCCGACAACATCAGCCACCACCGATGCCGCCACGTCGTTCACGGCATCGATGCGATGATACGCCTGGTAATGCGAGGGACGCACCAGATCGTTCATACCGGCGTCGGTGATGATGTACTCCTTTCCGCCACTGCGTTTGCGATACAGCACACGCGTGAGCAGCACACCACTCTCCGCCACCAGATAGCGACCGGGCTCGAACACCAGCGACATGCCGAGCCCGCGCACGGCCTCGGCCACACCAGTGGCAAAACGTTCGAGATTGGCCGGCGCTTCGGTGTCGTACGTGATGCCCAGTCCACCACCAATATCCAGCCATTGCAGCGTGCCAACGCCCTGCTCGCGCAACGCACCGATGAGCGTTCCGAGGCGCTGCAACGCGTTCGCGTACGGTTCCCACGTGGCAATCTGCGAGCCGATGTGCATATCCAGACCCACCAGCTTCACATGCGGCAGCTCATGCGCCAGGAGCGCCACATGCATCGCATCATCGTACGGGATACCAAACTTGTGTCCCTTCTCGCCCGTGCGAATGTACTCGTGCGGGCTCTCCACGGTCACTTCCGGATTGATGCGCAGCGTGACCGGAGCAATGGTGCCGTGTTCGGCGGCCACTGCGTCGAGCAACCGCAGCTCCCCCTCCGACTCCACGTTGATAAACAGCACGTGTGCGATCAGCGCGTGCGCCAGCTCCTCGGCGGTCTTGCCTACGCCGCTGAATACCACGTCCGCACCACCAAATCCGGCTTCACGTGCACGATAGAGCTCTCCCGCCGACACGATATCGACGCCCGCGCCAAGCTCCTGCAGCGTGCGCAATACGGCCAGGTTCGAGTTGGCCTTCACACTGTAGTGCACACGATGCGGCACTTCGGGCAGTGCGCTCATGAGCGCCATCTCCAGCGCCCGGTACTGCTCGCGAATGCGCGCCGCGCTGTACACATAGGTTGGTGTACCGACCGCCGTCGCAATGCGCTCCAGTGGCACACCGTCGGCGTGCAGCGCACCGTCTACGCGCACAAAGCCGGGGGTCAGTATGCTTTGGCCCATAACACCTCGCACGTGGCCGGCCGCCCGGTCACCATGCATGTGGTGGGAGCTTCCGGCGAACGGAACTCGGCGTCCGGAATCACACGAATCGTGGCCTTCGTTTCCGCCTTGACCTGCGCTTCGATCGCCGGATCGCCGCACCAGCCGGCGTACACAAATGCGCCATCACCCTCCATGACTTCCTTGAAACGATCGTACGAAATGCGCTCGCGAATGGAGTTGGCTTCGGTGCGTGCGCGTGCGGCGGCGAGCATTTCCTGCTGCATGGCGTCAAGTCGCGCCGGTAGCTCCGTGGCCAGATCATCCATGGACACCGAGATCTTCTCGCGCGTATCGCGGCGCACCAGCATGCAGGAGTTGGACGCCAGATCGCGCGGTCCGATCTCAAGGCGCAGCGGAATGCCGCGCAGCTCCCAGTGGTAGTACTTCGCCCCAGGCTTGATGCCGACGCGCTCATCGACATGCATGCGAATACGCTCGTGCTCGTGCTTCTTGTAGCTGCCGAGCGCCTCAGCGATCGCGCGCGCCTTTTCCACCGTGGCGCTGCGCTCCTCATCGGTTTTCCATATGGGCACGATGACCACCTGCACCGGCGCCAGTCGCGGCGGCAGACGCAATCCGCTGTCGTCACCGTGCGTCATGACCATGCCACCCACCATGCGCGTGGACACGCCCCAACTTGTATTCCACGCAAACGCCTGCTCGCCCGCCTCGTTCTGGAATGACAGATCGAACGCCTTGGCGAAGTTCTGTCCCAGATTGTGCGACGTACCCGCCTGCAACGCCTTGTTGTCCTGCATCATGGCTTCACAGGAGTACGTGCGCAGCGCGCCGGCAAACTTCTCCGCATCGGTCTTCTGCCCCGTGATCACGGGCATGGCGATGAAGTCTTCCATGAACGTGCGATATACGCCAAGCATGCGCCGCGCTTCTTCCTCGGCCTCATCATGCGTGGCGTGCGCCGTGTGTCCTTCCTGCCACAGGAACTCCATGGTGCGAAGGAACAGTCGCGTACGCATCTCCCACCGCACGACGTTCGCCCACTGATTGTACAGCAGCGGCAGATCACGATAACTCTGCACCCACTTCGCGAACATCGAGTAGATGATCGTCTCGGATGTGGGACGCACCACCAGTCGCTCCTCCAGCTGCTTGCCGCCGCCGTGCGTGACAACGGCGCACTCCGGCGCGAAGCCCTCGACGTGCTCCGCTTCCTTGCTCATGAAGCTTTCCGGAATGAACAGCGGGAAGTACGCGTTCACGTGACCGGTGGCCTTGAACATGTCGTCGAGTGCGCGCTGCATGCGTTCCCACACGCCGTAGCCCAGGGGCCTGATCACCATGCAGCCACGCACCGGCGAATAGTCCGCCAGCTCGGCGCGCAATACGAGTTCGTTGTACCACGCGCTGAAGTCGGCAGCGCGGGTGGTCAGCTTTTTGTCATCGGCCATGGTAATGCAATACGGATCAGGGAGTCGGCCAGCTAGCGGCCAGAAAGGGAAAGCAAGGCGGCGCGTGCTGCGTCGGGAAGATTATCCACGGACCACGCGGTCGTATCAAACACCAGGCGATCTGCCGCCGGTGGCGCATCACCAATGAGCGGCAACACCTCGGCGTGTACATCGTCACGAAACACGAGCGCCACGCGAGCACCGGCCTTTTGTGCGTCCTTGAGACTGGCGCTCGCCTTGCGCGCGAGCAGCTTGTCCGCGTTCAACGTGTACTCTACACTCAGCTCCGCGCCACGCAGTGCAGAGGCGGCCTGCAGCACGGTTCCGATTGCCGTGTGCTCCGACGGGACCAACCACACATCGGGAGATGGCGTGCTCACCGCCGCGAGCTTGCCGCGCGCGGCCAGCAGTTCACCCAGGACCACATCGCCCATGCCAAAACCGAGCGCGGGAAGATCAACGCCGCCGAGTGCCTGCAACAAATTGTCGTATCGCCCGCCGCCACAGATTGCGCGGAACTCGCCCTGCGCGTCGAAGAGCTCAAAGACAATGCCGGTGTAGTACGCAAGGCCGCGCACAATAGTCAGATCGAGTCGCAGATACGCGCCCAATCCCAGGGCGTTCAGGTGCGACGCGTACGCATCAAAGCGGTCAAGATGCGCGGCAACATCGGGCGAGCCACCAAATCGTGCACGCAGCGAGTCGGCCGAATCGAACGCGGCAAAGCCCAGCACATCATCGCGCGCACTGTCAGAGAGACCAGCAGCGCTCAGTTTTTCCGCAGAGATCTCGCGCGGCTGCCGTTCCAACTTGTCGAGCACGGCGTACACCGCCGGCCATACACGACTGTCAATCTGCAGATCGGCCAACAGTGCGTTCAGCAGGCGACGATCGGACACACGCGCGTAGAAGTCGCTGCGGTCCAGTCCGAACGAGCGGCAGATCTCAATCGCAATCGACAGCAACTCGGCGTCGGCCAACACATCCGATTCACCGACAATATCCACGTTGAGCTGAAAGTGCTCGCGCAACCGCCCCTTCTGTTGACGCTCGTACCGAAAGAGTTGTGGCACAGAAAACCATCGCACCGGTTTGCGCAGCGCTTGCGCGCGCGCGGCCACCATGCGGGCGAACGTTGGCGTCATTTCCGGACGCATGGCCACGGCGCGTCCGCCTTTGTCCTCGAAGGCGTACAGCTGACCAACAATCTCGTCGCCGCTCTTCTGCGTATACAACTCGAGCGGCTCAAGCGGCGGCCCATCGTACTCCATGAACGCATAACGCCGCACAATGCGGCGCCAGGTGTCAAGGATGTGGGCCCGGACCGCGAAGGTCTCAGGATAGAAGTCGCGGAACCCGGGGAGGGCTTTAGGGGGCATCTCTGCAAGCTATTGCGCGAGCGGATCCACGGGCAAGCGCTCCATCACGTCTCCGACCGTGTGAAACGATCCAGTCGCGAGCACCGTCGCGCCCTCGCGCATCGCGCGCTCCATGGCACGCTCGAAGTGCGGCTCCAGCACCGTCGGGCGACCCGTGTTCCGAGCGAACGCTGCCGCCTCTGCCGCGTCCCATCGACGGCTCGACGGAGCGGTTGGCGAATTACTGATCACAAAGCCGTCGACGGCCGGTGCCAGCTCCGTCAGAATGCCGCGCCAATCCTTGTCACGCAGCACAGTCACGAGCGCCCACAACGGCCGCTGCACCGGCATCAGCGCCAGCGTCTCACCAATGGTGTGCGCACCCACCGGGTTGTGCGCGACATCAAAGATCCACGGACCCACGCGCTGAAACCGGCCGGCGAGTCGGATGGTGGGCAGCACCTCGTCTACATGCTCCAGCGCGCGCCGCCACGGCTCTCCAGCGGCGTGAAGCATACCGAGTGCTGTTGCCGCGTTGTCGGCCTGGTACGCGCCCACCAGGGACGTATGCAGCGCTCTCGGTTCATCCCACAGCCCGTGCATCGTGAACCGCGTGCCGTCCGCGTGGATCTGAACATTGTCCACGCGCCAGTCCGCGCCCGCGGAGGCAATCGGTGTGCCACCAATGAGTCGAGCCGCATTCAGCAGCACGCGCGCGACTTCCGGGTCACCCTCGCCCACCACGGCGCCTGCGCCCGACTTGAAGATCCCCGCCTTCTCGGCCGCCACTTCGCCCAGCGAGTGTCCCAGGTATTCCTGATGATCGTAGCCGATGGACGTGACACCCGCGCACACCGGAGACACGACGTTGGTCGCATCCAGTCTGCCGCCGAGCCCGACTTCAATCACCGCGACGTCCACGTTCGCGCGCGCAAACCAGTCGAAGGCCATGGCCGTCGTGACTTCGAAGAACGTCGCGCCGAGTCGATCCACGCGCGGTCCCTGGTGCTCAAGCCAGCGAACGATTTCCGCCGGCGGCATTGGTTCCCCGTCTACGACAATGCGTTCGCGAAAATCCACCAGATGCGGAGAGGTGTAGCGTCCCACGCGATATCCCGCACGACGAAGCAGCGCATCGAGCGTGGCCACCACACTGCCCTTGCCATTGGTACCAGCCACATGAAACACCGGATACGCGCGATGCGGCTGTCCGATTTCATTCAGGAACGCATTGACGCGCTCCAACCCAAGACGCCAGATCCCGGTCGTCCGCGCGAACAGCGCACCCAACGCCTGCTCATAATCTTCGGCTGCGTGCGGTGTGGCGCGCGGCGTACGCGCCGGCGGAGACAGCGGATGATCAGTCAGTCTTCGTCGTAGCCAGCGCCCGCCGGCCGTCCGCTCATGTGGCGCATGAGCTGCGACAACGTCGCGCGCAGCTGCTTCCGGTGCACCACGCGATCCACCATGCCGTGATCGAGCAGAAACTCGGCTGTCTGAAACCCTTCCGGCAGATCCTGACCAAGTGTCTGCTTGATCACACGTGGACCGGCAAAGCCGATGACTGCGCCAGGTTCAGCGAGAATCGCATCGCCAAGCATCGCGAAACTCGCGCTGACACCGCCCGTGGTCGGATTGGTGAGCACGCTGATGTACGGAATGCGTCGCTCGGCGAGCTGTGACAGCACGGCAGATGCCTTGGCCATCTGCATGAGGGACAGCACACCTTCTTGCATGCGCGCGCCACCCGATGCCGAGAGAATCACCAGCGGATGTTTGCGCTCGAGACAGCGCTGCCCGAGCCGCGCGATCTTCTCGCCCACCACGCTGCCCATGGAGCCACCCATGAACGCGAAGTCCATGATGCCCAGTCCGACGGGCAACGACTCCAGCGTGCCGGCCACGGTGAGAATCGCGTCGCCGTCTCCCGCGTTGGCGAGTGCACGCTTGAGACGCGCCGGGTAGTCGGGAAAGCCGAGCGGATCGACCGATCGCAGTTCGTTGCCGACTTCGACCTGTGAATCTACATCCAGCAGCAGCGACGCATAGTCGTGCGCGCGGAGTCGGCGATGGAAATCGCACTCCGGGCAGACGTTGCTGTTGCGGAGAAACTTGTCGCGAATATCTGTATGCCCACAGGCCTCGCATTTCTCCCACGTATCGCGGGGAATCTCGAGGCGCTCACGCGGTGGTTGCCGCGGCTTCTTTTCTTTCCGGAACCAAGCCATAGGGGGCTAAAGATCAGCAGGAAGCGCCCGTATGGCTAGTGGCGAGCTCTACAGCCCTAATCCGTCGGCCTTTCCGCGCCCTTCTGCGGAGATGCGCAGCAGGATGGCCACCGACAGCCAGCACGTGAGCAGAAACGAGCCGCCGTAGCTGAAAAAAGGCAGTGGAATGCCAGTGATGGGCATGAGGTTGAGTGTCATGCCAATGTTCACGACCACGTGCACAAACCAGCCGGCCGCGAGGCCAATCGCCACAAAGCTGCTGAACGGTTCGCTTCCGCGCTGCGCGACACGTGTGCAGCGGAAGAAGAGCGCGAGAAAAAGGCTGAGCGCAATACTGACGCCAATGAAGCCAAGCTCCTCGCCGACCACGGCGAAAATGAAGTCGGTGTAGTGCGCAGGAAGGAAGCCGAGGCGCTTCTGGGTGCCCATGGCAAAGCCCTTGCCGATGATGCCACCGGAGCCGATGGCGAACTGCGACTGCGTGACCTGATACGCCGCTTCGCGCGTATCGACCGAACTATCGAGAAAGACGAGCAGTCGTTTTTGCTGGAACGGACTCATGTAGTCCCAGACCAACGGTGCGGCGACGCCGAGGACAGCGTTCGCCACGACCAACACGACGCCTTCCACCAGATTGGGACGATACCAGAACACCAGGGCAAGCAGAATCAGGAACCACGCGCCCCACACGCCTGTGCTGAACGCCAACACCAGACTGATTCCCGGACTCGCCAGCATCACCAGCAGTGGCCACGAGACGCCGGCCCAGAACAACATCACAAAACAAATCCCGATGAACACGAGACCCGTGCCGAGGTCGGGTTGCTTCATGATGAGAAGAAACGGCACCGCCACGACCAGAATCGGCTGCCACAAATCAAGCAGCGACCGAGGGGTACCACGCATGTTGGCGAGGACCTTCGCCAGCATCAGCACCACGGCAATCTTCGCCAACTCGGACGGTTGTCCGATTCGCCGACCGGCAATCGTGAGCCAGCCCTTCATGCTCTCGGCCGTCCCCGCCCCGGACCCGAACACGGCGGTAATGAACAGCAGGACGAGCGCCAACGCATACACCGGCCACGCACCCCATTCGATCAGTCGCACCGAGGTCCTGGACACCACATAGGCCGCGGGCAACGCCACCGCAAACCACAGGAGCTGTCGCTGCCATAGGGTCTGCACGAACGACGTGGGTAAATCCGTCTGTCCTGCCGAATACACCATGGCAATGCCGAACGCGGACAGCAGGAGCGCCACCACCAGCAGTGGATAATCAATCCCGGTACGACCGGCGAGTCGGTTGCTCACGAGTGCTCGGCTCCCGGCCTACTGCGCCGCTGCGGTGGCGGACGCATTGTAGACCGACACCTTGAGGTAGTGCTCCATGACTTTCGTGGCGACTCTGGCCGCCGCGGTACCACTCAAACCGTACTCCAGAAAAACCACGACTACAATTTTGGGATCATTGTGCGGCGCGAAGCCGGCGAACCAGGCGTGAGAGCGCGGCGTGTTGTTCTGCGCGGTACCGGTTTTGCCTGCGACCACGATTCCTTCAACGGCGGCGCTGCCGGCGGTCCCTCGACCAGAGACCACGTCGGTGAGTGCCACACGAATGGCCGCGAGTTGATCCGGCCGCAGATTGAACAGCTGTTCTCGTTCGACCGCCGTCTCGATCAGGTGTGGGGGCGCTGCTGCGCCGTCGGTGGCCAGCGCCGTGTAAAAGCGAGCGACGTTGATCACGGTTTGCGAGTTCTCCCCCTGACCAATGCTCAGGTTCAGCACTGACGCATTTGTCCACCCGCGCGGTCCAAACTTCTGATTGTAGTAGGCGCGCACATCTTCACTGGGAAACGTGGGAAGCGTCTCATACGGCAGATCAACTCCCGTGCGCTTGCCAAATCCCATGCGAATGCCGCCCGCCACCAGGTTTGACAGTCCGATCTTTAACCCGAGTTGATAGAAGTAGACATTGCACGAGTTGGCGATGGCGCCGGCCAGTGTCTGGCTGCCGTGCCCTTCGGGTTTCCAGCATCGAAACGCACGATTGCCGTACACGTAGCTGCCTCGGCAGGGCACCTCCATGCGCGAATCAATCTCCACAAGGCCCTGCTCCATGCCCATGATCGACGTGGCGAGCTTCCACGTGGACGCCGGAGGATAGGCGCCCTGCACTGCCTTGCTGAAAAGCGGCTTGCGCGGGTCTTCCAGGAGTTCGTCATAGTACGACTGCGGCACGCCGCCAGTGAACCGATTGATGTCGTACGTTGGACCACTGTACATGGCCAGCACGCCGCCCGTCTGCGGGTCGAGCGCGACCACGGCGCCCAGCAGCGAATCACCGTACGTCTCGTAGATGAATCGCTGCAAGTCGAGGTCAATCGTGCTGCGCAGCGCCGACGGCGCAGATGGCGCAATCGCGTCGCGCACACCGTATTCGCGTACCACTCGCCCACGTGCGTCGACCTCGACAAAACGCCGTCCCTCTACGCCCGCGAGCCGCTCTTCATACTCTCGCTCCAGGCCGGCTTTTCCCACGTTTTGACCAGCTTTGTAGCCTTCAAAGCGCGGCTGCAGCAACTCCGGCGGGCTGATCTCCGCCGTGTAGCCAATCATCGACGCAATCGCTTCGCCGTCGGGATAGTAGCGCTTGGGGCTCGTCTCAATAATCAGCCCCGGAAACTCCACGCGACGCTCTTCAAGCGCGGACACCACATCAAATGGTGCATCACTGAAAATCACCGCCGGCCGGTTTCGCGCCGCCTCGTAGCGGCGCATCACACGATTGCGCTGCGCCATGTCGATGGGAATCACTCGCGAGAGCGCATCGAGCGCGCTGTTGAGCGAATCAACGCTCGGGCTCAGCAATGAAACGCGATAGCCCGGCAGATTTTCTGCGATGATCTCGCCATTGCGATCATAAATAATTCCGCGCGGCGCCACCAGCGGCACTTCGCGCAGGCGCTGACCGTCCACCTGTTGCGCGTATTCCGAACTGCGCAACACTTGCGTGCGAAAGAAGCCCAGCCCAAGCACCGACATCGCCAGCGCCACGACAGCACGGGCAATGCGCGCTCGGCGCGCCACTTCGTTTGGATGAAAGCTCACGAGCCAGCTCCGTGCGTCGTAGAATTCATCGCCGATAGCCCGAGCGACGCGTTCCGAACACCGGACGCGCCAGCAGCAGCAGCACCACACCCACCAACGCGGTGAGCGCCGCTGCGAGCGGTGACCAGAGCAGGAGCTGAATGAGCACCTGTCCGTCGGGCACACCACCACTGATCAGGATATACACTATATCAAACGCCCACTTGCCGAGAAACACAAACAGCGCCGTGAGCCCCAGATTGTCGGCAAAAAACACCGCCTTCAGCCACGACGCACCAGACGCCACAACAGTGAATGCCAGCGCGGCGGTCCCGAAACCGTCGAGGGAGAGGGAGTCGAGCCCGATCCCCGAGAGAAATCCGATCACCGCCGCCGCACCCGGGCGCACACGCACCGCCGCGAACAACACCGCGAGACAGAGAAAATCGATTGGTGACGGGCCGCCAAGCAGCGGACGCAAGGAAAAATGCGCGGCGACGAGCAACACAAAAACCGCCACCGCCTTGAGCAGGCTGAACAGATTCATTTGGTGAACCCGCGTTCGGCAAACGGGTGTGGGGCAAACCGGTGTTCAATAGCTCCGCGTTCGGTGAACCGAAGCATCGAGAGATATCCGGACAGCGTGTCGGGCGGCACCGTGGGAGGAATGCGCGGCGGTACAACCGGTGTGGTCGGCATGCGGACACCAGGCGCCGGTCCCAGCGGTGCCATGAGCGAATCGGCACGCGCGCTGTCGGCCGCCGCCGAGTCCAACG
>JBGTOG010000283.1:0-3202 GCA_041742675.1 Gemmatimonadaceae bacterium | reverse complement strand
CACCACCCGCCGATGCGCTGCGCGGCGTTACGGTCGCGCCGAGCAGTGAGACGCTGATCGTGGGCACGACGGCGACGCTCGTCCCCACCGCGGACCGCGCATCCGGCACCGTGAACGTGGCGTTCAGCTATACCAGCTCGGCGACGTCGATCGCCTCGGTGACCGCTGCTGGAGTAGTGACGGGCATCGCGCCCGGCGCGGCCACGATCACCGTGTCAGCGACTGGCACCGGCACCGGCTTCACCACCACCACTCGTGCAACGACGGCCAACATCACGGTTGTACCACGCCAACCAGCCATCACCGCGCTCACCGTGTCCCCCGATTCGACGTCGCGCGCGCCGGGCGAAACGCTCACACTCACGCCCTCAGCGGTGTCAGCCGCGGGCGCCACTGTGACCTACAGCTACAGCAGCTCTGCACCCGCTGTGGCCTCGGTGTCCACCACAGGTGTTGTGAGTGCGCTCACCGGTGGATCGGCGATCATCACCATCACCGCAACTGGCAGCGGCACCAATCTCGAACCCAGCGAGCGATCGGCAACCAGCACGATCGTTGTGGTGCCGCCACCAGCGCTGACATCGCTGACCGTCACCACCGATTCCATCGACGTTGTTGCATTCCGCACTGGTGCGATTGCCTTTAGTGTCGCACGTCCAGGCGGCAGCCCCGCACCAACGATCACGGCAACCACATCTGCGTCCGCTATCGCCACCGCTTCACTCGCAGGCAACGATTCCATACGCATCACCGGCGTCGCGCCAGGCACAACGTCCATTGTGTTGCGCGCAGCCACCGCCGCCACACCAACATTCGCCGCGACGGCACTCGAGCGCAGCATCACCATACGCGTGTTGCCCGCGCCCGCGGCCATCACCGCGCTTTCCGTATCGCTTGGCAACGATTCACTGATCGTTGGCGCATCGCGATCACTGGTCGCTACGCCAACACTTGCCGATCCCGCCGTCAACGTGAGCTACGAGTATCTCAGCAGCGCCACTGCCGTCGCCAGCGTTTCAAACGCTGGCGTAGTCACCGGCATCGCGCCCGGTACCAGCACCCTCACCATCACTGCACAAGGCAGCGGCGCCACGTTCACCAATGCACAGCAAGTCTCGACGATCACGGTGACCGTGGTACCGCCGCCCATCACACTCGGTATGGGCTTCGGCGATGAGCAGTTCACGTTCATTCCCTCCGGAACATTCGTGATGGGCATGACCAACGGCGACGGCGATGAACTCCCGCTTCGCAATGTCACGCTCAATCAGTACTACATGCAAAAAACCGAGGTCACGCAAGCACAGTGGCGTCAAATCATGACAGGCACCGGCCTTGAGAACCCGAGCTTCTTCTCGTCATGCGGTGACACCTGTCCGGTGGAAGGCGTGAGCTACGAAGACATTCAGCTCTTTCTCACGCGACTGAACGCACAGGTCCCGGGTAAAGCGTTTCGCCTGCCAACGGAAGCCGAGTGGGAGTACGCTGCACGCGCTGGCACCACGGGTGATTTCGGCGGCAATGGTGTGCTCGATGACATGGGCTGGTGGATCAACAATGCCAACAACCGCACCTGGCCCGTCGTCCAGAAGCTACCCAACGCCTGGGGCTTTTACGACATGCATGGCAACGTGTGGGAGTGGGTGCGTGACTGGTATGGGCCGTACCCCGCCGGCGATGTCACAGGCCCGATTGGCCCGCTCTCGGGGTCGCAACGCGTGCAGCGCGGCGGATCATTCCAATCCAGCAACAGCAGCAGTCACCGCTCGGGCAATCGCGGCAATCGCAACCCCACCAGCCGCGCATCGCAACTCGGCTTTCGCCTCGCGCGCCCGGCGATCATGTGATCGCGCTGGCTTTTGTGTTCTCCGTGTCCTCCGCGCCCTCTGCGGTTCACGCAGTTGCCGTCCTCCCCCGACGCCCGCACCACCCCGCGCCCCCACTCCCCGATCTCACCGCCGCACCACCCGGAACACCCGCAACATCGGCCGCCCATCATCATCCTCTCCCGGCACTACCACGCGATCCCGCCCCCACGCGACTGACGCCCAGTGCGATGACGGCCACTGCTCCCCCGAACCCCGCACCACATCCAACCACACCCGCTCGTCGCTGAACAGATCAAACTCCACTACACTCGTATCGGCATACGACCGACGAACCCACGTGCGCCCCGCCGCATCGACGTTAAACATCTCGAACGGCGGACGCACATCCGGAATCTTCTCCGGCGTAAACGACGCTCGCAGCACCGACTCCGGTACGCCACCAGGTCCGCCCGACGACGTCATCTCGCGAATGCGCGTGTCCACCATCTCCTGCTTTTCGCCGGATGACACAGTTGCGGGCGTGAACGGACGACCATACAACGCCACTGTGTCCGAGCCATCGCTCGTGGCACGCAGCAGATACTCGCCCGTCCACGCCGTGACAAACCCGCCGCGCGGATTGGCTTGCTGCACATCGCGCGGTTGCAGTGGTACCGTCATCGCCATGCGCATGGCATCGCCATCGCGCACTTCCCAGACCGCGTCACGATTGGCGGCATCACGATATGGCACCCGGACCGTGTCCGAGCTGCCGCCGTTGAATGCGGCACGCACAAACCGCATGGTCGGGCCTTCTGCACTATCCGACTCCAGACGCATCGCCGGCATTACGGCACGACCGCTGCCGTCCACCCCAATCTGCGCCCAGTAACAGCACGACGTATGTCGCGACGAGATGAACTCACCCGTGCTGATCAGGAAACTGCTGCCGCGCGCCACCTGTGGGTCCTGCACAAACAGCGTATCACCGCGCGTTGCGATCCACGCGACACGAAACTCGCCGGGCCCCTCGCCGCTGCGCCCGATGCTGCGACGGTAGCTCCCGTCCGGCGCAAACACCTTCACATGCGCCGCGCCACTTTCGGCGACGAGCACGCTGCCGTCGTCGGCGATCGTCAGATCATTCGGATCAAGCAGCTCGCCCTCGGTGCCTTCGTCGGGCTGAATCTCATGCAGCAGGTCGAACGACCAGCGGCCGGAGTCGACCGGTGCTGCCGACATCGTACGTACGGCGCCGTTTGGCAGTGTGTCCACACGAACGGCTGCAGCGGCGGAATCGACTGCGCCCTCGCCACAGGCAACGAGGGCCGTACAGGCTAGAGCCAGCGCGAGGGTTCGAGCCGAATCCGCGTTCAGAATAGAGATAAGCATAC
>JBGTOG010000273.1:0-11137 GCA_041742675.1 Gemmatimonadaceae bacterium | reverse complement strand
AGGTGCGGAAGCCGACCTCGTCTTCGAGAAGGGCGGGACGGTCGAGATGGTGATCGAGATCAAGCGCTCGTCGGCGCCGAGCGTGTCCGCCGGGCTGCGAGTGGCGTGCGACGACCTCAGCCCGGCCCACGCATACGTCGTGCACGGCGGCGACGGTCGATGGCCGATGGGGCAAGGCATCACGGCCGTATCGCTGCTGGAGATGGTACAGATTCTGTCGACCGGCGATCAGGCGTTGTGATGCATGCGAATCGAAGAGCAAGCGACGGTACTCTGAACGGTACAGCGGCGCATGGCTGTATCGCGGAACGCGTGTGCCTGTCGCCGCGCTTTTCGAGAATCTCGAAGATGACTTGCCGCTGCATGAGCTGTCTGCGGCTGCGGCAACGGTGCGGTCATCGCTCACCCCGAGCCACATCCCGCCGGACTGGGTTCCCGTCCCGCACCGCCGTCACCACGTCCCGGATTGCAGCCACGACCGCCTCCGGACGGTCCTGATGGATGTAGTGGCCGGCCGCCTCGATGATCCGGTGGTCTGAGTTGGCGGAGAGGCTGGCCAACTCACCCTGGAGCTCCAGCCAGAGGCGTCGCATGTGTGCATTGCCTGTGTCGGACACACCGGGCATCGGCATGGGCACGCCGGCGGTGAGCACCACCACTGGACGATCGCCAAGCGAGCCGCTGCGGCCCGCTTGCTCGGACATCGCGTCGATGGCTCGACCTTCCGACATCACGCCGTCAGGAAATGTTCGCCACCAGTATGCGGTTCGCGCCGTCGGACGCTCGGGCGCGAACATTCGGTACGGTGCCACGATCCGGAAGAGCCAGCGGCGGTCAGGCTCCGCGTTGCGCTGCGCAATCAATGCCTGGAACTCGGCCGGCAGCCGACGGTCCTGCTCCGGATGCGATGCGTCAACGAAGACGAAGCCCGCCACCTCCCCTGGGTATCCTGCATCGTAGACCCGGATCAAGAGCCCGGCATTCGAATGCCCGACCATCAAGTACGGCGGAGATTCCGAGGCGGCGGCAAGCAACGCGTGCAATTCACGGCTGATTCGCTCCGCGTCTCGCGGCCCCTCGCGCGGTTCGCTCCACACAAACCCCGCGCGGTCATAGGCGCACACTCGGGCGACCTGGGAGAGCTCGTCTTGCACGTCAGCCCATCCCCACGAGCCTCGGTCATCAAGTCCCGATTCCAGGAGAACCGTCGGCGAGCCAGATCCGGTGCAGTGGATATGGGAGACCCGGCCATCGAGCTCGATCAGGCGACCCGGCGGCGGAAAGTCGCGCTCGGCCCTGCTCGCGGCAAGCTGCCGTACGACGAGCGTTGTCGTCAGCAGGAGGGCGACTGACACGGCGGCTACGATGCCCGTGCCCCGGAGGAGGCGTGTGACAAGCTTTCTGCTGCTCATTTAATGCGCATCGCAGTAGAAGTTGACTGAACTACGCGTGTTGGCGACGGCGGCGCGCAGACGGGAGTAATCCAGCAAGGTGTCGGTCATCGGCGTGATTCGATTGCGGACGTCACTGTGTGTCGTCGCCGCGTGCAGACGGTGCGCCAGCGGGAGCTGCGGCGATGGCGCAGGCCACCCAGTCGATGGAGGCATGGTAGCGCGTTCGATCGCGGGGATTATCTCCGCACGGTCATCACGTTCCGAATCTGGATCGTCGGAGTGCCATCAGCGTCCTCTTTAACAACCCAAACTCGATCACGCGATACGCGAAGAATGCGCAGTCCAGCGTCGAGCGCGACCGATGGTAGTGTTCGTCCGTCCTTGTCGACGCGCCAGTACTGACTGCCAGCGTGTCCGGAAGGCGGTTGCAACAGCCAAATCGAACCATCGATTCCCACATGAAAGTCCAATACTGTCGGCCAGAATCTCGGCCTGAATAGTGCGGCGCGAATATCTGATGTACTCGCAAGAAAGTTGGGGTTCACGTAGTCCGACACTGAACGCGAGATCGAATCAATCGCGGCTACGACCTGCTTCTCCGTAAGGGGAACGAGAGGCGCTTGATAGAAACGCTTCGACAGCGTATCGCCACTCGTACTAATTTCAACAATGCGAAAACCCGGGGACTGAAGGCCAGATCGTTCGACGAGCACTATGGAGCGACCGGCGCTCCCGCGTTGATACAACGGCGCGTCGTCAAAGATTTGATCGATTTGTAAGCCGTGGTTCGGCTCCGGCGGCGGCGGCGCTTGCCTGCGATCATAAATGCGCGCCCACCGGATGGGATGATTCCGAACGACGCTCGCCAAAGTGCGTGGGCCGGTCGATTGATCTTGCACGATCTCAATTCTCAAGGGCTTCGACTCACTCGGCCCGTCCAAATCGCTACCTCTGGCAACGAGGCGGCCCGACGATGACAACCCGAATGTGCGCGCCTCGACCGCGCTTGGTCTCGTGGATTTCAGCAGGTGACCGGTCGCAATCCCGTACGATGTCAGGCGAGATAGTCGTGGATCGAACACCCACATCGTATCGTCCAACGCTTGCAGCCAGCCAAACTGCTGAAACTCACCTGGACCTGACCCTTTTGCCCCAACGGTGCGAACTAGTCGGCCGTTCGGTGCGAATACCCGGATTTGTTTTTCTATCTCGTCGGGCACCCAGAGTTGGCCAAGCCGATCAACTTCGGCCTTCGAAACTCGGTTTAGCTCAACTGCCTCCTGAGCTCCGGTCCCGATTTCGATCGTCGCATGGGTACCAAGCTCGGCACGCCGCGTATGCAACGGCGGTTGTGCGTGCACGGTAGGTGAGACAGCCACCATGCTGAAGACGACCGCACCGGTAAGGCGGTATCCGAACGCTGCCTTGGCGAAACGCGATAGCAATGGCAATCTCCGACCACGGTGGTTGCAGAAAAATCGCATCTGATTCGATAACTCTCGTCAGGGTGGATCTGTCACATATCAAAAGATCTAAGGTTGCTGCGGAGGCACCAGAACTCCCTGGCTGTCCGACATCAGGCTACGGCGAACGCCTCGCGATCGCCATGCCGATCCTATGCCTCTGTCCGCAGCGACGCATTGTCAGGCTGCGCCGATATGACCCAGTATCTGCGCCATATCGTCCACGACAAAGTCAGCGTTTGCCTCACGAAGCTCCGCGTCCGAACCAAATCCCCAGCGAACACCAATCGTGCGAAGCCCGTTGCGTGCACCGCCGATGATATCGTAGGACCGATCCCCAATCATCCACGTCGTTCGAGGATCCAGCCTTTCCTCTGCCATGATGAAGGCGACCAGTTCCCCTTTGTCGGAGCGTTCACCCGTCAACTCGGCACCATACACTCCGTCGAAGTAGCGAGTGAGGTTGAAGTGGTCGAGAATGCGATTCGCGTACGGTGTCGGTTTGGAGGTCGCGACGAACAGGCGATGCTGCGCGTTGCGTAGTGCGGCCAAACCATCGGGCACGATCGGATAGAGCGTGTTTTCGAAAAGACCAATCGTCGCGTAGCGCTCGCGGTAGCGTGTGAGCGCCAGCTGCACGAGCGCGGGATCGTCGGTGTTGAGCAGTGTGGCCAGCGAAAGGTGGAGCGGCGGGCCGATGTACTGACGCAACTCCTCTCGCGGCGGCACGGCACGTCCCAGCGACTGCGCCGCGTGCTCGATGCACGACACGATCCCCACCTCGGGATTGGTCAACGTGCCGTCAAGGTCGAACAGCAAGCTTGCCATGAATAGTGTTGACGTGTCCGTCGCGTAGCGCCCGCGTTCTCTTGCAGGGCCGTTCAAATGGGATGCCAACGGCGAGCGCAGCGAACAGTCGGCACTCCTCGAAGGCCCTGTCAAGATCAACGCACTGTTAGACGTCTCGAGTGTGGAGCCGTACGGCGAGACTGGTCGCGAACGGTACGAAGCCAAGTCTGCGGGCGAGTCGCTGGGAGGCCACATTCGACTCCAGGGTACGATACTGTGGCACGAGACGTTGTGTGAGGGCGTGTTTCGCGGCGACAGCGACTATCGCGCTGCCGAGCGATCGCCCGCGCCACGCGGGCTGCGTCACCACCGCGATGTGCGCAATACAGTCGCCCCACACTTCATAGCCCGCGACGGCGGCGAGCGACGACTCGACAAAGATGCCGAACAGGACGTCATGATCCAGGTCGCTGCCCCCAGTTTCCCATTCGATCGCGGAGCAAGAGTCACGCAAAACGCGCAGGTGTCGGTGATCGGCGTCAGCATCGCCCGACAGTCGTCGTACGGTGTGCGCTGATGAAGCCGGGCGCAGCGTCGCTGCATCGGCGTACAGCAGCGCGGCGGGTCCAATCACTTGGCCAGCTCGGCCGGCAAGCAGGTCCGTCAACTGCGTTGTGTTGCGAATGCTGCGGGTCGGCCAGACGCGCGCGACGTCTTCGGCACGCGCCAGTAGGTCAGGGGGTACCGACACGATGGGCGCCGCGTCATCGAACATCATGGCGTAGACACCGTCGTATCCGCTCAAACCCGCGTGCGGGAACGCGCGACCGTGGGTCGGTCGTAGCTCATCGACCCGGCAATCGAACATGGTCGCCCAATACGAATTCACAGACTGCACCGAGGCTTCGTCCATAGGCAGTTCGGAGACGTGTAACGCAGGCTTCTGCAGCGGGCGATCCTATCAAGTGCGAGCGCAGCGAGCTACCGAAGTCGCCCGTCTGCAGCAAGCATCGTTTGTCATCTCCGCGCTACGACAGCGCGGCGTAACGGTACTCGCGATCGAGTTCCGAACAGGCGCGCGATTCGACAACGACGCGGACGCCTTGAGCGATGCCGCGCGCGCGTACCAATGGGCCCTGCGCTCAGGCGCCGCGTTTGGCATTGACACCGCGCGAATCGGCGTCGCGGGGTTCTCCTCGGGGTCACTGCTCGCGCTGCAACTGGCGACGATGGCTGTCGATATGACAACCGGTGCGGCGGCGACGTCGCCCACGGTGACATCGCGACGATTCCCAGCGGGCGTCATCGTCACCGGTGCGTGTCCGAACCCCGCCGAAGATGCGTACACACGCAAGATGATCGCACGTCACGGCAGCGCGATTCAGCCCTCACCCATGAGTCACGTCTCGAGCGGTCTGCCGCCGATGCTCATCGTTCAGGCGTCCGATGACGAGTACTGCGCGTTTGCCGATGCCGATCGCTTCGCCAGGATGCTTCAGGCCGCGGGTAACCGCGCTGACTTTGTGGAAGTGCCGGGCGGAGGGCACTTCTTTGGATTCTACTACCCGCCCGGCCAGCGCCTGCTGCGCGACGGGATCACGCGCGCATTGCAGCAATGGGGGTGGATGCCTCGTTAGGGATTCCGGGCGGCGTGGCGACGACCACAGACCCGAGAATTGAGCAGGAGAGCCGGAAAACGAGAGGGAGAGGTGCGCCCGGATGGAGGTGAGAATCCAGCGCTTTCGTATTTCTGAGGGTGCTCGCAGCGCACCGCTGTCTGCCGACAAGATCGATATGCAATGCTTGTTGGCCGGACTAACGGCCTTGGCGCTCACTGTTCGTTTCGTCGCCGGCTACGCACTGCCGTAACTTTCGTCTTGCACGCCGAGCGTATCGGGCCGATCTTTCCTCCATGGAGGTTCGCGACGTGCTCCGCCTGCTGGCGGATGATGGTTGGATCCTGGTACGAACGCGCGGGAGCCACCAGCAGTACAAGCATGGGAGCAAGCCTGGGCTCGTCACGGTTGCTGGTCAGCCAAACGACGATCTTGCGCCCGGCACGCTGAACAGCATCCTCAAGCAAGCGGGGCTGAAGTCATGAAGGTGCTTATCATTGTGGAGCATACCGATACGGGGTACTCCGCGTACGCCCCCGATGTGCCAGGGTGCGTCGCGACCGCGGCCACGCGAGCGGAGGTTGAAGGTCTCATGCAGGAGGCCATCGCATTCCACTTGGAAGGAATGCGTGCCGAAGGGATGCCAGCACCGGAGCCACACGCCTACGCGACCATGGTCGACGTAGCTGCATAACGTGCGCTGAAGCTGACGAGCGAGCTATTGAAGCTCGCTGCGCTCGCATTTTGTCGGTTCGCTCGCAGCTTAGCTCAACGTTCGGCGGCTCAAGCCACAGTCGCGCGCGCGAGCTTTGCGGCCCCACCCTCCGGGCGCTCCCGCTCGTGGCCGGACGTCGGCCCCTCGGGTAAGTTGCAGCCATGGGACGCCATGACAAGCTGCTCGCGCAGCTGCTCGGCGGTCGTGCCGATGCGAACGTCGGCTTCGAGGCGATTTGCGCGCTGTTGCGGCGCCTTGGCTTCCAGGAGCGCACGCGCGGTAGTCACCACGTGTTCCGTCGGGCCGGCGTTGAGGAGCTCGTCAACTTGTAGCGCGACGGCGACAAGGCGAAGGTGTACCAAGCCAGACAGGTTCGCGCCGTGCTGGTGCGCTATGGGCTGACCACGATCGAGGGGGACGACGAATGAACGCCTACAAGTACGAACTGATCGTCTACTGGAGCGCAGAGGACACGGTCTTCGTGGCCGA
This sequence comes from Gemmatimonadaceae bacterium, assembly GCA_041742675.1. Lineage (GTDB taxonomy): Bacteria > Gemmatimonadota > Gemmatimonadetes > Gemmatimonadales > Gemmatimonadaceae > JAABRT01. The sequence goes on along the minus strand of JBGTOG010000273.1, from coordinate 4,671 downwards.
CGTACCTGAGCTGCCCGGGTGCATGGCACACGGAGCGACGCCAGCGGAAGCGGTGGCGCAGGCGCAGGAGGCGATTGCGCTGTGGATCGAGACGGCGCGAGAGGATGGCCGTGCGGTACCCGAGCCGAAGGGTCGTCGGCTGATGCTGGCGTAGCGCCGCCGAACGAACGTTGCAGCTGACAGGCGAGCAAATGAGATGCAGCTCATCCAGACCGACCGTCAGCCAGTGCGAGCACCATTCAACCGGAGCTGCGACGCACGTCGCGTCGCCGTACGCACGGCATGGGTCGCGGGTCTGTGTGCGACAATCACACTCGTCGCTGCCTGCACACACGGTCTGAACCTTGTGCCGCCGCCGCCAACGGCCGCCGCCAATACGACCGCGGGCCCATGGACAAGCATGATCTTTGCGGCGCGTACTGACAGCGGCGTCTTCGTGATCGATCTCGGATGGGGAAGAGCGTCAAGCGGACTTCGTGCGGTACTGGCAACGATTGGCGCCGACACATCGGACGTGCGATTTGCGTTTCTCACGCACGCCCACCGCGATCACATCGGGGCGTGGCCGAGCGTGTCGCACGCCACGTTTGTCATGGGGCGCGATGAGGTGCCGCATTTTGTCGGGGATTCGTCGTACGCGGGGTTCGCACCTCGTGTCGCCGAGTCAGTGAACAGCACGCGCCGACCGTCATCATCAGACGTCACCATTCTGGCGCTTGGCGGCGACACCGCGTTTGTGTTCGGGAGCGACACGGTGTATGCGTACGCAGTGCCCGGTCACACACGCGGCAGCACCGTGTACCTGTTTCGCAACACGCTCTTCGCAGGTGACGCGGTGAACTACAGCCCCGTCTCCGGCTTTCGTGGCGCGCTGCGCATCTACTCCGATGATGTCGAACGCAGTCACGCGAGCATGAAGGCCCTGTTCGCGCGTCTTGACTCAACGGGAGTGTCGGTCGGCACCTTGTGTACGGCGCACGCCAAGTGTGCAGTGGTTGATTCTGCGTTGCGTGCTCGCGTGGCCCGATAGCTGCGGTTTTCGATGGAAATTGTACGCGAACACGGCATCGACGGCGAACGCGACACCGCAACGCGTCATCGCGGCAACGACTGCCCCCGAGAATCGCGTCCAAGACAAGCTGCGTCGAAAAAATACGACTCCAGCAAACCAAAAGAGCGAGCCGCGGCGGCTCCCGCCGCAGTGGGGCAACGCGAGCTTGCGATTTGTATATGACTCACATATACTCAAATGATGCTCGATCTCGCCGCGTTTCTCGCCGACGTCGAAGGCTTTGAGTGGGACGCCGGGAATGCCGAGAAGAATGTCCTCCGCCATGGCGTCAGTCAGGGCGAGACCGAGGAGCTGTTCTTCGTTGCGCCCCTCGTGCTTCTCGAGGATGAGAAGCATTCTGGCGACGAGCGTCGCTTCCTCATCCTCGGGCCCACCGGCTCGGGTCGATTGCTCACCGCCGCCTTCACCGTTCGTCGTCAACTCATCCGTATCATTTCCGTCCGCGACATGAGTCGCCTGGAGCGTCGCCGCTATGTCCAAGCCCGCTAAGAAGCTCAAAGCGATCCCGGAGTTCCGCTCCGACGAGGAGGCGGGCGCGTTTTGGATGTCTCACGACGCGGCCGAGTATCTCGACTTGAGCAAGGCGCAACCCGTGCGCTTCGCCAAGCTGCGGCCGTCGACAGCGACGATCTCGCTACGTCTGCCGCAGGCGATGCTCGAAGAGCTGCGCGTGCTCGCGAACGAAAAAGATGTGCCCTATCAAAGCCTGCTCAAGGTCTATCTCGCCGAGCGAATCGCCGAAGAGCGTCGTCCTTTTCGCCCACGCAGGCGCGCGAGTGCATAACGCCGGCGCGGTTCCGGTAGCCACGTGCACGCACGCGGCGGTCACGCGCGGGCTGCAGGAGTTCATCGCTCGGCGCGAGCAGCGACGCGTTGCGGAGCTATTCGGCAAGCTGGAGTGGGACTCGACGTATGGTGTACGCGATGTGCGGCGGCTTCGCCGTTGACGTGGGGACACTGAAAGAACCCTGCAAATCGAAAGGTAGACTTTAGATGTGCATGTTGATTCAGCGTGCTCTCCACGAGCTTGTGCGACAACGCTTGCGCGCGATCCCTACGGTGGTCCTCTTCGGACCGCGTCAGGTAGGCAAGACGACGCTCGCTCATGCGCTGGCCGCCGAATGGGAGGGAAGGGCCACCTATGAGGTCAGTGCGCCGACCATCAGCGCCTACATCGATTTGCTCGTTGACCTGCTTCTGGTGCGCCTGCTGCCACCGTGGAGTGGCAACCTTGCGAAACGTCTTGTGCGGACGCCGACGGAGTATGTACGCGACAGCGGTGTGCTGCATGCCCTGCTTGGGCTCGGCACGCTGGACGATGTGCTCGGCCATCCGGTGGTGGGGGCCAGTTGGGAGGGCTTCGTCATCGAGCAGCTGATCGCCGCCGCCGGTCCGCAGCGGCAGGCGATGTTCTTCCGCACGGCGGCAGGTGCCGAAGCCGACCTCGTCTTCGAGAAGGGCGGCACGGTCGAGATGGTGATCGAGATCAAGCGCTCGTCGGCGCCGAGCGTGTCCGCCGGGCTGCGAGTGGCGTGCGACGACCTCAGCCCGGTCCACGCATACGTCGTGCACGGCGGCGACGGTCGATGGCCGATGGGGCAAGGCATCACGGCCGTATCACTGCTGGAGATGGTACAGATTCTGTCGACCGGCGATCAGACGTTGTGATGCATGCGAATCGAAGAGCAAGCGACGGTACTCTGACGACGGGAGTGAAGGTCATGACGAACGAGATGGAGGCAGAGCGAAGGGGAATGTACCGATGGGCGATCGGCCTCTCGGTCGCCTATGTTGCGGACGGCATTTTCATGACGTGGGCCCTCATCGAGGGCGGTTATGCCGGGATGGGCTACGCGGCGTTCTGCTTTTTCCCGGTCTTCATTCCGGCCTGTACCCTCGGACTGGTGGCCAGTCGACTGTACTGGCAGGGGTTCACTCGACACGGCTGGACCCCGCGCAAGGCGGAGTGGCTCTTCTTCTTCCTGTTCATCTCAGTGGCGGCCAAGGTCATCGTCAGCATTTATGATTGGGTACGCTAGGCCAGCGCGGGTTTCCGCGCTTGACGCAATGTATCCATTCGGATACATTGCTCCATGGGCGTCTTCAGCAAGGCGAAGCGGTTGCGCACCCGCGTGGAGGACGAACCGTGAAGAAACCGATCCCGTTCGAAGCCGCTGACTATCTCGATAGCGAGGAAGTCATCGCCGAATACCTCAACGTCGCGCTGGCGAGCGAGCATCCCGACCTCTTTCTACAAGCGATCGGTGACGTGGCGAAGGCACGCGGTATGGCACAACTCGCCAAGGATGCGGGACTCGGACGCGAAAGTCTCTACAAGGCACTGGCCCCTGGAGCCAAACCGCGATACGACACGGTGCTGAAACTGCTGCGTGCGCTCGGCGTGGAGATGCAGATGAGCCCCTTCGTTCGAGAAGCCTGACGACACGTTGACGAGCACTTGTTCACGTACTGGAGTGGCGCGAGTTGCACGCGTCTGAACTCATGCAGAACTGGGAACGCGCTCGCGCCCGAGAACCATTGCTTCCGATCGCGCCACTCGAGTAGACCCGACACAGAGAGAAGCCATCATGCTACATGTTGTGGAGGTCCGACCGATTGCCGCGTTCCGCCTCTGGCTCGCGTTTAGCGACGGCACGAGCGGCGAGGTGGATCTGGCCGACGAACTCGACGGACTCATCTTCGAACCCCTTCGCGACCCGGCCGTGTTCGCACAGGTAGCGGTCGATCCGGAAATTCGTACGATCGCCTGGCCAAACGGCGCAGACTTCGCACCCGAGTTTCTCCGAGAGCTTGTGCGCCCGTACGCGGTCGCATAACCACGATTGGTGCAGACGGACACGGCATGGAAGCGGCGGCTGCGCCGCCGCGTTTTATGGAGTGTCCGCAGCACAACCCAACGTTCGGGGATGCTCCCGATATGCCGCCGCGTGTCGGAATCGCAACGCCTCGCCCGACATAGTCACGGGTGAGGCATCGGGCCGAACCCGCAGACATTTTTGCACCGAGGTTTCCAATGAAGTACATGATGCTGTTCGCCGAGCCGGAGCACCACATTCAGCAGCGCAAAACAGCCGACGCGCCGGCATACTGGGCGGCGTGGGGCGCCTTTGCGAAGTCGATAGCCGAAAGCGGTCTGATGATCGAAGGACACGCGCTCCAGGACAAAACGACGGCGACGACGGTACGAATCACGAACGGCAAGCGCGTCGTGCAGGATGGTCCGTTCGCCGACGCCAAGGAGCAGCTCGCAGGCTACTTCATTCTCGAGGTGCCGAGCATCGATCCGGTGCTTGAGTGGGCAGCGAAGGTTCCGGGCGTCGACAGCGGCACGGTCGTCGAGATTCGCCCGATTCTGACGATGCAGTAAGTCGTCGGCCGGGAATCGTGCCGGAGCGGGTCGCACCATGACGGACACCGTGCAGACCGTCCAGCTGGTCGCGCGCAATTCGTACGGACGTCTCGTCGCCTACCTCGCGGCCCGCTCCCGCGATCTCGCCGCCGCCGAAGACGCGCTCGGCGACGCCTTTCTTGCGGCGCTCGCGCAGTGGCCGCGCGATGGCGTGCCGCAAAAGCCCGAA
>JBGTOG010000270.1:0-6400 GCA_041742675.1 Gemmatimonadaceae bacterium | reverse complement strand
CGACGAACACCAGCGGCAGGCGCCGGCGGATCAGCCAGTCGCGAGCGGCCGACTCCGGCCGGCACGAGTAGATCAGCGCGCCGTCAAGGGCTACGTCGCGCGCCGGCACCACGTCGTCGCGGTCGCTCGATGTGAGCAACGTGAGCGCGAACCCGGTCGGGGCGAGCTCGTCGACGATCGCGGCGAGAAACGTCGTCGCGACCTCATCGGTGAAGGCCTCGTGCAACGAATCGGTGAGGAGCACCCCAACTGCGCCCGATGTGCCTCGGGCCAGCGCGCGTCCCGCCGGGTCGGGTCCGATGTACCCCAGTTTGTCGGCGGCCGCGAGGATCCGCGCCCGCAAATCGCTCGAGAGTTGGTCGGGATGCGAGAACGCGTAACACGGCGTTCTATACCGGTCAAGACGGAAGGCCGCCGGAAGTGTGAGCGGACAGTGCAGATAACAGGCAGATAACCGCTCTCATAACTCACAGATAACGCGTCGCCCTCCCGCCCAAGAGCCAACAACCGTTGATGGTCGCGCGGTCGCTCTCCCGCGGTCGCGAGCAGTCAGTCGAGCGGGGCGAGCTTCCCGAGGATCGTCGGGAAGAACTCCGCGACCGTCGGGTGGATCGGCAGCATCTCGGCGAGAACGCGGCACCGGGCATCGGCATGCATCAGGGCGCTCACGACCTGGATGATCTCGTCACCGGTGATGCCGAGCGTCGCCCCACCGAGGAATCGCTCGGTGTCGGCGTCGACGAGCAAGATGATGAGCCCGTCCGTCTCGCCATCGAGCTGGGCCCGGGTCAGTTCGTGCATCGGCAACGTCGCCTTCAGGACCCGTCGGCCTGACTCCTTCGCCTCCCTCTCCGTCATGCCGACGCGGCCGAGCGGCGGGTCGGTGAACATCGCGTAGGTCGGGATGCGACCGTCCGCGGTGCGGGAGCCGCCCGTGAGATTGTCGACGACGATCTCGTAGTCCTGGTACGACGTGTGCGTGAACGCGCCGCGGGCATTGATGTCGCCAACCGCCCAGATGCCCTCGACAGCAGTCTTCAATGAGCCGTCGGTGTGGATGTACCCACGATCGTCCGTGGTGAGGCCGACCGCGTCGAGGTTGAGGGTGTCGGTGTTCGGAGTCCGCCCGATCGCGACGAGCAGGTGCGAGCCGGTCACAGCACCGGTGCTCGCGGTCTGGACGCGGACCCCTCCCGGCACGGCCTCGATCCGGTCGATCGACGTCGACGTGCGTACGGCGACGTCTTCGGCTTCGAGGAAGCGAGCGATCTCAGCGCTGATCTCGGGGTCCTCGCGGGACGCAATGCGCTCGGCGCGCTCGATGATGGTGACGGCGCTGCCGAATCGTCGGAACATCTGCCCGATCTCCAATGCGATGTAGCTGCCACCGAGGATGACCAGATGTTCCGGCCGCTCACGGAGCGCCAGCACGGATTCATTGGTGAGGTAAGGCGCGTCTGCGAGTCCGGGAATGGAAGGAATGCGCGGTCGTGTGCCCGTATTCAGATACACCCGAGGCGCGACAACTTTCATGGTGTCGCTCTGCAACACAAAGCCGTCCTCCTCGCGGCCTGCGAAGCTCGCCCACTCCTGAACGATCGACACCCCATCAGCGGATTCCATCCAGCGCGTGAGTCCGGCACGCGACGCGCTGACAATCGATTCCACGCGCTCCATGGCCGCGGCGAAATCAACGCGTACGTCACCAACGTGAACGCCAAACTCCGATGCGCGCGCTACCATGTGCGCAACACGCGCACTCTTGCGCAGCGTCTTGGTTGGTGTGCAGCCCACATTGACACAACTCCCGCCAATCGATCCGCCTTCGAACACTACGACGTGCTCACCATGCTGTGCGAGGGCGGTAGCCAGCGCGGGCGCGGCCTGTCCGGTGCCAATGATCACCGCATCAGCACGCCGCACCTCGCGCGAGGTTGTCACGCGCTGACCTGCACGCCCTTCCAGAACGCGACACGCCCGGCGACCTGTTCGGCGCCCGCTTTCGGCGTGGGATAGTACCACACCGCATTCTGGTTGTCGGCGCCGTTCACGTGCAGTGTGTAGTAGTGCGCGGTGCCTTTCCACGGGCAGCTGGTACGGTGCTCACTCTGGCGTACGAACTCGCGCTTGAGCGCATGGTCAGGGAAATAATGATTCCCCTCCACCTGCACCGTATCATCGCTCTCGGCGATTACTTCTCCGTTCCAGACGGCTTTCATGCAAACCTCAAGAGTGTGAGCAACAAGAATGTATGGGCGCGACAGCGTGGCCGATCAGATCGGCCGCAGCCACGCGATCCAGAACCAGTCATGTTCGTCCGTATAAAGTGACTCGATGGCGAACCCGCCACTGTCGACCAGGTTGCGCAGTCGTGCTTCGTCGTACTTGTAGGAGCTTTCCGTATGTATGGTTTCGCCGGCGGCAAACTCGATCGTGGTGTCGGCCACACGGACCGTTTGAGCAACACGCGATTCGAGGTGCATCTCAATGCGACTGGTCGCGTCATCAAAGAACGCGACGTGGCGAAACTGTAATAGATCGAACCTGGCGTCGAGTTCGCGGTTCAGGCGGGTCAACAGGTTCATGTTGAACGCCGCTGTTACTCCGGCAGCGTCATTGTACGCCTCGTGCAATAATCGTGGATCCTTGCGACGATCCACACCAAGAATCATGCCGCCGTTCGAGCCCACCGTGTGCCGCACGCGACGCAAGAATGCCGCGGCCTCAGCAGGATGAAAGTTGCCAATCGTGGAGCCGGGGAAAAAGCCTATGCGACGCACACCAGCGGGAAGCTGTGGCAAGTCGAGCGGCTGCGTGTAGTCAGCACACACAGGAATCACACGGAGCGTTGGATACTGGCGCGCGCGTTCGGCGGCGACCTGCATGAGTTGTTCCTGCGAGACGTCCACGGGCACGTACACGCTCGCGCCTTCCAGTTCGTCGAGCAGCAAACGTACTTTGATTCCGGCGCCACTGCCGTACTCAATGAGCGCCGCATTCGTACCGATCTGCTCTGCAAGTGTCGGCGCGCAGTCCGCAAGGATCGACAGCTCCGTGCGCGTGGGGTAGTACTCCGGCAACTCGCAAATGCGTTCAAAGAGTTCTGCGCCCTTCGCATCATAGAACAGCGCCGCCGGCAGCGATTTTGCATCGGCGGAAAGGCCACCCAGCACGGTGTTGTACAGTGCCGGGGACCACGTGCTCGCGCGACCACGAAGCTCGCGTTGCAGGCGGGGTGATGTCATGCGTCCGCCGCCAGGCGCAGACCGGTGAACTGCCACCGTGAATCGCTCGGAAAAAAGTTTCGGTAGGTGCGACGCGCGTGGCTTCGGGGTGTCGCGCACGAGGCACCGCGCAACACCCACTGATCACTCATGAACTTGCCGTTGTATTCGCCGATGGCGCCTTCGGCGGGTCGAAAGCCTGGATAGCCGATGTAGGGACTCTGTGTCCACTGCCACGCGTCGCCATAGAGCTGCTGCATGCCTGGCGTGGCGTCGCTCATCGGATGATGCACACCGTGTTCAACAAAGCGCCCTTCAACCGGGAAGGCGGTGGCGGCCAGCTCCCACTCCGCTTCGGTTGGCAGCCGGCAGCCAGCCCAGCGGGCAAACGCATCGGCCTCGAAGAAGCTCAGGTGAGTGACCGGCGCGTGCGGAACGATGGGTTCGTCGCCGGCCAGCGTGAACTCGTGCCACTCGCCCTGCTGCTGCTCCCAGTAGAGTGGGGCCTGCCAACGCTGCTCCTGCACAGTACTCCAGCCGGCACTCAGCCACAGCGCAGGCTGTCGATATCCACCGGCGGCGATGAAGGCCGCATACTCAGCGTTTGTCACCAGGCGATGCGCCAGTCGTGCGTTGTGGACGTACACCTGATGGCGCGGGCTCTCGTTGTCAAATGCAAACGCGTCGCCTTCGTGACCAATGTGGTACAGCCCTTCGTCAATTGCATGCCAGCCCTGACGCACCTCGGCAGACGGCTGCAGCGGCTGCGGGTGGTACGCCGGTCGCATCGGATTTGTCCAGAACACGTGCTTGATGTCAGTGAGCAACAGCTCCTGATGCTGTTGTTCGTGGTGCAGACCGAGTTCTATCACGTTCCAGGCGGGATGTAATGGATCGTCGTTGATGCGGTCGCAGAGTGCCAGTACCGCATCATCGATATGCGCGCGGTACGCATACACCTCCTCAACAGTGGGCCGCGTCACCAGTCCACGCTGCGCGCGACAGTGTCGCTCGCCCGCCTGCACGTAGTAGGAGTTGAAGAGAAACGCGTATCGCGGATTGAGCGTCGTGTACTCGGGGACGTGTGGCGCGAGCAAAAACGTCTCGAAGAACCAGCTCGTGTGCGCGAGATGCCACTTGGTGGGGCTCACATCAGGCATGCTGGACACGACATAGTCTTCCGTCACGAGTGGCGCGCAGAGCGCCTCGGTAGCCGATCGCACCGATTGAAATCGTGTCGCGAGCGTGGCGCGCTCAGCCGAGAGAAGCGCATCAACAGTCATAAGTAGCGGTGTTAGGCAGTGAGTAGGTCAACTAAGGCCTAGTGCGCGTATGGCCGTTTGGTTCCCGATTGTGACTGATTGCTGCGAGCGCAGTGCCGCAGCGCTCACTCCGCGCGAGCCTCACTCGCGGTCGCTACACTGCGTGCCGCCGCAGGCGAACTGTACGGCGCAGATCGTTCTCATTGACTGACGCGCAACGGGGATGACATGCCGAAGCACGTCACCCCCGTCGTTGGGGCAGCTGCACGCCGCGCATCGGAATACCGCGACGCGCATCAGCCCATCAGCCCATCAGCCCATCACCTAGCGCATCAGCGCGACGACTGCGAGGCGCTCTTGGTCGGCCCCGGGCAGGTGGGCCACGGTCGTGGCTGCCCGTCCGGCCCGTTCGTCATCGGAACGAGATCGCGCGGTAGCCGCTGCGGATCTTCTGACGCCATGTACGCCAGCATCGCGATCAACGTCGCGTTGTTGCGCAGGTCCTCGGCCACGATCTTGTCATACGTGTCACGGTTGGTGTGCCACGTCGTGTTGCTGTAGTCCCAGCTCAGCGCACCGGTCCCGATGCCAGGCGCCTTGTGGCACACGAATGTGGTGTGGTCCGTGCCGCCGATGCCGCCAAATGGCGAGTTGCCGCCCAGTCGAATCCACTGCGTGACCTCAGCGGGCATCTCGCCTAGATAGCGAGACAGGAACGCGCCCGCCTGCACGAACGGTCCCGGGCTGATTGACGAGATGCGACCCGTGCCGTTGTCCTGGTTGAACAGCATCTGCATGCCCGCCAGGACTTCCGGGTGCATTTCGGCGTATGCCTTGGACCCGTTGAGCCCCTGCTCCTCGGAGTTCCACAGGCCGATCACGATGGTGCGCTTCGGGTTTGGGTACACCGTCTTGAGGATGCGCATCGCTTCGATCATCGTCAGCGAGCCGGTGCCGTTGTCCGTGGCACCCGATCCACCGGTGAACGAATCGAAGTGCGAGGAGAGCACGACGTACTCGTTCGGGAGCGTGGAGCCCTTGATCTCAGCGATCACGTTGCCCACGGGACGCTCGGGGCCCTTCTCGGCGTCCACCATGAGGCGGATCTTCGGCCCCTGGTTGTTCGACGCAAGGCGATAGAGCAGACCCATGTCCTCGCAGCCTACGTCGATCGTGGGGATCTGCTGGGCCGGCGAACCGAACACCTTGTTGACGCCCGGATACTGCGAGAAGTTGGTGGTCAACGCGCCGAGTGCACCGGCCTCCTTCAGTCGACCCTGGATGGCGCGCGGGCCACCGCCGGCCAGCACGCGCTGGCTGTACGACGCGCTCAACGCGCTCTGCTCCTGACGCAGCCGGTCGCGCGACTCGACCGTGCCGAACTCCGCCCACTGTGACGGCATCCGGCAGGAGAGCTGCGGCGCATTGAGCAGCACGAACTTGCCCTGCGCGGACGGAACCCACGCGGCGAACTGCTTAGGGGTGCTGACGTCATCGGGAATTACGACCACGTCGCCCTCCACCCACTGTCCGTTCGTGCCGGGCGTCCATCCCATCGCGCTGACCTCAAGCCCGCGCACACGGGGGAACATCAGCTGGGCGAAGGCGCCGCCGTTTTTCCAGTGGGTCCAGGTGCCGTAGTTCTCGATGCGCGCCGGAATGCCCCACTTGGTAAAGGTAGCGAGCATGTACGCTTGGGCGCGGTCGGCGTCGGTGGACCCGGTGAGCCGGGGGCCGATGGAGTCGAGCAGGACCTGCCCGATGGCCATGACCTGGGAGCGCTGCATGCCCTCCTCGAAGATCCGCTGGATCATCGGGTCAGTTGGAGGCGTCTCGCGCACGTACGGCGCATTGGCGCGATCCACCGGCCGCGCCTGCGGGTTGGTCGGGGGCGGTGTCGGGCCTGGGGGGCCG
>JBGTOG010000269.1:0-2942 GCA_041742675.1 Gemmatimonadaceae bacterium | reverse complement strand
GCACGGTGAAGACCAGATCCGCCGTCACCTGAAGTACGAACTCGACAAGTATCTCGCCTGGCGCGCGACTGCACCGGCCAACGAGCCCACGCTTGCCCGCGCTGATGGACAGAACTGGGTGATTTACCAGAAGGGTGCGCTCGCAATGTACCTCCTGCAGAAGCGGCTCGGCGAGGATGCAGTGAACCGCACGCTTCGCAATCTGCTGGAGCGCTACAAGTTCAAGGGGGCACCGTATCCGCGCTCACTCGATCTGATCGCGCTGCTGCGTGCGGAAGCGACCACGCATGAGGAGCAGGAGTTGATTACTGATCTGTTCGAGCGCGTCGTCTTGTACGACATGAAGGTGATCGAGCCCGTGGCGGTGCGGCGCGCCGACGGGAAATGGGATGTCACGGTGCAGGTTGACGCGCGCAAACTGTACGTGGACAGTCTCGGAGGCGCGCATGAGGTGCCATTCACTGAGCGTATTGAGGTCGGTCTCTTTTCTGCGCAGCCGGGTATTGCGGCATTCGATTCCTCGAACGTGCTCTTGTTCGAGCGTCGGGCGATCACTGCAGGAAAGCACGTGCTGAAGTTCGTGACAGACACGCGACCTACGCACGCGGGAATTGATCCGTACAACTTTTACATTGACCGTAACTCGACGGATAATGTGATGGTGGTGAAGTGAGGCAGGTCCATTGGGCGTCCAGGGAATCGTATTTCCTGGCGGCGCACCCGCCTCCGCGATCCAGCTGCTCCTAAAGTTGAGGCTGCCGAGTGCATTTTGGTTCGTCTAGCCGTACTTTCGGGTGGTGAAAGCGAGGTTAGACGCTTAGAGGTTAGCCTCTTACCAAATTTGAGGAATTTCGATGTCGAATCGAGTCCGGTTGGCTCTCTGTGTGTGCACCGCCGCTACCACTTTCGGAGGGGGCGCTCGAACGATATCGGCGCAGCAAGCAACACTTACGCAAAGCATGATGGAGCGTACTTCTGAAAGCGCCAACACCCTCGCTCGCTGTTTAATCGGACCGGTGAGCCCGACATCCATCATTGCTCCGTGCGATTTGGTCGACGGGGTGGCCTCCCTTGCTGCCGGCGTAGCTACGATGACGTCGGAAACAAGCTCCCCGTTCGGCGGGCCGCTCAGGTCACGGTCTACGCTCAGCGTCGACAATGGCGTGGCGGACCACTATTTCGCATTTGCCATAAGTGGCTACAATGACGCAGTGACGTTCGCGCCAGGCGCACTGCCGGCATTCTTGCGATTTGACCTGGCGTACGATGGCATGATCTCCAGCTCCGATCCAGTGTGCTTTGACTACGAGCGTCCAGCCGGGCAGTTATTCAGTCGATGTTCGTATGGAGCCTTTGTAGTGAGCAGGACTGGGACAAGTACCGCCAGCGCGTTTCTCACGCAGTTGGCGAATACGACTACCCAGGGGTTCGCAAACTCCGCCACCCGCTCTATTGACATCCCCATAGTTGCCGAGGTCACTGGCTTCGAGTTTCGCTTTAGCGCTGTGAGCACAATCTCGCGGCCATTGGACATCGCTGCAGGCGACGCGTGGTCCGGCTTCGCCGTCGCTGACTTTCTGAGCACCGCGTACATCCAAGGCATTTCCTATCTCGACGCCGACCGCAACGACATCAGCGATGCCGTGCAAGCGACTTGGAGCTCAGGGTTGCGCTACGCCGCCGTACCTGAGCCAGGATCGCTGCTGCTTCTTAGCACGGCACTGTGCGGTCTCGCACTCGCTCGCCGACGTCGCCGCCAACGCGGCTGAAGACGCACCGCTCGGAGAAGCTGCCGACGAAACCTCGCCCCACTATAACCGCCCCGGCATCAGAGACATCGTGAGCGCCAGCCCCAACGTCCGCGTCGCACCTTCCTGTCCAACGAGCATCGACACGGACGGAACCACGGTGAACCTCGGGCCCAGCACCACGCCGATCGCGACAGCCATCAGGCCATAGTTGTACAACGAGTTCAGTTCCGACTCCTCGGGATAAAACGATGAATGCGCAAAGCGCTGCGCAGCGGTCGCTATCCATGCGTCAGATGAAGTAGGGCGGCTCGTAAATCGGATGTCACGCCCGCGTTTGATGCGTGAAACGCTTGTTGACGTACACCCATATGCCGTGTATGGTTATCCATATGAAGACCACGCTCAACATTGACGATGCCGTCATGGCCAGCTTGCGGCGTGAGTCGGCACGCACCGGACGCACCATGTCCGAACTCGTCGAGACCGCGCTTCGACAGCTGCTGCGTCGCCGATCCGACGTGACGGAGCTGGCGCCCCTGCCAACGTTCGATTCTGGCGGCGCGCTGGTGGACGTCGCCGATCGCGATGCGCTGTACCGCGTCATGGAAGCGCACGCGGACAGAAAATAGATGTTCGTCGTCGACACGAACGTACTCGTGTATGCCGCCGATGTGAGCGCCCCCGAACATCCGCGTTGCCGAGCGTTGCTCGAGAAATGGCGCGCGCAACAAGGGGCTTGGTATCTCACCTGGGGCAACTGCTACGAATTCCTGCGTGTCGTCACGCATCCGCGCGTACTTCGCCAGCCGTGGACCAGTCAATCTGCGGGAGAGTTCCTCGGCGCGCTGCAGCAGTCACCGGGATTGGCCATGCTCGTGCCCACCGATCGACACGCGGCGGTTCTGCACGAAGTGATGTCGGAGGTGCCGATCATATCGGGCAACCTGTGGCACGACGCGGAGACCGCAGTGCTCATGCGTGAGCACGGAATACGGCGCATCTGTACACGAGATACGGATTTTGCGCGCTTTCCCTTTGTCGAGATCATCGATCCGCTGGTCGACGAGCCGTAAGCCGTGACCCCCTGACCTCCCCATCGTCGCAAGAGTGAAGGCCTCGCTGTCGTTCACTCTCGCACACCATGTCGTCACCAGAATCCCGCACCCGCTCGCGTCGCGCCACCTCGGCGAA
>JBGTOG010000262.1:0-20755 GCA_041742675.1 Gemmatimonadaceae bacterium | reverse complement strand
GATGGCGGCGCGCGGTGAACTGGCCTGGCGCCGCTGGGCCGACGGCGCGGCGCTTGGCGGTGCAGCTGAACTTGGGCATCGGAGCGCGGCGAGCGACTGGCGGTTTCGCGCGTCGCACGCACCAGGCGGCAGCCGCGCATTCGCGCGTGCCCAGACCGATGTCACGATGACGGGCGGTCAGCGGCTCGGCGGCACACGTATCGGATACGTGGGCTTCTACGCTGCGGACGGCGATGCGCGCAGCGGAGACGCTCGTTCAACCTCCGAGCCAATCGATCCGCTTCGACGCGGCACGCGCCAGCACACACAAGGTATCGCCGTCATGCCGCAGTGGACGATTGGACGCAACAGCAGCCTTGGCCTTGAAGCGCGCGTCGGCAGCTCTGAGAGTGGCGATGCAACGGCACGGCTGTCGACGATGTCGCAGGTGCTGGGGTTGTTCAGCGCCACGCGCATTCACGCCATCACTGCGACCACGACGGCGACGTACACGCGGTCACAGCGCGCGCTCATGTTCGCCGGTGCGGAGGACACCCGTTTGCACGAGGCCCAGATCAACTGGACGGGACAACTCGTGTGGCCGGTGGCGTACGGCACGTTCGATGTGTACTCGTCGCTGCAACGTAGTACTGGTGGAGCGGCGCTCTCGGATGGCCAGCATGATCTCGTGCTGCGCGCTGAGCGACTGGCTGTCCCGTTGTTGCAGAATCGGGTGCATGCGTCCGCCGCGATCGGTCGGCTCACCAGCCTGTCCACGGGGAACGTCATCTACACGCAGCGTGCCGGACTCTCGGCGGTGCTGCCGATGTCCACGTATCTGCGTCTTGATACGGAGCGCAATCCATTCGTGACGTTTGGTGGAAACAGCGGATGGATCACCGCGTTGCGTATTGAACGGTCGTTTGGTACACCGGGCTTCCTTCGCGGTGGACGGGGCACTGGTGTGGTGTTTGAGGATCAGAACGGCAACGGTGTGCGCGACCATGGAGAGCGCGGGCTGCCGGGTGTGCTCGTGCGGGTTGGTGGTGAGGTGGTCATCACCGACCGCGGTGGCGTGTATCGCCTGACACGCGCGACCGGCGGCGTGCCCGAGTTGGATGAACGCTCGCTTCCCTTTGGTCTCATGCTGGCGCCGCAACTGTCCCGCGGCACATCGGCTGGCGTACATGGCGATGCACTCGACATTCCGGTGGTGCCCGTGGGTGCCGTCGAGGTGCGGCTGGAGTTGTCAGCGGATGCGACGCTGAACCGCACGCCAACCATGTGGACCGGTGTAACGGTGAGTGCGCGTGATGCCACGGGCCGACGTCACGTCGCATTGCTGCTCGCCGACGGACGCGCCGTGTTCGAGGCCTTGCCGCCGGGTACGTATCGGCTCGAAATCGATGGTTCCGGAGCAGCGGAGCCGCTCTCGGTTGAAGGCGAGGCGCCATCGTTCACCCTGTCTGGATCCCGTGAGCCACGCGTGATGCGCGTGACCATGGGACCGCGACGCTTGCGGATGTTTCGCGCGCCGCCTGCGCAGCGACCCGCTGCTGAAGGGCAACGTTGATGCTCAGATATGTCGATTTCTATCGTCTGGCGTGCGCATGGCGCCGCGCGACCAGTGTGGTCGTCGCGGGCAGTGCGCTCGCATTGTTCAGTGCGTGCGTAACACCCACCACATTTGAAGAGGGCGAGAGTGAACGCTGGCAGTACGGCGGCGCGCAACGCGTGCCGTCGGTCGTATCAATCGAGGGCACCCTCGTAGTCAACAGACGCAGTGGCGATCGTTTTGAGGGCTCACTCGATGTCAGGCGTGCAAACGTGCTTGGTCAGGTGGAGCGTGTCGTCGGCGTGGTGGCCGGTCGACGCACCGACACGACGCTCGACTTCGAGGTAACTCTCGATGGATCCATCGTGCGACACATCGGACGTGTAGACGGGGATCGCGTATCGGGCACGTGGCTGGACGACGCTGGTTTTGGCGCGGCGTTGGTCTCCGGTGAGTTCACGATGGTTCGCGTCCCGTGAAGGCCCCGTGAACGCATCCCTGCTACGTGTGTTGATGCGATGTGCTGCAGTGCTCTTCGTAATGCTGTACGCACCGCCACTGCACGCGCAGGTCGCCTGCACAGTGCAACATCCCGGCAATAGACAAACACGTATTTGCACCGTTGCGATCACGACAACCTTGCAGCTGATTCCGCAGGCGCAACTCTCGCTCAGTCGAAGCCACACCGATCTGGCCGGCGGATCAGCGCTGGATGTACAGTCGTTCTCGGCAGCCGCAGATACCGGCGCGGTCATTGTGGGTCCTACGCTGCGTGTGTCGGCCAGTCGCAGCATTGCCGTCACGATGGTCAATGCACCGCAGTTCACCGGCCCAGCTCTCAAGGCGGCGAGCGATGTTCACCTCGGCGTGTCCACCACGCCCAACCTGTGCACGGGTGTGCTCATGTCGCCGCTGAGCACGCTGGCGCAGGCCGCTCAGCAGGCCGCGCCGCGCGTAATTCTGCAGACCAGCGCCCCAACGACTGACCTGACACAGCAGTTGTGTTTCCGCATCTGGTGGCACTTCGAGAGCGATGCGCCGGGAGGTTACACACTTCCCCTGACATTCAGCATCACAGCACCGTAGCCAGCGAGGCGCTGTCACAGCGCGGGTGATGACAGCGAGCACGTCGCCGGTCTCGCTCAACTTCGGCACGGCATATGCCGATACGCATCGGCATGTGCTCTACACATCAGCATCGTTCTGCGCCTGGGCAAATGACACGAGTGCCACGTGCTCGTGGGCACGTGCGATCGGGTGTGTGCCCGCCGGCCCTGTCACGAGCTACGGCGCGTGCTGCCCGCACGATTGCGCTCCTGGCGGTCGTGGGCGTCGCGCTGTCGCCACGGGTAAGCGGCGCACAGTCTACACCGGGGGCGTCAACCACCGTGCAGCACACCCTGCGCGCTGATGTTGGTGTTGTCACGCAGCTGGCACTTTCGTCACACTGGCGGCCCAGTCTGCAGGAGCTCGATGGAGCCGCGCCAACGCTGGTCGAGCGCGCGCAGCAGGTTTGGATGGCGCGCGCCGAGGTGCGCAGCAATGTGCCGGTCCGTGTCATACTCGAACCCAACACCGCAGCGGTCGATGACACACCTCGCTGGCTGGTGCTCAACAGCAGCAACGAACTGGTGGCATGGGGAAGTGAACCCATCATCCTCGCGTCTTCGCTGCCTCGAGGCGTGCACGAAATTCCGGTGTATTGGGTGGCGTTGTCCGGTACCACATCGGCGCCATCGCCCACACTGCGTCTCTTGCCGCCGCCCGGCAACTGACGCTACGTGCTAAATTACGCGATCTTCGCGACGACAGTCGGCGCGCAGTTTCCCGAGGAGTGCCTACATGCCCGACATTGCCTGCCACCGCTGCGGTCAGACGCGCGTTGGTTTTGAGAAGCCACCCATCGGTGTGATGGGCGAGACCGCCACTCGGCTTGTCGCCGAGATATGCCAGACCTGCTGGGCCGACTGGCTCAAGCAGCAAACCATGCTGATCAATCACTACGGTTTGAACTTGATGGACGCGCAGGCGCGCACGTTTCTGAGTCGCAACCGTGATGGCTTCCTGTTCAAGGACGGCGCGGCGGAAGGTGTGGATACGAGCAAGCAAGGCACGATCAACTGGTAGCAGACTGCACAACGCCCCGGCCATCACTGTGATGACCGGGGCGTTCGTTAGTGCGCAATCGCGCGGCAGATAGTTAACCGTTGCCGGCGATATAGCGGGCGAAGCGTCCACACACGGCACATTTCAATGTGACGTGCGAGTTGCTCGGCGGTGGATACAGCGCAGGTTCACGCGTGATCTCACCGGAGCATGACGGGCAGCTCAGTGGCAAGCCGCTTCGATCACTGGCGATCAAATGCAGCGCTTGCGCAGGGTTGTAGGTGTTCGGCCTCGGCTTCCGCATTACCCCCCCTCTTCGGGTGTGCGAGGCGCAGTGCGACTGTCGCACCAGCGCGTCTCAGGCAACATAATGATTCCCGGTCCGTCTCTCTACTGAGTCATTGCAGAATAACCATTAAAAACTGGTTAAACGGTTTCAGTCTGGTCCGTCGGTCCGGACCGGCGATCGGGGTCACGCACGCTTGCGCACTAGTGACGTGCTCCGACCGCACCCCTGTGCACTGGCGCCGTGCTCCCGCCCCACCCTTGCGCATCGCTGTGCTATCGTGGAGGCTTGGAGATATGGCTCAACGCACAAAGTTCGACGTCGATCCAGTCGAGCGCGCGCCCCTGCCTGGGACTGCGCATCCCCTGGAGGTCTCTGAGCAGACCGAAGCGGCCCTCAAGCTGTGGGTGGTCCTGTCGCGCGCTCAGGCGGCCGTCAGCGCGCACGCGTCTGCCGATGTAGCGCGACATGGACTCACGCTGACCGAGTTCGCCATTCTGGAGGCGCTCTATCATCGCGGGGCCATGCTGCTTGGCGAGGTGCAGCGTCGCATTCTGGTCTCAAGCGGGGGCATCACCTTTCTGGTGGATCGCCTCGTGGCCAAGGGGCTGGTGGAGCGCCAGGCGTGCCCGTCGGACCGTCGTGCGCGCTATGCCGCCCTCACGCCGGATGGCGTGGGGTTGCTCCGGCGCATCTTTCCGGAGCACGCGGCAATGCTGGAGCGGGCCTTGGGCGCGCTTGAGCCGCACGAGCAGGTGGAGGCTGCGGCGCTGCTGAAACGCCTCGGTCACGCGGCGGCGGCAATGGACACCCAGCACGCGCACTTCTCAAACGCCTGATCGATCCGAAAAAACACGGCCACTTGCCAAAAACAATGGGTCACTCTACCTTAGTACTGAGACACACATCACTGAGCAACTATCGTTGCTCGACCAGCCGTATCCAACATTTCATCACAGGAAGCTTCTCATGCAGTGGGCCATTGATTCAACGCACAGTCAGATCACATTCTCCGTCAGGCATCTCGGTATCTCCACTGTGCGCGGATCTTTCGACAAGATCAGCGGCACCGTCTCCGGCACCGACGGCGCGATCGAGTCAGCCGACGTGCTGATCGACACGGCATCTATCAACACGGGCGGCGGGCAGCGTGACGATCACCTGCGTTCCGGAGACTTTTTCGACGTGGAGAATCATCCCACGGCGGCGTTCCGCCTCAAGAACGCGCGCCGGGTTGGAGACGAGCTGCACGCGGATGGTGAACTCACGATTCGCGGCGTGACCAAGCCGGTGTCACTGCAGGGCGAAGTGGGCGGTCCAGCCAAGGATCCGTGGGGCAACACCAAGGTCAGCGCCACGCTCAACGGTAAGATCTCGCGCAAGGAGTGGGGTCTGGTTTGGAACGCTGCGCTCGAGTCGGGCGGCGTGCTGGTGAGCGATGACGTGAAGCTGGCCATCGAAGTGCAGGCGGCGCCGGCTGCGTGAACGGCAGCGAAGACACGCCGCGCCATGAACGGTCGCGGCGTGGCTGCACGGTCGTCTAGCCTACGTACACCACCTCGCCCGCACCATCGATCCCAAGCTCCTGCTCAAGTCCGCACACACCGCACTTGAGCAGGGCGCTCCATTCCACACCGAGCGCTTCGCGCAACGACTCGGTGCTCGGCTTGACCGAAATACGACGATACGAATACTCGCGACAGCCTTCACATGCGTGAGAGCGTGCTATGCGTTCCGCGCGTTCAAGCGAAATGGCCATCAGGGGTCGCGATCGTCGCCGCGGCGGCTGTCTGCATCGGAGCCGGTTCCCAACATGCCGCGCAATGGATCAGGCAGGCCCAACGACGGTGAAGGTGCCGGTCTCGCGCGGGTGCCACGGGCGAGCGGTGCATTGCCAGGTGAGGTATCGTCGCCCTCGCGTGCGCGCAGCAACTCGCGCAAGCCGCCAAGTGCGCCCATCACACCCGACGCTTCCACCGGCAAAAACACCGTGGAGCCTTTGCCTGATGCGAGCTGCGGCAACGCTTCGAGATACTTGAGACCCAACAGATACGTGGACGCTTGTCCTTCGGGCAGCGCGGACGTGATGCGCTCGATCGCGGTGGCCTCCGCCTCGGCCATCGCCAGTCGCGCTTCGGCCAGGCCCTGTGCACGCAAAATCGATGCTTCACGCTCGCCTTCCGCTTTGCGCACCTGCGACTCGCGCAATCCCTCGGCTTCAAGCACCGCTGCGCGTTTGCTGGCTTCCGCATTGGTGACCGCAGCGCGACGCTCACGTTCGGCGCGCATCTGCAACTCCATGGACTGTTGAATGTCGCGTGGCGGTTCAATGCTCTGCAGCTCAACGCGCGTCACGTCCACACCCCAACCAATCGACGCCTCTTCGATCACTTCGCGCATGCGCTGATTGATAACATCGCGGCTCGACAGTGTGGCGTCGAGTTCCATTTCACCGACGATGTTGCGCAGCGTCGTGCGCGTCAGCGTTTCCAGTGCATACGGCAGGTTGGCCACGGAGTAGGTCGCCTTCTGCGGATCCGCGACGCGATAGTACAACACGGCGTCAATGTCGATCGTGACATTGTCCTTCGTGATCACCGGCTGACTTGGAAAGTTGAGCACCTGTTCGCGCAAATCGATCCGCGCTGTCACAGACTGCACGACGCGCTTGAGTCCACCAGGATCCGTATCAAAGAAACGCACTTCAATGGAACGCGGCCGTTCGATAAACGGGATCAGAATGTTGAGCCCTGAGCGCGCGATACGATCAAAGCGGCCGAGCCGCTCTACGACCATCACTTCAGCCTGACCAATGATCTTGACCGATGATGCGATCACGATCAGCGCGACGACGCCAAGTACGATGAACCCAATCACAACGAGCTCTCCGAGGCAGCAGGTGGGACATGAGCGGGAGGGCCCGCCCCAGCCTGCAAGCTAACGCTTCGGCGCGCCGACGTTTACTCACCCGGCGCGCCCGCGTTTACTCACCCGGTGCGCCGACGTCGCGGACCCGGAGTCCGCTCGGCCTGGCGGGCGTTCCGTCGCCCGAGGGCGCTACTTGCCGACCCAGTCTGCCACAAAGACGTTGGTCTCGCCTTCGATTTGCGCGTTGCGATTGGACGCCCAGATCAATTTGGTGCCGTCCGGACTGAACATCGGGAAGCCATCAAACTCGGGGTGCGTGGTGATTTGCGTGAGTCCGGTGCCGTCGAGGTTCACGATGTACAGGTTGAAGTCGCGGCTGCGCGGATTCGTGTGATTGGACGAGAACAGAATGCGCTGACCGTCCGGGGTCCACGACGGGCCGAAGTTGGCGCCGCCAAGGTTCGTGATCTGCGTCTGGTTGCTGCCATCGGCGTCCATAACGAACAGTTCAACCTTGCTCGGCCGGATCATGTTCTCGGCCAACAGCTCGTTGTACTGCGCCAGCTCCGCCGAGTCCTTGGGGTGATGGGCGCGGTACACGATCTTCGTGCCGTCCGGTGACCACCACGGACCGCCGTCATAGCCTGGCGTATTGGTCAGGCGCTTCACGTTTGTGCCGTCGACATTCATGGTGTAGATGTCGAGGTCACCGTCCTTGGTGGACGTGAATACGATCGTCTTCCCGTCAGGCGAGAGGATGCCTTCGGCGGTGTAGACACCGTAGTTCGTGAGGCGCTGCAGATCAGAGCCGTCAGGCTTGGACGTGTAAAAGTCGAACTTGTCGAGCGGCCACACGTAACCTTGCGACGGGTCCGGCTTGACCGGGCACGCGGTGTTGTCGTGATGAGTCGCCGCGAAGAACACCCGCGAGTCGTTGTCGTAGAAGAACCCGCACGTGGTCTTGCCGCCTGCTGAGATCTTTGTGATCTCACTGCCATCGGCGCGCATCACGTACTGCTGGTCGCAGGCGTTGCCATCGCGCGTACTCTGAAAGGTGATGTATTCGCCGTTGGCGCTCCAATAGGCCTCAGCGTTTTCCCCGCCAAAGGTGAGCTGACGGATATTGGAGAGAAACGGCTTCTCCCCTTCCTCCGGCTCGATCATCACCGCGGGCGAGGCGGTGGACGAGGCCTCGGCGAGCAGCGTCGACGTGTCGTCTGCCGGTGGGTTCTCGGCACAGGCGGCGAGCAGCAGCGAGGCGAATGCGCCGGCGGCGAGGCGGCGCGCGGCAGAATGGCGAAGGATCGGATTCGTAGGCATGCGTGAGGCTACACGGGGCACCGCGGCTGGACAATCCGTAGGATCACGGAGGGATCGGCGTCGCGCGCGAGCGGCGTGCGGCTTCTGGCCTCGAGGCACCTTTAGAGCACGCGCGTGCGCGTCGTGCATGCGGACGGCAAGCATGAATAAGTGCACCAGCGCCCGCCTATGTGGAAGTCACGCATCTCGCGCTGGAGCATCACCCGTCCAAGCAATTCATTGTGGATCGCAGCCACAGAATCGCGATTGGGCGGGCTTGACACGGTCACGGATCGATAGCACTTTGCTTCGGGAATCGCGTTTTAACGAGTTTCTGTCGCGTTTCTGTCGCGTTTCTGTCGCGTTCTTCTCGCGTGCGCATACTACCGCCTGAAGCGACCCATCAGAGGCCTCCGCTCCAGGCTTTCGAATAGAAGGATCGGCGCTCCGGCACATCGCGAGTTCGGTGGCGAGTGATGTCCCGTTCGGCAATCACGTGGCCTCGCGCGGCGTCCTCGCGACCGCGGAGCAACTACGTGCAGTCGTGCCTGGACGACACACCAAGTCGAGCCGAACGCCCGTCGATAGGCCATGGCTCTCGAGCGGGTCGACCTGCTCAGATCGTGATTCTGCGGTTCACACTCGCGTCCAACAGCCGAGATATCGCGATGGACAACATTCGTATTCGCGAGATGGTGCGAAGGATGCGTATGGTGCTCTTCTCGTCGCTCGTTCTCTTGAGCGCGTGCCGCGACACTGGCCAGAGCGCGGACGCGTCGTTCACCTACGACCCTTCCTTCGGCTACAAGGACCTCACAGACGTACGGCCTGCGGTCGGCGGTCCCGACGTCAGCGTCCGCATCACGCGAACCTTCGGTTCGGCTGTCGGCGCCGGAATGCTTGGCCGCATCGGTGCCGTGTCGGTGTCGAAGCGGTTCCTGTACGCGTACGATGCCTCCTCCTGCGAGATCGTGGTCTTTGACAGGGAGATCGCCGAAGCGACACAACGACGTGGGCAATGTGGCCACGGACCTGGTGATCTCTTCAACGTCCGGCGGATCGTGGCGACGGATTCCACGATCGAAGTTTTCGGCGAGCGCCGCATTTCCCTGTGGGATTCAACGCTACGCGAGATCAGCGCCATCGAGGTCGAACGCATCGTGTCGCTCCCCATGCCGTCGAACACGCAGGCACTCCTCTCACTTGGTGGCGAGCGATACCTTGTGCACCGAAGCACCCTCGGTCGCCGGAAAGCCAGCAAACGCCACAGTGGTTTCCTCGAACCGTGGCACTTGGCAGTCGTGCATGCGGGTGGATCAGCCCCCCGGCACCGCTTCGCGATCGACGACGATTTCACCTTCGAGCGCCTCAAATCCAACTTCGAACGGTACTCCCTCGCCTGCTTTAGCAACGTGGATGCGAACGGGCGTCGCCGTATCCATGTACTCAACCCGTTTCAGCCACTGCTCACTGCGTTTCTCCTCGAACCCGACGGCATGAGCTCATCGGCCATGGGGTTGACCCTGCCTTTCCCCGCGAGCTATTCGCCGTCCCCAGTTGCGGGTGACCCCAACCAATGGGAGCCCGCGCGCGGCTTTCGCAGCCTGGCCTGTGACGAGCACTCGATCATCGCGTCGTGGCGCACCAGCGACTCGACTGGGCGAACGACAACTGCTGATGCGCTGCTGATTGCGGACGGCCTGACGCACCGGTTGGTCGTCGAACGCGACGAGGAAGCGTTTCTGCTTACCGGTCGATTCGTCGCCATCGACGGGACGAGCATCTTCATCTCGCGTAATCTTGAGGGGGACTTCCCGATGATCATCGAAGCGGAACTGCTTCGACGGGGGACGCGGTGAGCCTCGGTGAGCGGCGGACAGTCTTCGCCAGGGTCGCACTCCTTCTTGTGTGTGCTGCGGTACTTGCACTCGCCGTGGTGCGGCGCCACCTCGTCCTGGTCGAGGCGAGCGCCATTGCCTCCGCGCAGACGACGCGCGACAGCCTGACGGCACTGCTTGAAGTGGAGCGGCTTGAGGCTCGGCTGCTTGTCGAAATCAGCGATCGACTTGAGCTTCCGGGTGCGCGCCAGTTGCTGGGGGTCGATGGACGAACCGGCGATTCGGTGATCGTCGAAATCGATTCGCTGGATGCACTTGTGATCGTCAGCAGTCGGTGCGCTGAATGCGAGTACGTGGTGAACGCGCTCTCGGATGCCTATGGCAGCCTCTCAGTGGCCGTGGTCTCTGCGCTGGATGGTCGATCTGAGCTGCAGCGGTTCGCGGATCAGCATGGAGTTCCGCAACAGACACTGCTGTACCGTGGTGGCGAACTGCTGCGCGATGCCGCCCGGTGGCCGACTCCGCTCACGCTCGCGTTCAAGACCGGTCGCCTCACCGGTGTCATCGTCGGAGGCATCGGCTATTCGTCATCGACGTCGTCGATGGTCTCACTTCGCGTCAGCGCCAGCGATGTGAGATGAAAATCCGGCGCTGTTCGAGGAGATTCGTATGCTTGCAAAGTCCCGGCAACTCGGTCTGGAAGCGGTGTCCGCCTGCATGCTCATGATCGCGTTCCTTCTCTTCGCGATGCCGCCAGAAGTTTCTGCACAGGGAGAACCGGAGGAGTCGTGCAGCGGTGGTAGCGGGCAGGGGTATTGCTGCGAATGCGTGCATGACGAGGAACTCGACGAATACACCGGATGCGTCAAAAAGTACTCGGGTACCTACAGCTTGAGCTGCCAGACCGGCCCGCGCGGCACGGGTCCGGGTGCCGGCTACTGCACCGGCGCCTGTACCTTAGGTGAGATGTAGGTCGCACCCCACGTCGCCGCTCTCGTGCGAGCGGCCCGAACCGCCGATCTCGGGCCGCTCGCCTGGGAGCAGGCACTCGTTCTCGCGTAGAGGCGTGCGCCGACTCCCATCTCCAAGCACGACATGGCGCGAACGCCGACCGGACTTCCCGTCGGAACCCGACTGCCCGATCGCATCAGCTCGGGCGGCTCGATAGCGCGGTTCCGGTTGGACGCAGTCGTGCTGGTGCTGTTGGCGACCTACGGCACAACCTTCCAGGCACCTGGCGCGGCGCGCGCCACACGCACCGTTGTGCTATTCGCACCTCAACAACGGCCCACTAGTCCCGCAGACTCCCCCGATCGGCACTACGCTGCGGGCGCGCTGCTTCCGCCCTGGCGGCCGCGAACAGCTCGGCCTGCGTGTTGCCCTTGCGCAGCAGCTCCATGGCCTTGCGCAGCTGGTTGTCGTCAACGATTTCACGGCGCTTGGCCAGCGTATCGCCGTACGCCGTGCGCGCGATGCGCTGCTCGAGATAGCGATCCGTCCAGCGGCGTCCTGCGTCCCACACGGCGCGGTCCACCTTCACACCGGACGTATCCATCCGCATGTAGAGCGACTCGATCCACTCCGGCTTGAGCTCGAAGTTCGGCTGCACTTCGCCCTTGAGCTCCAGCGCGATCTCGCCGAGCACGCTGAAGAACTGCCCCATATGCGGCAGCACCAGCTTGGCGACCTCCTGCTCGGCGGACGAGATCGTGTCAGGGGTGACCATCACGTCAGGGGTGATACCGCCGCCGCCGTAGACAATGCGGCCGCCTTCGGACTTGTACTCCGGACGGTCTGCACGTGAAGTATCGGAAACCACGGTATCAGAGACGGCATCGAGCAGAATAGCGTCACCCTGCTTGCGATCCTTCTGAATGGAGCGGCCACTCGGCGTGTACCACTTGCCCGTGGTGATCTTGAGCGCGTAGCCGCCATCGAGCGGGTACAGCGACTGCACGAGCCCTTTGCCGAAGGATGTTGAGCCGAGCACCAAGGCGCGGTCATAGTCCTGCAGCGCGCCGGCTACGATCTCGGAAGCGGATGCAGAGCGCCCATCGGTCAGCACGACCAACGGGATGTCGCTGGCAATCGGCTGCGCTTCGGAGACAAAGCGCTGCATATCGCCACGTCCGCGCACACTGGCCACTTCCTTACCCTGCGGCAGGAAGAGGTTCGTCGTGGAGATGGCCTGGTCGAGAATGCCGCCAGGATTGTTGCGCACGTCGAGAATGATGCCCTTGGCGCCGCGTGCCGAAAGCGAGCGGACCGCTGCCGCCACATCGGCGGTGGTGTTTTCGCTGAAGCGCTCAATCGGGATGTAGCCGGTGCGCTCATCGAGCATGAGCGTAAAGCGAACCGCCGGGACTTTCACCTCGGCGCGCTTGAAGCTCATCTTGATGGGCTCCGGAGCGCCCGGGCGGCCAAAGATTACCTGGACCTGCGTGCCCGGTACGCCGAGCAGCTTGTTTTGAACTTGCTGGGTAGTCCACTTGCGCGCGGGGAAGGTGTCGATCTGCAGGATGCGATCGCCTTCCATCACGCCACCGCGTTCCGCCGGCGTCTCGGGAAAGACCTTGCCCACGGTGACGTAATCACCGATGGGCGTGATCTCCATGCCCAGTCCTGCGTAGCGGCCGTTGGTATTGCGCGTGAACTCTTCCATCTGCTTGGGCGAGAAGAGTTCGGTGTACGGATCGCCGAGTTCCTTGACCAGGCCGCGGGCGGCCTTTTCGTAGAGCGCATTGGCGTCGAGTGTGTCGACGTAGCGCATGTGGACGAAGGTCAGGACCTGATCGAGCAGTTGGGCACCGCCTCGAACATCGCGGGCCTGCAGCGCGAAGCCGCCAGCCAGGACGGGGACGAGGAGAAGACCGGCCACGAGGGCGGATTTGCGGAAGCGGGTCATGCGGCGCCTCGAACGGGGGGAAATCTCGGAGTGCCAAACGAGCGGCAACCCTTTCATCCTGCGGAAAGGCGGCCGAAAGCACAAGGGCTATGGGATTAGACGTTGGGACACCCCGGAACGTTTCCGGTTCCGCTCGGTGGGGGGCCTACTCGCTCACGTCGTCCCGCGGCCGCGTGGACAACACATAGTCCACAAACCACGTGCGCTCGTACTGCCGAATGCCAACATCGCGCACGAGCCCGGCCGAAAGCAGCATTTCATGCGCCGGCTGCAGCACTCGCTGCAGGTGCGATGGATAGCGTTGCGTGAGCGGCATCTGCTCGGCGAGGCGCTCCAGTGGCACACGCCACGACAGGCGCCCCTCGGCGCGCGCTACTTCGAGCAGGCGATACAGGCGGCGCGCGACCGGCGATGACAGCGCGTGGTAGCGCGCCACGCTGAGCGACACCACATGCCGCGAAAACAGGTTCGCTCGCAGTGTGGGTGAAATCACCACGCGCGCATCGCCCGGCTCACCGCTCGCGAGGTTGGCAAACAGGTTCATCTGTTCGCGCTCGGCCGCGCGCCGCCGCTGTACCGCCACGGAGGAAAGCAGCGTGAACGACAGGTCGGGACTGTCACCCGTCGCCGCTGTCCAATACGCGCCCGACGTTTCGAGCACCGTGCGCTCAAGCCGCGCGAGCGCTCCGCGCAACTGTTCGTACGTGCGTCCATCGGCGCGCCGCCCCATGGAACGCAGAAACGCGTGCAGCGTGAACGACACCGCCCCGTCGGCCGGCGTCCCGGCTTCCTGCCACCGATGCAGGATCTCCACGTACACATCCTGATCGAACGTGCCGGGGAGGCGATCGTCGGCGGCGGCGATGACGCGCCAGCGCCCGCCGTTGTCGGCGGTGAACGCTACAGGCGAGTCGTCGGCTGAATCACTCAGCCGGAAGAGCGGCAGGGCCTCGAGGGAGCGGTCGAGCACCACTCCCCGAACGGCCGGGCGCCGACGCGCGGCGAGGGTCATAGCGGGAAGTTTGCTCGTGTGAGGGAGCAAGCGCCAGAGCCGTGTGTGAAACGGGGCACGGCAGGGTGCGTCGCGCTGCCGCTCCGGCGTTCCGGGTCGAATGTCAGACGGGTTTGAACACCATCACCCATACCGCAGCCACCAGCGGTACGGTGGCGACGATACCCCACACCAGCCAGCGTTTGGAATCGCGGCGGTAGGCCGCGGGAATCTCGCCTCCCTCGGCGAACGCGCGGGCATCCCGAGCCTGCCGAATTTGAATGGGAATGAGGATGGCCGCCCAGATGATGCCGGAGACGGCGAACAGCACCTGCCCCCACACCAGCCACGGAGCGCCAAACGGGTTCATGCGGCCGGCGTACGACGCGCCGTAGCCACCCACCACAATGAGCAGAATGCCGCCGGCGGTGAGCGACCAGTCGGTGATGGTCACGAGGCGCTGTCCGAACGCCACCACGCGCGCGTCGTGCGTGCGGTCGGCGAACACCTTCCAGACGGCGGTGACGGTCACATTGCCCACCAGAATGATGGCGCCAAGGACATGCAGAAACTTGAAGGTTGAGTACAGCACGGCGGCGGACTGGAGAAACGGGCGGGCGGACTGGTGATTTGGAGCGTCGCCGAGAATGATATTCGCGGATACCGCGAGAGGTGATGAAACGATGAAGCGCCGATTAACGCATACGCACCATTTCCTGGTCCACGACCATGCAGACACCATGCCGCGCATCGGACATGTGGTAAATGGAAGCGCTGTATCTCCCATGCTCCCGGGCAGTCGTCGATTGGTGGTGTGTCCGTCTTCACGCCGCGTGTCGGGGGGCGACGCATGTGGCGCTTCGTCACCCGTCGCTGACGAGCGTGTGCGCGAGTAGAAGCCGTTGCCATACGCGTCGTTCCGGAACTCCTGCACCTGGTAGGCGAACGCACCGAGCCGCACGCGTTCCTGCGCGACCACCGCGCAGTGCGGGTTGTAGGCGTAGTGCACGTCCTGACTGGGCTGCGCCTGACTGAAGGTCAGCGAGCGCGTGACGTTGTTGCGCTGATCGTACCAGAGGCTGTCGAGATTGAGCTGCCCGACGCTGCCGTTCGTGCTCACGCGCTGGCGTAGGCGTGCATCGGCTGCAGTCAGGCGGGAGCTCGACGTCGGCAACTTCATAAGAAGAAGGTGCTCGTCAAGTTCCGCCTGACGATAGGATTACTGCCCGCCCGAAAACTCCGATGCTCGGCCCGTCGTGCAGTTCGATCGCCCAGTGCTCGTCATCCGCAGCGACGAGCGCGGGATCGGGAAGCAGCTCCAGCGTCTGCCCGTCGAGGAACCGAAGAGTTAGACCAAACTGAGACGCATTGAGGTCGATGCCAAGCACACGAGACCCTTCGAGCAGAATCAACGATTCCAGCTCCGCTTCATGTCTGCGAACTCGGCTGTCGAGAACGGGAGCGCCCCGCGCATTGCGCAGCACTCGATGACAGCTCCACAGATTGAGCAGTACGGTCCCTTCATCTCTGTCGACCATCCCCGGCTCTGAGCGCGAAACTGGTTGCAGCTCGCCGAAGTGCAGTGTGCCAGTGTAGCCGTAACCTTTCCTCCAGCGTTTGCATGTCTTCCACCGCAGAAGATCGCACATCGCGCGCAACTCCTCGTCGGAAGCTGGACGGTCACTCGACGAGTCCGTTGACATCATGGCCTCCCGAAGTATTCGCGCACTCGCGCCTTCAACTCTTCGAACGTGAAGTCCCCCCGACTGTTTTTCGTGCCTGTAATGCCTTCTCGTTTGCATTCTTCGCAGTAACGTCCGACGCCGCGCCTGTTCGGCTCTGTGTTCTTCGATTTTCCCATGACCGATTCGATGGCGTCACCAATCTCAGCTGATTCGCGGCGGGAGAACAACACGTTCGTGAGCGCTTCTCCCGCCAGTTTGCCAGCGATACCGCCGGCTGCGGCGCCAGCCACGGCTCCAGCCGGAACCGTGACGGGAGCCGCTAGACCACCTGTTGGTACCGATGCCAACGCGCCCCCACCTCCGCCCGCAACAAATCCGGCGGCAGAACCAAGGACACCCGTCGTTCCCTCGATGAGCGCGCATACGATCGCTTCGCGCACGCCAAGTTCTTCCGGACACAACCCAAACGGATCCGAGAAGTTGACCGGATCGCCGTTCGCGAAGCCGTACAGATTGAGCCCACCCGCCAGCCCGATCGGATCCGCCTGCGTAAACCGCCCGCTCACCGGATCGAAGAAGCGGTTGCGCCGATACAGGAGCCCCGTCGAGCCCGCGCCGTTCTCCGCCAGCGTGCCAAACCATGTGAACGGCCCGCTGCTCCCGCTCGCGAGCGCGTTCGGGGTAAAGTACACCCCACCCTGCGTGCGGGTTGGCCACTGGATTGCGAGACTGCCACCGGGGATCGACACGTCCCCTGGCGCGCCGTTCGTGAACACACTCGATTCACCGAGCCCGCGCCAGGTGTAGTTGAGCACGCGCGTGCCATCGCTCCGGATGAGCCCGACCGGTTGGTCGATGCCCTCCACATGCACATAGCCGGCCGTGCCCGAGTTGTACCCAGTGGCCGTGCCATCGGCGACACGCCACTCGTAGAGGATCTGGTCGCCATCCCAGAGCGTGCGCTGATAGTACGACTGGCAGCTGCCACCCGCGGGATCATTGCAGAGCGGGCCGGTGCCGGTGGGCGGGCTGCCGCTCCGGCGCGCGCGCGTGAGGATGCGCCGCCCGAGGGCGTCGTACCAGTATTCTTCCCAGCTCCCGAGGCTCGCGCCGCTGCCGACGCGATAGTCGTAGCGCTGCACCACGGCGAGCTTTTCGTCGGCGGTGTAGTACTGCCGGCCACCGGACTGTGACGCGTAGCCTCCACCGTTCACGGGCGGGATGGTGACCAGCACGCCGGTGAGCGTGACGCGCCCGCCGTCGCCCTCCTGCACCAGCTCCTCGTCCACCATGGACTGGGTGATCTGGCCCGGTGGCGGCAGGATGGTGTTCCGGTTGATCAGCAGGCCGTCGTTGAAGTAGTCGGCGACCGACGGCGCTTCGTCGCCCGTCGCTGACGAGCGGGTGCGCGAGTAGAAGACGTTGCCATAGGCGTCGTTCCGGAACTCCTGCACCTGGTAGGCGAACGCACTCAACCGCACGCGCTCCTGCGCGACCACCGCGCCGTGCGGGTTGTAGGCGTAGTGCACGTCCTGACTCGGCTGCGCCTGGCTGTACGTCAGCGAGCGCGTGACGTTGTTGCGCTGGTCGTACCAGAGGCTGTCGAGATTGAGCTGCCCGACGCTGCCGTTCGTGCTCACGCGTCGTCGGGACGTGAGCCGACTGTCGGCATCGTACGTGCGTTGCTCCCGTACGCCCACCGTGCCACCACTCGTGGCCACGACGAGCGAATCGACGCGCGACTGGAGATCATGCCGCAGCCGATACGTGTTGCCGCCCGGGTCGGTGATCTGCTGCAGCGGGCCGAAGTCCACCACGCCCGCGGCACTGTAGGCGTAAGTCGTGGTGCCCGCGATCCACGTCATCGACGCGCGGCGGCCGTTCCGGTCGTACGTGTAGGTCTGCCCGCGGCGTTCGCTGTCGGTCGTGGGGTTGAGATACGCCCCGAAGATGAGCGAGTCGCGCAGCAGCAGGCCGTTCAGCGTGTAGCCGCGCTTGATACGGGCGTAGCGATTGTTCGCCGTGAGCAGGTTGCCGACGGCGTCGTACGTGAACCGGCTCGTATCGACCGGCAGCAGGTAGCCCGTTCCGCTGTTGGGGTAGTAGGGGAACACCATGTTGCAGCCGACTCCCACGCCGCCGTCGGAGATCGGGCCGACCGGGAAGCCGACGCAGCGCTGCCGGGCAAAAGTCATCGACGGGAGCGCGCGTTGCTCCAGGCGATTCAGCGCATCGAATGTCTGCGTCGCGCTCATGCCATTGGCATACTGGTGCGTGACCAGGTTGCCGGCCGCGTCGTACGTGAGATACTGCGTGCCGAGGCCCGTCGTCACCACAGTTGGCCGATGGGCGCGGTCGTAGCTCGCACTCTCATCCGTGCCGACATTGCTGACGAACGCACTCGTGGTGCTGGAGGTCAGCGTGCGATTGCCTTCGTTGTCGTAGAAGTACGTCGTGATGAGGGTGTCGTTCCGGAGCGGCGACGTATCGGCCGTGAGCCCCGAGCCGGTGAGCGTGTACGGAATCGTCGAGGAGCCCACGCGCTCCTCGCGCGTGAGCTGATCCACGATATCGAACACCTTGCGGTGCCGGTACGTGCGGGTGCCGTCGATGGGCGTGATCGTGAGCGTGTCGCGGCCCAGGTTGTCGCGCTCGATCAGCGTGACGCTGCCGGTGGGCGTGCGGGTGTAGCGGAGGTTGCCCTGGGTGTTGTAGGCGAACGAATCGGCGGCCGTGCCCGGATAGCGGATGCGCGCCAGCAGGCCGTTGCCGCTCCCGCTGGCGTGGTAGTCGAAGTTGACGGCGCTCCCGCTGCCGCGGCGATCCTGCTGCGACACCACGTTGCCGGTCGCGCCATCGAGAGTGCGCGTGATGCTGTCGCCGAGCTGCGGCACGATGCGCTGCACCACATCGAACGTCTCGTTCCACTCGTAGCGCGTGGTATCCCGCTGCCCCGCGACGATGCCGCCCGAGTCCTCGAGGATGTGCAGGTTGCCGCGGGTGGTGTACGTCGCACGCTGCACATGGCCGTTCGCGCGCTGCACCCGCGTGACCAGCGCGGGGAGCGTCATATTGCCACGCGCCAGCAGGGTGGTGTTGCCGAGCCCGTCGATGATGCGCTGCGGGGCGCCATAGCGGAGATCGAGGAAGAAACGCGTGGAGTCAGCGACCGTGCGCGGCCCATCATGCCGCGTGTACGTGAGCGCGGTATCCACGAGCGTCGACAGCCCGCTCGCGGCCACGAGCCCACGCGTTTCCGCCGGCGCGAAGCCGTCCACGATGTCTGGCGTCGCGCCCATCGCGAGGCCGGACTGGATGACCTTGCCGCCAGCGTCGTAGCTGATCGTGGTTGTCGTGCTGCGCCGATCGGTGCGCGTGAGCATGCGCCGCGTGACGGTGCCGTCGTAGTCGAAGCTCACGACCTTCGCATCCGGATCGGTGATACTGGTGATCGTGCCGGTGCCGCCGCCGCCGACGGCAATCGTGGTGGTGCGCGTCGCACCGGCTGCGGGCGGTGCCGTGACCGAGGTGAGGCGGTTGGAGCCGTTGTACGCGAAGCTGTACGTCTGTCCGCTCAGCGTGATTATGCTCGCGAGGCGCGGTGCCGCGCCGGTTGCGGCATACGTGAAGCGCGTGGAGTCCCCGAGGCGACGCACCGTCGCGATGTGATTGCCGGCGCTGTTGAAGCGCACCTTGACCGCGTGCTTCGCGTGGCGCGTATACACGCCACTGGTGAGCGTGATGGTGTCAGGAAACGTGAGCGGCGCGGCAACCCACGGACCCGTGCCTCGGTAGTGCCGCGCGCTACCATCCCCGCCCACCCAGAGCAGGCTGCCGTCGCCCTGCACGAACAGCTGTTCGAGCCCGGACAACCACCAGCCCGGCCCCAGGCTGCTGCCGGACCGGTTCACCAGCACCAGCGTATCGCTGACCGTGAGCGTGCTCCCCTTCACGCCACCCGTGAACGCCGCCACCTCGAGCGTGTACGGGTAGCGCCCCGTGGCATCACCGCTCCCCGACGGAATCGCATCGTACGCGAGCGCCAGCCGACGCGGCACGTTCACCGTCAGCGGCGCGCCGGACCACATGCCTCGGCGACGCTCCACGCCGTTCACCTTCAGAATCCCCTCGATCGAATCCGGCTTCGTGCCGCTCGTGTAGCGCACATCGGCGCGCACGATGGGAAACGGGTGCGCAATCGCGCTGGTGTACACAAGGGTGGGCGCCTGCACGGTGCCCTTCGACATCGTGGCGGGCAGACCATGCGTGACGCGCAGATCCGCGCATTCGCTCGCCATCGCCGGCACGAGCGCGAACGTCAGACACAGCGAGCGATCAACTGCCGTGCCGGGGTTGAGTCCGCTGAACGACACCGCCAGCTGGGGCGGCTGCGCCTCGCGCACGCTCGCCGCGACCGCGACGCCGGTCCCCACCGCCACGCACACCAGGCCCAGCGAAAGCCCCCCCCAAACCGTACCGGCCATCGACGTGCAGTCATCGTCGCCCCCATCGCATGAGACCGTGGTGCAGGCCGACCGGCGTGCAGCCATACTCACGTTTCACTTGTCGGGGCGCGGAGCACAATAGGGCATCGCCGACCAAAATGCCCTATGGCGTTTCGGTGCCGAACAGTGTATTCGCGCGCGAGTAAGGCGCATGGCGCGGTCCTCCCTCAGTTGAAACGTGACACCGCCCGCTCCACTCCATGGAGTAGCGGAGGTAGTCAAGAGTCCCTCGAAGGACGCCATTGCCCACTCGCGGCGCGTCTTCACGCTCGAGCAGAAGGCCATGACTCTGCGCCGCCATCTGCCCAACAACGCACGGTCCGTGACCTGTGTGACGAATATCAACTGGTGCCGAGTTTGTCCTATCCGTGACAGAGGCAAGCGCTTGAGCAGCTGACCGCCCCACTGCGGCACCGGCCCGCCACTTGCGATAGCGCCTACGCCAGTTCGAGCACCTGCCCGCTCACATTGCGCGCTGCGCTGCTGCACAGAAACAGCAGCACATCGGCTACGGATTCGCGTTCCACGAAGCTGTCCTTGTCGCCCATGCTCTCGATGTTGGCGGCGGTGCGGATGGCCACCGGTGCAACGGCATTGGCGCGCACGCCGTGCTCGCGTTCGTCCTGCGCGACGCTGCGCATGAGCGTGAGCACGGCACTTTTCGCGCCAGCGTAGGCCGCCATGCCACCAACCTTCCCGCCCGGCAACGACGCAGTGGACGCGAAATACACAATGGAG
>JBGTOG010000013.1:0-8678 GCA_041742675.1 Gemmatimonadaceae bacterium | reverse complement strand
TCGCATGCTGGCCGGTGAGCGACTGGCAGATGATTTGATCACCGCGGTGCGCGCGTCAGCACAGTCGCCGGCAGTCACCAGCGCACTCGCCATGATCGAGCGCTGGGATCGCACCACCGCTCCCGCATCACAGGGCGGCGTGCTTTTTGAGGTGTGGTACAACCGGCATCTGCAGGGAGGCGAGGCCATGCGCGGCTCGCCGATGGCCGAGCGCATGCGACGCACCTTCGCAACGCCATGGAATCCGGCGGCACCGATGGACACACCGGACGGGCTTAGTGACCATCCACGCGCCGCCGCAGACTTCGTCTGGGCCGTGGACGAGGTCACGCGCCGTTACGGACGAGTTGACGTCGCGTGGGGCGAAGTGCACCGCGTGCGCCGCGGCAGTGTGGACGCGCCGGTAGGTGGCTGCACCGGTGCGCTGGGGTGCTTTCGCGTGGTGCAATACACCGAGGCGGCCGATGGCAAACGCATCGCACGCGGTGGCGATGGATGGGTGCTGGCGGTTGAGTTTACTCCGGTGCCGCGCGCGTACTCAGTGCTTGCGTACGGGCACAGTGCCAATGCCGACTCACCGTATCATGACGCGCAGGCGGCCATGTTTGCTCGTGGAGAAATGAAGCCCGTGCCCTACGCAGAAGCCGACGTCGAGCGTGCAACGGTGCGACGATATCGACCCGGGAAGCCGTGAGGGGGAGGCGCATGTCAGGAGCGCGCCATATCGTTTCGCTCACCGCGCTACTGCTGCTGGGGTGCGCCGAGGCAGACAGCGGCGAGCAACTCCCGGCGCCTGTGCCGATAGCCGAGTGGGCGTCACGCGTTGACACGCTGCCGGGCACGTACACCCGCGTGATGAAGCCAGCAGAGTTTCACGATAGCCTGCTCATCGTTCCCGACGTGATGGAACGTCTGCTGTGGCGCATCAACATGCGTGATGGTACCCGATCCCGATTTGGCTCGCAGGGCGGCGGCCCGGGCGAATACGAGCGCGTGGGGTGGGCCGGGAAGGTCCACCACGATTCCGTGGCGATCTATCAGCGGCCGACCGGGCCATTTCCCATCATCGATGTGGTCACCGAGCGCGGGCGTGCGAACAATCCGTCTCGCCAAAGTGAAGATCAGCACGACGCCGCCGTGTTCAGCGTGGTCTCGCAGCCCGGACTTCGGCACGCCGATACACTCGGGCGGGTCTACGGCGCACCGACTGCCGCGCCTCCAGTACTGGACTCGGTGACCGGCCGAGTGCTCCGTGCCGGCGGCCTCATGGATACCGCGCCCATTGTCAGATACACCATCACCAACGGCCGAATAGACACGTTGCTTTCGTATGCCACCGGGAACCGGACCGGCGGCGCAACTCGCGACGCGCGAGGTGCGCTCACTAAGCCAATGTCGCTGGGCGCCTACGGGACCTACGACGGCTGGCACGTCACGCCAGCAGGCGACATGCTGGTGGTGGATGCCGCGACATACACGGTGCGCGTTGTAGACGCGAACACACACAATACACGCGAGTTCACGCTCGCATGGACGCCGGTTGCTGTATCGGATAGCGGGTGGGACGCGCACGTGCAATCCACAACGAAAGGATCCATCGCGTTCCTCGAGAAAAGCATGCGCGATATCTCGGTGCAGATCGACAAGCCGATGCCGAGACCGCAAGAGATACGTTACATCGTTCCCGAGAAACCGACCTACCTGCCCCCGGTGAACTTCGGCGGATACGCGTTGCACCTGTTCTCGACCAACGACGTCGCCTGGATCCCGGTACACCGAACGGAACCGCCCGTGACGGCGTTCTACGATCTCGTCGACTTCAAGCGTGGAGTGCGCATCACCACCGTGGAGTTGCTTGCCAACCATCGCCTGCTGCACGTAACAGCGCTGGGCGCCTACGTCGCAGCAACGGACCACGATGATCTGGAGCGCATCCTGCTTTACAGGGCGGGGCGCGGTGGCATCGTGCGGAGATGACATGATGCGTTTACAAGTGGTGTTCAGCTATGCCGCTGCCGTGTTGATCGTGGCGTGCGCTAAGCGACAGACTGAGTTACAGTTTCCCCCACCCGTCGCGATCGCCGAGTGGGCGGCACACGTGGATACGCTGCCCGGAACGTACACTCGCGTCGTCTCTCCGTCCCAGTTTCACGACAGCCTGCTGATCGTTCCCGATCTGGAAGAACGGTTGCTCTGGCGCATTCACCTCGGCGAGCGTACGCGCGAACCGTTTGCCTCAAAGGGCGCCGGACCCGGCGAATACACACGAACGGGCGGCGCTGTGAGGGTGCATGCCGATTCCGTGGCGGTGATGCAGGGCTTCGCCAACGCGCCGTTTCCCGTGATTGATGTGGCGAGCGGACGCGGACGCACCCATACGCCCGCCGCCTACCTGTTAGGCAGCGGCACGGAAGCGATTCTGCTGTCGGTGACCACGCCGATCTTTCGACAGGCCGACTCGCTGGGTCGGCTCTATGGCGTTTCTTCGTACGGGCCTCCGCCCCAAAATGCGTCGCGTGAACAACCCGGCACCCAGACGGTGTTGTCGGAAAGCACACCGATCATTCGCTACGATGTTCGACATGAGCGCGTGGACACCGTCGCAGAGTATCCGGCGACAGTGCTGGCACTGCTCGCACCGGGCAGCTACGACGCAAATGCCCCACGTGCGCTGTCGTTGGGCCCTTACGGGGCGTACTACAGCTGGTATGTGATGCCCGACGGCGACCTGGTGATAGTGGACGGCGCGACATACACCGTGCGCATCATTGATGCAGACACTCGCACGGAACGAGAGTTCTCGCTTCGGTTTACTCCCATACCGGTCTCCGACAGCGGGTGGGACGCGCACGTGAAGCGCTCCACCAAAGGACGTGTGGCCCTTCTGGAAAAGACCGTGCGCGATATGTCCGCGCAGACAGGCAAGGCGCTGCCGCGTCCAACAGCGCCGCAGGCTCTTGTGCCGGAGAAACCCGCAGTACTGCCGCCCGTCAACTCCGGAGACGGCATGCGGCCCATGCACGCAGCGGGTGCCGAGCTCTGGATCCCGGTCCACCGCGCCGAGCCGCCGGTCACCATGTTCTACGACCTCGTCGATATCGAACGCGGCACCAGAATCATCACGCTCGAGCTGCCAGCCAATCATCGCCTGCTGAACGTGACATCGCTCGGCGCGTACGTCGCCGTCAGGGATGAGGATGACCTGGAGCGCATCCTGCTGTACCGACGCCCGTCAAAGTAAACACCGCGGGACGTCCGACGTGGTCGTCATGCACTCGCCCGGACTCGAACCGGGACAGGTTACCCTACAAGCTCCTAAGGCTTGCGCGTCTACCAATTTCGCCACGAGTGCGTGGTGCACACAAAATACAACGGGCCCGCTCCATGAGGAACGGGCCCGTTGCGCAACCGAACTTCTGAGGCGCGCCGATCAGTTGCTCTTTGACCGACTCGCGATGATCAGTTCTTCGGCGCCTGCAGCGTCACCGATGACGTCGTGGACACATTGTTCGCGAAGATGCTCATGACATGCAGCGCTACGTAGTCGCCGGGCTTGAGCGCGTCGACCACTTCACGAAGCTGCGCCACCGACGTGACCGGGCGACGCTCACCGGGATAGGTGATTTCAAGAATCACATCGCGGCCGGCCACCAGCTTGCCAAACGCCGCACCTTCCGTCACTACGTCGGTCACACGCAAGCCACCCTTCACTGACAGGTTCATGCGTGCGATCATTTCCGGCGTCAGTGCTTCCACTGTGATGCCCAGCTTGGTCGCCGGCAAACGTGCAGGCGACTCGCGGGGTGCCGACGGCGTCTCTGACGGCGACGCTCCTGACGCCACGACCGGCAGCGCCTCCGCGCCGGCAAGTGTCACGTTGAAGGTGCGACGCTTGCCGAAGCGCACCACTTCCACCGGAATCGTCGCGCCAACATCGTTGGTGCGCACTGTGCGCTGCAACGCACTGACACGATCGACTTCGCGGCCAGCGACGGCGATCACGATGTCGCCCGACTCGATGCCCGCTTTCTCCGCCGGCCCACCGTTGGTGACCGACTGCACCTTCACGCCCATGATTCGCTGCAGGCCGGCGAGACCTGCGTCCTCGGCGTCAACTTCCTGCACCTGAATCCCGATCACCGGCAACCGCACCTTGCCGTCGCGCACCAGATCTTCCATGACCTGCTTCGCGAGCGAGATGGGAATGGCAAACCCGTAGCCTGAATAGAAACCCGTCTGGCTGGCGATCGCAGAGTTCACGCCGATCACTTCACCGCGCAGGTTGATGAGCGGGCCACCCGAGTTGCCGGGGTTGATCGCCGCATCCGTCTGCAAAAAATCATTGATCGACAACCCTCCAGCATTAGGCAACCGCACTTCGCTGCCACGATTCTTGCTTGAAATAATTCCTGCAGTCACCGTGAAGTCGAGGCCAAGCGGATTGCCAACCGCGATCACCCACTCACCAATGCGCGTCTCTTCGTCATCACCAAACGGAATCGTGGGAAAGTTGCTGCCTTCGATCTTGATGACGGCGATGTCCGTGGTGGAATCGGTACCGATGATGCGGGCGCGATAGCTGCGACGATCGGCCAGGCGCACATCGAGGACGCTGGCACCGGCGACCACGTGATTGTTGGTGATGATGAATCCGTCCGGACTCACAATGAAGCCGGAGCCATCTCCCGATTGCTCGCGTGGCTGCTGCCGTTCGAACTGCTCGAGAAACTCTTCCATGCCGGGCGGCACCTGCCGATTGCGCGCGCGCGGCTGCGCGGTGCGCGTGGCCCGGATAGACACCACGGCGGGCGTTACTCGATCCGCGACATCGGCGATGGATCCGCTTCCTTCAGGAACAGCCGAGTTGACGGGAATGAGCGGCGTTGCCGAGTTGCCCACCTGCGCCCAGCCGTAACGCGTGAGATCGAGGCCAGACGCGAAGACCACGCCGCACACAAAGGCGCCGGTAACGGCGAGTGACAGACGAATTCGACGGGAGGTGCTGGTTGCTGCCATGGATAGATCCTGGGTTGCTGCCAAAAGGTTGTGAAATGCTTTCGT
This sequence comes from Gemmatimonadaceae bacterium, assembly GCA_041742675.1. Taxonomy (GTDB): domain Bacteria; phylum Gemmatimonadota; class Gemmatimonadetes; order Gemmatimonadales; family Gemmatimonadaceae; genus JAABRT01. The sequence continues at coordinate 3,617 of JBGTOG010000013.1, read as the reverse complement.
AAGGTAAGACACCGAAACGCCCGCCGCTGTTTCCAGCGACGGGCGTTTGCGGCCTCGAGCGTCTACTTCTTGTCGTCGACGATCTCGTAATCGGCTTCGGCCACTTCCTCCGCGGCCGGTGCTTCTCCAGCCGGAGTACCGCCGTCGGCCTGCGCATCGGGCGACGCGCCAGCGCCGGCGTCCGCTGCCTGCTGCTGGTAGAAGGCCTGACCCGCTTCGGAGTACGCGCGGCTCAGCTCTTCCTGGGCCGTGCGAATGGCAGCCACATCATCACCGCGCAGCGCCTTGCGGGCATTTTCGATCGCGGTGTCGATGCGCGTCTTGAGTTCGGCCGGCACCTTCTCGCCCCACTCCTTGACGTTCTTCTCCACTTCATACGTTTGCGAATCAAGACGATTGCGGAGATCGATCTCCTCACGGCGCGCCTTGTCCTCAGCCGCATTCTTCTCGGCATCCTTGACCATCTTGTCGATCTCGCCGTCCGACAACCCGCTCGATGACTCGATGCGGATCTTCTGCTCCTTCGCTGTGGCCTTGTCCTTGGCGGTCACGTGCAGAATGCCGTTGGCGTCGATATCAAAAGTCACTTCAACCTGCGGCAGTCCACGCGGAGCGGGTGGAATGCCCGTCAGCTGGAACTTGCCGATGGTGCGATTGTACGTGGCCAGCTCGCGCTCGCCCTGCAACACGTGAATCTCGACCGTCGTCTGATTGTCATCAGCGGTGGAGAAGGTCTCGGCCTTCTTCGTGGGAATCGTGGTGTTACGCGGAATGAGCACCGTCATCACGCCACCAAGGGTTTCAATGCCAAGCGACAGCGGCGTCACGTCGAGCAGCAGTACGTCTTTCTGCTCACCCGTGAGCACGGCGCCTTGAATCGCCGCGCCAACAGCCACGACTTCGTCGGGATTCACGCCCTTGTTGGGCTCCTTGCCAAAGAAATCCTTGACGACCTGCTGAATCTTCGGAATGCGCGTTGACCCGCCGACGAGAATGACTTCGTCAACTTCGTTGGGCTGCAGCCCCGCATCCTTGAGCGCGAGCTTCATGGGCTCGAGCGTACGCTGAATGAGATCGTCCACGAGCTGCTCAAACTTCGCGCGCGTGAGCGTGTAGTTGAGATGCTTCGGTCCCGACTGGTCCGCCGTGATGAACGGCAGATTGATGTCGGTGCTCATCGTGCTCGAGAGCTCCATCTTGGCCTTTTCCGCCGCCTCTTTCAGGCGCTGGATGGCCATGGGATCCTTGGAGAGGTCAATCGCCTGATCGCGCTTGAACTCGGTCACGAGCCAATCCATGACGCGCTCATCGAAGTCATCGCCGCCAAGCAGCGTATCGCCGTTGGTGGACTTCACTTCGAACTGACGCGTGCCGTCAACATCGTACAACTCGAGAATCGAGATGTCGTACGTACCGCCGCCGAGGTCGAACACGGCGATCTTCTCGTCCTTCGTCTTCGCCTTGTCGAGGCCGTAGGCGAGCGCCGCGGCCGTGGGCTCGTTGATGATGCGCAGCACGTCGAGACCGGCGATCTTGCCGGCGTCCTTGGTGGCCTGGCGCTGCGAGTCGTTGAAGTAGGCCGGCACGGTGATCACGGCCTTGGTGACGCTGTGGCCGAGATAGTCTTCGGCGGTCTGCTTCATTTTCTGCAGAATCATCGCCGAGATTTCGGGCGGCGTGTAGGTCTTGCCCTGGACTTCCACCGCGGCCACATCGTTTGGGCCCGCCTTGAGCTTGTAGGGAATACGCTTTTTGTCCGCCAGCGCTTCGGACAGGTTGCGTCCCATGAAGCGCTTGATGGAAAAGATCGTATTGGTGGGGTTCGTGACAGCCTGCCGCTTGGCGATCTGGCCGACCAGCCGCTCGCCATCCTTGGTAAAGCCAACGACGGACGGCGTGGTGCGCCCGCCTTCGGCATTGGGGATCACGACCGGGTCACCGCCCTCCAACACCGATACCACGGAGTTGGTGGTGCCAAGGTCAATACCGATCACCTTATCTGCCATTGTAGCCTCTGCTCGAAATAAGTGAGGAGCGCGCCGAGGTGGCAGCGCTGCTTGACTGAGAACAGAGCAAAGAGCTTGCCGTGGCAGGCCAGCCTATTTGGCAGGAATTGCGCTTTTTTGGCGCTACATCAAGACGCCGTGTCGGAAACGCCAGCCAGCGAACCTAAGACTCTGCGGACGCTGCGCTGTCGCGCGTTGGCCACTCTGCCGTGTCTGCACCACGGGCGTTCGTGGACGTATTGCCTGCCTTACCAACTCCGCGATCGTCCCCCGCCCGATGCTTGATCGAGCGCCCCTCCACCAGATAGACCACGTCTTCGCTGATGTTGGTGGCGAGGTCCGCGATGCGCTCCAGATTGCCCGAGACCAGCAGCAGGTCCATCCCGGCGCCAATGCGGCGCGGGTCTTCCATCATGTGGGTGAGCAGGATGCGGAAGTTGTTCGAGTGCAGTTCATCCACCCGGTCATCGCGCTTGAGCACCGTACGAGCCATCACCGCGTCGCCACGAATGAAGGAATCCAGCGACACCGAGAGCATGTCGGTGGCAATGCGCGCCATCTCCTCGATTTCCGGCAGCACCGGAAAGTGCGCGCCCTGCACCATGTAGATCACCGTCTCGGCGATGTTGACGGCGTGATCCCCCACCCGCTCGAGATCATTCGCGATCTTCATGGCGATGGTGATCAGGCGCAGATCGCGCGCCATGGGCTGCTGCAGCGCCAGCAGATTCACCGCCAGATCATCGATCTCCATCTCGGCGGCATCAATGCCGCCGTCCTGATCGATGACTTCGTACGCAATGTCCCGGCTGCGCGAGGTGAGTGACTCCACGGCTGTCTTGACACTCGTTTCGGCGAGCCCCGCCATGCGGATGAGCGCGGTGTTCAGCTTGTCCAGATCGTCCTGAAAATGCCGATGACTCACCCGAATCTCCCGGTGATGTATGATTCGGTGCGCTCTTCCCGCGGGTTGGTGAAGAGTTCGTTGGTCGGACCATACTCAATCACTTCGCCCATGTACAGGAAGGCGGTGTGGTCGGAGACGCGGGCGGCCTGCTGCATGCTGTGCGTCACAATAACCACGGTATAGTCCTGCTTGAGCTCATAAATCAGGTCTTCGATTTTCTGCGTGGCGATCGGATCGAGCGCCGAGGCCGGCTCATCCATGAGCAACACTTCGGGCTCCACCGCGAGAGCGCGGGCAATGCACAAGCGCTGCTGCTGCCCCCCGGAGAGCGCCAGCGCACTCGATTCGAGCCGATCCTTGACTTCGTCCCACAGTGCGGCCTGGCGGAGGGATCGCTCCACGAGCTCGTTGAGATCACCCGTATAGCCGTTGATCTTTGGCCCGAACACCACGTTATCGTAGATCGACTTGGGAAACGGGTTGGGCTTCTGGAACACCATGCCGATGCGGCGACGGACATCCACCGCGTCCACACCCGCACCGTACAAGTTGCGACCTTGAAACAGCGCTTCACCTTCAATGGTGACGTTCGGGATCAGGTCATTCATGCGGTTGAAGCAGCGGAGCAGTGTGCTCTTGCCGCACCCGGACGGGCCGATAAACGCCACGACCTGCCGATCAGGAATGCTGAGCGAGACGTACTT
>JBGTOG010000233.1:0-7156 GCA_041742675.1 Gemmatimonadaceae bacterium | reverse complement strand
GATGGCGGGCGAGCAGGAATGGTACAGGAGTTCCCGGCAGGTCAGCGTATCGTCGCCCCATGCGCCTTCGACCACTCTCCGCGGGGACACACTCGGCATGCTCATGGCCTACGCACACGAAGCATGGACGCTCGACCAGCTCCACAAGCTGCCTGATGACGGCAATCGCTACGAACTGCTTGATGGTGAGCTGTTCGTGACACCGCCGCCATCTCCTTCTCACGAGCTACTCGCGTCACGGCTCCGGTCTCTTCTTGAGCCATACGTGAAGGCCCACCAGCTCGGCGATCTGTTTGGTCCGCGTTCTGTTGTGCGCATGTTCGGCTCGGAGGTCGAGCCTGACATTATGCTTCGGCCCGGCGTGAGCATCGCGGCCGAGGCGTGGGAGCACATGCCGGTGCCGTCGCTCGTGGTGGAAGTGCTTTCGCGCACCACCTCGCGCCGCGACCTCGGAAACAAACGTGATTACTATCGCACAATCGGCGTTGGTGAGTACTGGATGGTGGACGGTGCGATGCGAACCATTCGGGTTGCGCGCACGCAGGGTGATGACGCACTGATGAAGACGGAACTGAAGTGGCATCCCGCAGGTGCGTCGGAGCCGCTTGTCATTGACGTGGCAGGGTTTTTCCGCGACGCGCTGGGATGATGGCGCGGTCCGTTCACGGCTTCGTTACGCGCATGAATGGTTTCCGTGTAGTGCGAGTGGTCTGCGTTGCCGTCGGCTGCGTGATGCACGCTGCGTCGGCGCAGTCGCAACCCAATCCGCCACGCGCTCAGCTGGTTCAAGACCTGCGCCTTGACGCCGAACGCGAAGACTTCGCGCGCATTGCGCGCATTCACGTCGGCCCCGATGGCCAGATGGCCATTCCCGAGTTGACGGACGCGACCATCAAGCTGTACAACGCGTCCGGCACGCTGGAGACCTCGTTCGGACGAAAGGGCCGCGGACCTGGTGAGTTCACGTTCGTCTCCCGTGTTGGATGGATCGGCGACACCATGTGGGTTTCCGACATGAAGCAGCGCCGCATCTCCTGGTTTACTGCCGATGGAAAACTGATTCGGACGCAGGCGAGTCCTGTGGTGACCAACAAGCCGGTGTCGGGCATCTCGGGACCCAACGCGGACCGCGTCGGATTTTTCGTTGCCTCGCATATGCGCTCCGACGGAGCGATGGCGGGCGAGGCGTTTCTGATGCCCCCGGGCGCGGCGCCGGGCCGAAGCATCCGCGGTTCAGCGTTCGTACGCGTGAGTATCGCGGGCGATGTCTCGCTTCTCGCGCGATTGCCGAACTACAGCGAAGACGAACGGTTTTACATGTCGGCCGGCGGACTGCTCAATCCGATTCCCTTCGTCGAGGCGCCAATGACTGCGGTGTCGAGTGATGCCACGCATATCGCGCACGTCGTCCCGTTGCAAACCACACCCGGTGGCGGCACCGTGAGCGTGGCGTTGATGCGAAACGCTGGCGACACCGTATTTCACACCAGCTTTCCCTACCGCGGAGAACCCATTCCCAAGGCCGTTCGCGACAGCGCGATTGCCGCGCAGCTCACGAGGGGCACGACGGAAGGCGCATCCAACGCGCCGCAACTGTTCCACGCCATCGCCAAACGCAAAACGCCACACATCTACGCCGGCGCATCCTTCGTGGTGATCGGACTCGACCACACCGTGTGGGTGGGGCTGCATCCCACGCACGACGGACAGAAGGTGCTGGTGTTCAATCAGCGAGGTGATGCCGAGGCGAGCGTGATTCTTCCCAAGCGCAGTACGCTGCGGCAGGCCAGCGCACGGCATATCTGGGTGACCGAAACGGATGAGGATGGACTGAACAGCGTGGTGCGGTATCGGGTCGCCGGCATTCGGTGAGACCAATCGTCGTCATCAACGCTTTGCAAATCAGTAAACCATTGACGGACATTGATTTATGATCATAAGCGGGTTATGTTGAAGATCATGCCTGACGCCCGCAAGTACCTTGCTGAAATCGGTAGGCGCGGCGGTGCCAAGTCTCGCCGCACCCTCGACGCGCAAACTGCACGCGACATGGTTCGCGTGCGCGAGGCACGCCGCGCGTATCGGCGTTATCGCGCGTCGTGCTTCTGGTCGTATCGCACCGATCTGGAGATTGGTCTGAACGACGTCCCGTGGGTCGCGGAGCAACTGATGAAACACGGCGACCGCGCGGCGTGGCTCACGGCGGCCAGACTATGCCGCTAACACCGTTTCAAGGGCAACTGCTCGTCGATCTCACTGATGACCGGGACACCGAGCGACATCTCGCCGGTGGCGCTGCGATGCACATCGCGCCCGACTCTCTGCGCTACAGCGACGATCTGGATTTTTTCCATGACACGGAAGCGCGCGTCGCTTCCACGTTCGCATCCGATCGCACTAAACTTGAATCGCTCGGATACACGCTGCAGGTCGAGCTCAGTCAACCCGGTTTCATTCGTGCAATCGTTACGCGCACGGATGGTCAAACGCGCGTCGACTGGGCGCACGATTCCGCGTGGCGATTCATGCCCCTGGTGCGCGGTCCAGTCGGCGGCTGGCTGCTCCATCCGGTTGATCTCGCGATCAACAAGGTGCTGGCGCTGGCGGGGCGTGACGAACCGCGCGACTATGTCGACATGCTGTTCGCGCATCGAACCATCCTGCCACTCGGTGCGCTTTGCTGGGCGGCAGCTGGCAAGGATCCCGGATTCACGCCGCTCTCACTGCTTGAGCTGCTGAAGCGAAGAGGACGATATCGACCGGAGGATTTTGAACGGCTCGAGATGATTGCTCCATTCAATCTCATTGAGGCCAAGAGCACGTGGCTTGCTGCACTCGCTGACGCGGACGCATTCATTCGCAGTCGCCCCCCAACAGAGATTGGTTGTCTCTACTGGTCTGCGGAGCGCGAACAGTTTGTTGCGCCAACGCACACTGATGACGAGCGGAAAACTGTGACGCCGCACCGGGGCGCGCCGGGCGGCGTCTTGCCACAGCTACACTCTACGGCGTAATCACCGGCGCCGGCGGCTTGTTCTTGAAGTCACCGGCCCGCACACTCGAAATCTTCGTTGGGTCGATGTGCTTTTTGAGCGCCGAGTTCACGTCGTCGACCGTGAGCGCACGAACCTTCGCGTCGAGCTCAGCGTCAAACGCCATCGTGCGGCCCGTGAGCGCCTGATTGGAGAGCATGAACGCGATCTGTCCATCGTTCGATCGCATCTGCTCACGCTGTTGCAGCCACGCGGACTTCGCAGCGTCGAGTTCCTCGGTGGTGATGCCGTCCTTGAGAAAGCGGCCCAGCTCTTCGCCGAACGCTGACTGCAGACGGAGCACATTCTCCGGCGCATAGATCGCGTTCGCAACGAACTGTCCCACCGAGTCGAGCGACTGCGCCGACAACCCGGATCCCACACCGTAGCTGATGCCATCCTTCTGGCGGATGCGCACCGCGAGCCGCGAGTTCAGGAAGCCGCCGCCGAGTACGAAGTTGCCGATGGTGAGCGCGGCGTAGTCTTCGTGCGCATCGCTGATCCTGAGGTTCTGCCCGGCGAAAAAGAAGGCGTTGGCTTTGTCCGGCGTTTCAATGATCTCTTCGAACTGCGGGACATCAAAGAACTCGCGCTCCATGCGCGCGAACGGACGCGGTGACTTCCATTCATTGAAGGTGGTACGCGCCCAGGCAGACACAGCGTCCGATGCAAAATCGCCCGCGACAGCCAGGTCTCCGTAGCTGGCGCCGACGAACTCGTCGTAGATGCGCTTCACATCATCGATGGTGACCGCCTGAATCGCCTTGATCTGTGCTTCGATGGACTTGGTCGCCAGCGGATGCCCGTCCGGATACGGCATCATTTTTTGCGAGAACGTCGTGATGGCAAGTGCCGTGGGATCCGCCTTCTGCGATTCGATCGCCTGCAGCTGCGCACGTTTGATTTCGTCCAGCTCGGCCGGATCAAACCGCGGTTCGCGCAACACTTCCGATACCAGCGCGAGTGCTGGCATCAGGTTCTCGTTCGTCGTCTGCACAAAGGCCGTGATCGCATTCGCCGAACTGCTGAAGCCAACCTGTGCCTTGAGGCGATCAAACTCATCCTTGATCTGCTGACGTGTCTTGTTCTTTGTACCCTTGTCGAGCATCGGTCCGACAAAACGTGCCGCGTCTGCCCGACCGGTCATTGACTGCACATCGCCGTAGCGCAACGTGACGCGCGCCGTGACCACATTGCCGCGCGTGCGCTTTTCGAGCAGCGCGACCTTGAAACCGACTGGCAGTTCACTGCGCACCGTGCGCGCATCAATGTTCGCCGGCGACGGATCAAACGTTTCACCGTCGGCCAGCGCTGCGCGGCCCTGGTACGCGTTTACCAGACTGTCGAGCGCACGCTCGGCGACCACCGGGATCGTCACACGATCCGGGTTCGCTGTGGGGATGTACATCCCGATCGTCCGGTTGTCCGGCTTGAAGTACGTCGTCGCCACCCGCTTCACATCGTCGAGCGTCACCTGCTCGATGCGGTCGCGATGAATGAACTGCATGCGCCAGTCGCCCATGGACGCCCACTCGGAAATCGACAGCGCGACCGACTGCGAGTTGGCCAGTTGCAGCTCGATGTTCTTGAGCAGCGCAGCGCGTGCCTGCGACAGCTCTTCTTCGGTTGGCAGCGATTGCGCGAACCCTTCCATCGCGCCGATCATCGCCGCGCGCACCGAGTCGATCGACTGCGTCGGCCGCAGCGATGCCATGGCCAGCACCGCACCGGGCTCCTTGAACTGAAACGCCATGCCACTCGTGCTGCCCGCAAGCCCGGGCACAATCAGTGCTTTGTGCAGCCGTCCACCCGGCGTTTGCGTGATGATGGCGTTCAGCACTTCGATCGCCGCAAAATCCTTGTGCGTACCAGCGGGCACCTTGTACAGCGCCATTACCATCTGCTCATCGCCCACGCGTCGGATGGTCACCTCGCGTTCACCATCCTGGTCCGGATCGCGCGTGTACGTCTCGAAGAGCATGTTGCCGCGCTCCAGCGAGCGTTCAGGGCGCGGAATCTTTCCGAAGCGTGTGTTGATCAGCGCGAGTGTGCGCTCCGGCTCAAACTTGCCGGCCACCGCGAGGATCGCGTTGTCGGGCTGGTAGTACTTGCGATAAAACGCCTGCAATCGCTCGATCGGCACATTCTCGATATCGGAGCGCGCGCCAATGGTCGACTTGCCATAATTGTGCCACTCGAACGCCGCGGCCATGGTGCGCTGCCATGTCACGCGAAACGGACTGTTCTCGCCCATTTCGAACTCATTGCGCACCACCGTGAACTCGCTCTCGAGATCGTTCTTCGAAATGAACGAGTTCACCATGCGATCGGCTTCCATATCGATCGCCCACTCGAGATTCTTGTCGGTCGCCGGCATGGTCTCGAAGTAGTTCGTGCGATCGAACCAGGTCGTGCCATTTGGGAATGCGCCGTGCTCGGTGAGTTCCTGTGGAATATTCGGATGGTCAGGTGTGCCCTTGAACACCAGGTGTTCGAGCAGGTGCGCCATGCCGGTCTCGCCGTACCCTTCGTGGCGCGAGCCCACGAGGTACGTGACGTTTACCGTGACCGTGGGCTTGGACTGATCAGGAAAGAGCAGCACGCGCAGTCCGTTGGCGAGCGTGTACTCGGTGATGCCTTCCACGCTGGCGCCTCGGGTGACGCCGTCAGGGAGTGTCTGGGCGCGGAGGGGTGCGAGGGTGCCGATCGTGGCCATGAAGAGCGCAGCGGCGGCGAGAGCGGCGCGGGCACGGGCGCGAGGGAAACCAGGCGCGCGAAGAGTCTGCATCGGAGGCTCCGGGTGCAAGAGATCGGGAGTGAGTCTTCGGAATTTAACGGCGGAGGCAACGCCGCGGGTTCACTGGCGATCTCAGCGATGCCGATAGGGAAAACGAACGCCGCCTCCCGGTCAGGGAAGCGGCGTTCGACAACAGACGGTGAAACCGTAAAGCAGAGCGGGAGACGGGACTCGAACCCGCGACATCAAGCTTGGAAGGCTACACGTTGTGCCGCTTTCTCCCTCACAAAGCCCCGCGATTACCGTCTAAATGACCCCCCGGTTAACCCCACGTTAACCCCAGCCGCATATCCCCGCCCGATTGGAACGGCCCTTGAGGGGTGCACCGTGCCGAACGGCTCCCCCTCCGGTCAATAAGCCCGATCTTAGTGACCGCCGCGAACATCGCGGGGGCTGGCCGCCCCCAACGCCCCCGCCGTGCCGCCGGAATCGTCCCTTGTAAGCCTACGGGGCCCTCAACCACCGTACCACCGCGGCGATTTTCCTTTCGCCGCTAGGTCCACGCCCGGATGAGGTCGCCCGCCCCGCCGCCTCCGCCGCGTGACGATTCCGCCAAAGCGTGACACCCGCCAAACGCCGTGGCCCCCGCGCTCCGGGCCATTGGCGCACCGACCCGGGTCGCCCTATGCTCGAACATCACGCTGGCGATGGACGCCGCGATCAAGCCCTCAACATGCAGACCATGACACACACCCCCGCTCCGATGTCCCCCGCGGACTTCGTTGCCATCATCTTGCAGGGTCAGGACCTCGATACCTACGTCCGAGTGCGCCTGGACCGGGTCGGCCCCGCGGCCGAGGGTGAGCAGCCGCTGGACGACGACGGCATCTACGACGCGCTGGTCGGCGAGCACGGCGAGTCGCTGATGCTGGTGGCCGTCAGCATGCGCGGTCTCACGATGTCCAGCCAGCGCGCGGCGCGACAGGAGGCCATGGAGACCATCTTGGGACATGCGGCCATTATAGCTGACGAAATGGGGGTCTGAGATGAGCCACACTCCAACCCCGATGACCGTCGCCGATTTCGTCGCGATCCTGCTCGAGGGCCGCGACCTCGATACGGTGATCCGCGAGCGCTTCGCCGCCTCTGAGAAGGAGCACCCAGGCCAAAGCGAACTGTACCGCGTAGTGTTCACCCAGCGCGGCCATGAGGCCATGTTTCACGCCGTCGAGGCGGCTGGCTTGCGCTGGGGCTCCACGTACAAGGCCCGGTACGACGCGCAACACCTCATCCTTGACCGTGCGGCTGAGCTATCGCGCGAGGTGCACCAGGCGGAGGCCACGCGGCCCGGAACGCTGGGGGAGGACTGACCATGGCGCACTACGTG
>JBGTOG010000229.1:0-19054 GCA_041742675.1 Gemmatimonadaceae bacterium | reverse complement strand
GCCAACATCGGTCGCGCCCGTGTGAGGGCGTCGAGCGCGCGATCAGCCGCGGCAGTCACGCGCGCCCGGGACGGTTAACGTTCGATGCGCAGAATGCCCGCGTGCTCGCTGCCACGCAGAAACTCTTCCGGCCCGCGCGTGGAGATGCGCACACCGGTGGCACCGTATTGACGCCGCGCCTCGACCGCCATGAACTCGTCGAGCGACCGCGAGGAATCCTGCGCGTCGCGCAATGCGACCACAATTTCTTCCCACGTGCCCTCATATGAGCGGCCATCGCTGAGTACGACTCGATGCTCCGCTTCGGCCGCAACTTCCCGCATCGATGACGTGATGGAGGGACGCGTCGCGGCATCAAGCGCCAACGCTTCGTCGGCGGAGGAATCGTGCTCGCGATCCTGCACCAGACCGTCGAGCAGATTGCCAAGCATTTCAAGATGCCCCTGCGACTGCGCCTGCGCGGCGCTCTCGCTGTCGATAAACGCTGTCTCAACTTCAGCGAGCAGTTCATCGATTGAATCGGGATCTTCAGCAATTTCACTCAGACGCTCGTCCCAGATTTTGAGCGATGCTTCATCCACGCGCTCACCACTGGCCGATTTCCGCAGCTCCACGAGACGCCAAATCCCCAGCTCGTCCCAGTGATCTTCGGGTGTGGTCTTGTTGAACTCCGTCAACGCGGCTTCGAGCTCGCCGGCGTCGTACAACAGATTGGCCAAATATACGCGCGCTTCGCCGAAGCCATTGTCGAGCGCCAGCGCGGTACGCAATGTGGCCATTGCATCTGCGTCCTGCCCCAAACGGTGCTGCGCGTAGCCGACACAGGCAACCGCTTCGGCGTTCTCCGGCGCATGCGCAACACCGCGCTCAAAGTACGTGAGCGCCTGCTCGATGAAGCCCTCGCGGAACAGCGCCCGCCCGATCTGCAGCATGAGATCGGTGTCGTCTTCATAGCCAAGTGCCAAGGTGGTGTCGAAGGTGCGCATGGCATCGTCGACGCGACCAAACTTGAGCAGCAGCTCACCGCTGCCGGCCAGCGCGTCCTCATGTTCCGGATCGAGCACCAACGCTTCGTCAAATGCCTGACGCGCCCACGCAAACTCTTCGCGCGCGAGGCGTGCATAACCAACGCCAACGTGCAACTCGACCGCGCTCGGGTAGAGCGCCAGCCCTTCGCGCAGCACGTCCAGCGCGTCGTCATACCGTCCCTCGTTGTAGAGGGCGTGTGCGCGCTCGTCGTACTCCTCGGAGCTCAAGAATTGGTTCGGCATGTTAGGTCGAGCCTCCACTGCGAACGGGTTACCGGATAGTACCGCGCGCCAAGCTGCATGTTCACCACGTTCCTTCGGTCAATCTACTGCGAGGTACACCTCAGGTGCGCCCCCTACGCTATCTACGTTTGAATGCGCCCCAACCGTTTCATGACGGGTCCGTAGTTGTACGAGCGCAAGCGCGATCTCCGCCGCAAGCGCCGCGTTGGATTCAAGCAGCGCAAGATTGGCCTCCACGGAGGCTCCATTGGTGCGACGCTCAATCTCGGCCAGAAGAAACGGAGTCACCGCACCACCGCGCACGTCGGCCGCCCGCGCTGCCTCCAACGCGGCGGCGGTTGCCTCCTGTACCGTTTCGGGAGCGAGCGCGAATGCAGCGGGTGGTGGCTGCACGACCAACAATCCGCCGGGTCGACCGAGTGCGCAGTGATGACGCCAGAGCTCGGCGATCTGCTGCGGCGAATCCGCGGAGGCGTCAAGCGACAAGCCCGTGCCGGTGGTGAAAAATCCCGGCAGCTCTCGCGTTCGAAATCCGATGACGGGTACGCCGAGCGTTTCCAGTCGTTCGAGTGTTGCGGGCAGGTCCAGGATGCTCTTGGCTCCAGCACACACCACGATCATGCGTGTGCGTGCAAGTTCGATCAGGTCACCTGACTCATCATATGGTGCCTCGCGGTGCACGCCACCGATTCCACCGGTGGCGAAGACCTCCAGTCCGGCGCGAGCGGCGAGTACCATAGTTGCAGCGACGGTGGTAGCACCGTCGGCACGCTCGGCCATGCACCAGGCGAGATCTCGCGCCGATACCTTGCGAACGCCATCGCGACGAAGGAAGCGTTCGAGGTCAGCGGACGAGAGGCCAACGCACGCTTCGCCTCGCGAGACGGCAGTGATCGCAGGCTCTGCACCCCGCGACTCGATCGCGCCGCACATGCGTTCGGCAGCCTGCCGATTGGCGGGGATCGCCAGCCCCTGCGCGAACACTGAGCTTTCCAGAGCGACGACGGCACCGCCGCGAGAAAGCGCGGCCTGCACGGGATCGGCAAGCTGAAGAACGCTGGTGGGGTGCGAAGGCACGCCCGATGATAGGATTGTTTGCGCCGAAGCGCAATGGATCACTGCGAGTGATATCGCGATCGATACGCACTCAGCGCGCGAATGCTCGTGCGATCGCATCACCCATGCGACCCATGAGGACCTGCGGTTCGCTATCGAGCACCCACCGCACATCGGCGTTGTCGCGTGTGAACACGCAGGCGACCACCCGCGATCGCAGGTACCACAGCGTGCATTCGGTGCGCACGGAGTTGGTCGCGCCAGTCTTGTGCGGTGCGCGCACCCCGCTCACGTGTCGCTGCAGCAGCTGCGCGTCCTCGTTGGCGGCCAAGATATCCAGCATGGCGGAATCGGCTGACGGAGAGACGGCACGTCCGTTGGCCAGCAATTCAAACAGCTGTGCCATTTCCCGCGGCGTGCTGACACCCAATCCATACTTGACCGAGCTGTCCATCGCGACGCTCGATGCACGCAGGAACGACTTGGAGTGCACACGGGTGCGGGGGAGGCCGAGCGAGTCCATCTTGTCCCACACCCGCCGAATGATGATGCGATCGAGCAGCAGGTTGGTGGCCGTGTTGTCGCTGATCGTCGTCATCAGCCAGGCGGCATCGCGCACGGTAATCGTAATGCCAGCGTGCAGATGCTGCAGGATGCCAGCACCGGGCACCACATCGATCGGCAGCACGGTCAGCTTGTCGTCGAGCGATAGCCGTCCCTGCGTGACGAGATCGTAGACGGTGACCAGAATCGGAACCTTGATCAGGCTGGCCGTCGGGAACGGCTCATCACCGCGCTGCGAAAGCTCCCAGCCAGCATCAAGATCCCGGACAACGTATCCCACAATGCCGCGGTGCGATGTGGCAAGGCTGTCGAGCGTCCGGCGCAACACGGTGGTATCGGTGCGATGCGCTCCGGCGTCGCGCCCGTCGCGCGATGCGACCGTTGTGTGCGCCGCAGCGAGCGCAGAACAGATGGACAGCAGCAGCGAGAGCATCACCGCGCGCATGGCTACGCGTCGCTCGTTGCGTCGTCGAACTTGTCGCCCGTTCGAGTTTCCACGAGGTCCCACTCCTTGGCATTGATATCGTGCACGGCCATGATCTTGACCCGCTCCCCAGCCCATGCATCAAACACCTTGCCTTTGCCCTGATGGATCTTGATTTCGTGTCCATCCTCGAAGCGCAGTACCACGAGCGGATACTCGCTGTTGCTAAACTGCTTGCGAAGCTTGCGTGGCGCGGGATTCGGAGAAGCCATCGTGCTCACTGGTTGAAGGATCAACACGCAGGCACCGAACTTGCGCGGCGTAGCGCGCGCGCGCCAGCATGTGGCGGACGTTTCGTGAGATGCCGAAGGCCCGAACGACGGTCCATTACGTGACCCGCCGAACCTGACCATCAAACGCACGCCAGGCGTCGGTGGTCAGAATCTCATCGATGGCGTCGGCGACGGTGTCCACTTCCGCGTCGGTTGTATAGAAGTGCGGCGCTACACGAATGCCGGCGCCGGGTCGATAGTCGATCACGATATCGCGCGCCAGCAACGCCTGTGCTACGGCCGGCGCGTGCGGCACATCGATGGCTACGGTACCGCCTCGCCGCTCAGTATCGCGCGGGGCGTTCACCGCCCAGCCACGTGCATCGGCCAGCTCGATCAGTCGCGACGTTTGACGCACACTCTTGGCCCGCACCGCTTCCATGCCTGCCGCATGCACGAGCCGCGGCCCATCACGACCGGCGAAGAGCGCTGGCACGGCGGGCGTTCCGCCAAGCCAGCGCCAGGCGCCATCGGCGTAGTCCATACTGGGCGCAAACGCGAACGGCGTCCGGTGCGCCTGCCATCCCGTCTGCGCCGGAGCGAAGGTTTCGCTCATGCGCGGCGATGCGTACAAGAACGACCCGCCCGGCCCGCCGCACAACCACTTAAGGACACCGCCCGCGAGAAAATCCACGTCGAGCGCGTGCACGTCCACCGGCATGACCCCAACACTGTGATACGCATCGAGCGCCACGAGCGCACCAACGGCGTGCGCGCGTGCGATGATCGCGGCGGCATCCATAATGTACGCCGACTTGAACAACACATGAGAGACGGCCACCAACCGAGTACGCTCGTCGATCGCGGCGAGCAGTCGTGCCGTGTCAATGGAAATGTCATCATCACTGGGCACCACCACGATCTCCGCGCCGAAGCGGGGCGCGAGCGCGTCGAACGCGTAGCGCACCGATGGAAAGTCGAGCGCCGTCATCACCACACGGTTGCGCTCGCGCGGATAGTCAAGTGCTGACAACACCGCACTCATGGCTTGCGTCACCGTTGGCATCATGGCCACCTCGCCAGCTGATGCACCCAGCAGTGGCGCGACGGTGTCCCCGATGCGGATCGGCATGTCCCACCAGCCGTCAGCCCACGCGCGTACGCCGCGTTCGGCCCACTGCGCCGCGTACTCCGCCAACGCGGCCGGCACCGTGCGTGGCATCGCGCCGAGCGAGTTGGAGACGAGATATGTAGACCGCGACAAAATGGGAAACTCATCGCGAAATGCGAGCAAGGCATCTGCCGTGTGTGACACAGGACACCAACACCTGAAAATAGAGTGATCGGCGAACACAAAACGGGAACTCGTTCCACCGGTACAGGGTCCCACCATTATACCAGCGTGTCGCCAACTCGCCGACCCGTGGTACGCGGTTAATCATTTCGATCCTCGTTTCACTACACGGAGTGTATGTATGACCCGTCCTCAGGCACGTGCAATCGTTCGTCCCGACTATCGCCGCGCGCTTGTCATCGGCTTTGCAGTGGCCGCGTCCTCGCTGATGTGGAGCTCAATGGCTGGCGCACAGGAAACGAGTGCGCACGTCGCCACGAGCAATCACGCCCCTGAGACCGCGGCGTCGCTGCTGGCGATTCCGTCTGCGCTGACGCCCGTGGCAGCGGAAACGCGCGCCGTCACGCCGTCGGCCACGGCCGCGGCCACAGGACCGGTGATGACGTTGGCAGCCGTCAGCTTTGTGCCCAGCGTTTCGCGCACCGCCGAAGCGACCCTCGACGAACGCATGCGGCAGCCGCGAGCTGGCCTCGGCCGGAATCTCGCCTTGGTCATCGTTGGCGTGGCCGCCATGGTGATTGGTTCCGATATTGATGGCGCGCCCGGCACACTGATGGTCGTGGGCGGCGCGGGCATGACGCTGTACGGCTTGTACTACATCCTGCGTTAACGCGCACGCTGAGCGATCCGCTCCGATCGTACTTCCAGTGCCCGACATGGCACTGGAAGTACGAGCAGCGTCAGTATTTTTGTCGTGATCAATGCACTGATCACCACCGCGGCCAGCGCACGCTGAACCTCCACGCTGGCGCATGCGCCCATGAGAGCGCGATCGGCATGAAGCCCAGACGCGCCACCACGCCAGCGTGCTCACATCTTGAGCTCAAGTCCTGGTCTGTTCGAGCCGAATACCTAAAGCAGGGCGAGACACACGGCCCCTCCCGCCTCCGAATTGCGCAATACCCGGACCCTGCCGGTCTCTTCAATGAGCTCACAACAGATGATTGCTTCGACTTCCCCGAATTCCGTGGCCCAGTCGCCGCTCGGCTCCCTCCTCAGGGCCTATGATCAGGCCATTGCGGCATGCCGGTCCCGCAGAAGCGCCCGCGCCTACCAGATGATTGCCATTCTCCGCGAAGCGCACCCGTGCGATTCGCCGGCCGCCGCCGGCATTGATGCGCTGTATGCCTCCTGCGAACGCTCCGTGTTGAGCGGTGACTTTCTCGGCGCGGCTCGCATTCTGGATCAGCTCCGCACGGCGTGGGAATCGGCCGATCGCATTACAACCCCACCGTCATTCTCGGTGCGGGAGTCGAAGTCCGTGATGTCACCGCACGATGCGCCGGAAGCGTCTCGAAGGGGCTGACGGCGACGTGCACCGGCGCCATCTTCCCCGTGGCCACAGCGACCACGGCACTTTCGGTAGCGCGGCGCAGGTAAGCCGCGACCGTCTACCGCCGGTCGTTGTCGTTTTCCACGAGCAGGATGCGCATCCTGCGATCTATCGCGCTTCGGCGCTCCCGCATGCCGACTTCCGGATCACCGCGCATTGCCCTTGTCCTCGGCGGCGGCGCCCTTAAAGGCTTCGCCCACATAGGCGCGTTGCGCGCGTTGGCCGAACGTGGCGTCGTGCCAAGCCTTCACGCCGGCTCGAGCATCGGCGCGTTGGTGGCCGCGGCCAGAGCCGGCGGCATGGACGCGGAGGCCATGGCCGAGCGCGCGCTGAGTCTGAAGCGTCGCGATCTCTTTCGTATCAACCACATGGGCATGCTGCTCGATCGCATGCAGTCTCGTTCGATCTACATGGAAGCGCCGCTGCGGGCGCTGTGTGATCACGTGGTGCCCGAAGGCACGTTCGAAGAGCTGCGCACACCGCTGCTTGTGGCCGCGGTGGATGTGGAACGCGGCATCCAGGTGGTGTGGGGCGCACCGGGCCTGCGTGATGTGTCAGTGCGTGACGCGGTGTATGCCTCGTGCGCGCTGCCTGGGTTTTTCCCGCCGGGCCGCGTGGCCGGACATCCCTGCATTGATGGCGGCACCACCAACAATCTCCCGGTCAACCTCGCGGCGCTGTCGGCGGATGCGATTATCGCGGTTGATGTGGGCACGGCTGATTTTCAGGAAGCGGAGGGCGTTGGCGAACAGGGGTTTGCATCGGTGTACATGCGCGCGGCAACGATCATGATGCACACCATGCAAACCCGCTCACTGGAACGCTGGCACGGGCCTCCCATGCTGCTGGTCAGGCCACGTGTCTCGCACATTTCCTGGTTCGGTTTTCAGCACACCGCGGAGCTGATTCAGCTCGGCTACGAGGCCATGCGCGAAGGACTGCGCGAACTGGACAGGGTGCTCAACGCACACGGGGGCATCTACCCTCGCCGGCGCGTCTCGCTGCGCGTGGATGACGCCGCCTGCGTGGGGTGTGGACTGTGCGTCGCCCTGGCCCCGCACCTCATGGCGCTCGATGCCCGCGGCAAGGCCTTTGCTACCACGCCGATGCTCGAATGGAGTCCCGCCGACGGGGCGTTTGTACGCCAGTGCCCGACGACCGCCATTCACGCGGATGAACGTGGGGCGAGTACCTCCCCGCGGACCGAACGTGCCGCGACGGCGGATAGCTAGCGGCTGCGCACCGTGGCACATTACAGATAGCCTCAGCGCGACCGCGGGTCTCACAACCCGGACTGGGCGATGAGTGGCTCCATTCCGGACGCCGCGTCGGTTACCCGAAGGGTACCGCGTGCCGTACTCCTGTACTCCATGACACATCCCAACTCGTTCGACAGTCGCGCCACACTCAGCGTGGGCGACACGTCGTACACGTATTTCCGTCTTGCCGCACTCGAAGCGCTCGATGGCAATCGTGTAGCGGCCCTGCCTTTCTCGCTCAAGATCCTGCTGGAGAACCTGCTGCGCGGCGAAGACAATGCCTTCGTGCGGCGAGCCGACATCGAGGCGCTCGCGCGCTGGGATGTTCGGACGCCCGTTGACAAGGAGATTGCGTTTCGCACGGCTCGCGTCCTCTTGCAGGACTTCACGGGCGTGCCATGCGTGGTCGATCTGGCGGCCATGCGCGATGCGATTGTCCGGCTGGGTGGCGATCCCAATCGCATTAATCCGCTGCAGCCCGTTGATCTGGTCATTGATCACTCAGTACAGGTGGACGAATACGGCACGGCGGCCGCGGCGCTGCTGAACGTGGAGAAGGAGTTTGAGCGCAACACGGAGCGGTATGAGTTCCTCAAGTGGGGCCAGAAGGCGCTCGACAACTTTCGTGTCGTGCCGCCGGGTGCCGGTATCTGTCACCAGGTGAATCTCGAGTACCTCGCGCATGTGGTGTTTGCCATGCCGCAGGCAAATGGCGAAATCCTCGCGTACTGCGATTCACTCGTTGGTACCGATTCACACACCACGATGATCAACGGCCTCGGCGTACTGGGCTGGGGTGTTGGTGGCATTGAGGCGGAAGCTGCGATGCTCGGGCAACCGGTGTCCATGCTGGTGCCGGATGTTGTGGGCTTCAGACTGCATGGAAAGTTGCCGGCTGGTGCCACTGCCACGGATCTGGTGTTGACCTGCGTGGAACTGCTGCGACAGAAGAAAGTCGTGGGCAAGTTTGTGGAGTTTTACGGACCCGGCATCTCGTCGCTGTCGCTGGCGGATCGCGCGACGATTGCCAACATGGCGCCGGAGTATGGCGCGACGATGGGCTTTTTCCCCGTCGACGCCGAAACCCTGAAGTATCTGCGGTTGACCGGACGCAGCGACCAGCAGGTCGCGCTCGTCGAAGCGTACTGCAAGGCGCAGGGACTCTTCCGCACCGATGACATGCCAGACCCACTGTTCACCGATACGCTGTCGCTCGATCTCAGCACGGTGGAGCCGAGCTTGGCGGGTCCCAAGCGCCCGCAGGACCGCGTCCCGCTCTCGAAATCGAAGCGCATGTTTCGCGACGCACTCGCGCAACAGCTCGCATCGCAGCTCGCGCCAACAGCCGCCGCTACGGTCAAGACCGCACCGGGTACGCCCGAAGCTGAGATGGTCGCCGAAGGCGCGCCAGTGGAATCATCGGACAGCGGTGTGCCGTGCAACTACCGCGGCGAACAGTTCACACTGAACCACGGGCACGTCGTGATCGCTGCGATCACGTCATGCACGAACACGTCCAACCCGAGCGTGATGCTGGCGGCCGGATTGCTGGCGCAGAAGGCGGTTGCCCTTGGCCTCACGACGCGGCCGTGGGTGAAGACATCGCTGGCGCCCGGTTCAAAAGTTGTCACGGAGTACTTCAACAAGGCGGGCGTGACACCGGCGCTTGATGCGCTGGGTTTCAACACGGTGGGTTACGGTTGCACCACCTGCATCGGCAACTCCGGTCCGTTGCCGGAGCCAATCACGGAAGCGATCGAGCACGGCCAGCTGAACGTGGCCGCGGTGCTTTCGGGCAATCGCAATTTTGAAGGCCGTGTGAATCCGCTCACACGTTTCAACTATCTGGCGTCGCCACCGCTGGTTGTGGCGTACGCGCTCGCCGGGCGCATGGATATCGACATGGCCACCGAGCCACTCGGCGTGGGCACCAGCGGCCCGGTGTTCCTGCGCGATATCTGGCCGAGTGCGCAGGAGATTCAGGACATGATTCTCTCGAGCGTGCGGCGTGAGCAGTTCACCGAGCAGTACGCCAACGTGTTTGACGGTGACGAACACTGGCAACAGATCAATGCGCCGTCGAGCGCACGGTACACGTGGAGCGAGACGTCTACCTACGTGCAGCATCCACCGTACTTCGAAGGCATGACCATGACGCCACCGGGCGTGCAGCCGATCAGCGGCGCGCGTGTGCTTGGCATGTACGGCGACTCGATTACCACCGACCACATCTCACCCGCTGGCGCGATCGCGGGTGCGTCCCCGGCGGGTAAGTGGTTGCAGGCGCAGGGGGTGGAGCGCGCCGACTTCAACTCGTACGGGTCGCGTCGCGGCAACCATGAAGTCATGATGCGTGGTACGTTGGCGAACATCCGACTCAAGAATGAACTCACACCCGGCAAGGAAGGGTGGTGGACGGCCACAACGCAGGGGGGGGACGCGGTTCCGCTGTACGACGCGGCCACCGCGTGGCAGCAGGCGGGTACGCCACTGATCATCATCGCCGGCAAGGAATATGGCACCGGATCATCGCGTGACTGGGCCGCCAAGGGCGTGGCGTTGCTCGGCGTTCGCGCGGTGATCGCCGAATCGTTCGAGCGCATCCATCGCTCGAATCTGGTTGGTATGGGCGTGCTGCCGCTGGAGTTTGCCGATGGTCAGTCGCGTCATTCGCTGGGACTGACCGGATTTGAATCGTTCACCATCGCCGGCCTCGACGACACGCTGACACACCGTGCCTCGCTCATGGTGCACGCCACGCGCGTGGATGGCTCAGTCGCCAGCTTCACCGTGCGCTGTCGGATTGATACTCCGGAAGAGCTGCAGTACTACGCGCACGGCGGCATTCTGCACTACGTGCTACGACAGTTGGCCAGCTCGAACGTGTGAGCGGTCACGCACCCGTACGGCTTCTTGTGAATCCAGCGGCGGGGCGCGGTCGCGCGCTTCGCCGGTTGGACGCGGCCCGACACGCCCTCGCGCGTGTCGGGCCGTTTGATATGGTCACCACGGAAGCCTCAGGTGACGAGGAACGACTGGCGACCGCCGCTGCGCAGGACGGCGTGCAGACACTCGCCGTGCTTGGCGGTGATGGCACGATCTCACGTGTAGCGGCTGCACTTGTACGCGCGGGATCACCGACTGCCCTCGCGATTTTCGGCGCGGGCACCGGAAACGATCTCGCCAAGTCGCTCGGTGCACCGGTATTTGATTTTCGCACGATGGCTGATCGGATTCTCGCACACTCGACGCGCGTGATCGATGTCGGCGCGATCAATGATCATGTGTTCGTCAATGCCGTCGGGGTGGGATTTGATGTGGCCGTCCTTGAACGGACGGTGCGCGCCCGTTGGTTGCGCGGTGATGCGCTCTACGCGGTGACCGCATTGGGGCAACTGTTCCGCTACGACGGATTTTCCGCGCAGTTGCTCGCTGCCGATCACGCTACGAGTGACCGCGCAGCGACGCCCTCACCGCAAGGCGATCCTGGTGCATCGACTCGCGCCTTCCCGTCCGCGTCCCGCTGGCTCACGATTGTAGTCGCGAACGGACGCTGGTTTGGCGGCGCGTTCTGCATCGCGCCTGATGCGCAACTTGATGACGGCACGCTCGATCTGGTCGCCATTGGGGATGCCTCGCCGCTGCGGCGCGCGCGACTTTTTGGCGGTGCGCCATGGGGCCACCATGTGCGCGAGGCAGAAGTGCACTACGATCAGCGCGCGCGGCTGACATTGCAATTCGCGCAGCCTCCGATGTATCAGGCAGACGGAGAGCTACATCGTGCCACAACTCGCGAGCTGCATATCCACGTGCTCCCGCGTGCGCTTACGGTGACGGTGTAGCGACGGCCGGCGCCACCGGTACGAAACCCGACGCGCCCAACTGTTCAAGCGGCGCAAAGAGCGGGTGCGGCAACGCATCCCACGCAAACCAGTGCCAGCCGTCGCACTTCTCCGGCTCACAACGCTGCGGCATGCCAGGCGCGCAGGTCGCCACGATGAATACCGTGAGATAGTGCTGTTGCTCGGCGCGAAAGATCGTATTGATACAGGGACCGGGCGCTGTGCGTGTGAGCTCCAATCCCGTTTCCTCACGCACTTCCCGTGCGGCACACGCCTCAACCGACTCGCCAAACTCGAGGTGACCACCCGGTGGCGCCCACGTGCCTTGACCGTGCGCACCGCGTCGCTGTCCGAGCAACAGCAGACCATCGCGCAACACCAGCACGCCCACACCCACCCGCGGCATCACCACGCTACGAGACGACACTCCAGCACATCAGCCGTCAGCCCAGTGCCGTCCGCGCCCCATCCGGCGGACCGCTCGACGCATGGCCACGCGATGCTCCAGTCCGCGCGCGCGCTCCTGACGCAGGCGCTCCAGTAGTTCCGGACCGCATTCGCTGTCCGTGATTTCCACGAATCCGTTGCGGCTGTAAAACGGGCCGTTCCAGGGCAAGTGCGAAAACGTCGTCAGCGTGACCGCGGTGTGTCCCACATGCTCCGCCTCAAACAGGACATGCCGCAGCAACGTCACTCCCAAGCCGCGACGTGCGTGGTCCGGGTGTACATCCATCTCCGCGATGTGCCACGTGCCATCCACGATCTCGGCGATCAGAAAACCAACCGGCTCATCGTGTTCATCTGCTGCCACCCACAAACGATCGTTGCGCTGCGCTTCCTCGAACTGCGGCACGGTCACATGCTCGATGCGCTCGGCACTCGGCAGATCATCAGCCGGAAACACCGCCGTTGCGGCACGTTCAATCTCCGGGAGCATCGCGATGTGCCGGGTTGAGGCAGGCTTGACGGTATAGCTCATGGATGTGGCACAAGGGTGAGAACAGCGCGCGACGCGCGGCGCTGTGGATACATCAGGCCAGCGGGCGTGCACCAGCACGACCGGATCCGCGTGATTCTACGCAAAGTTCGTGCATCGTCAAGCGTTCGCAACCACACAGCCCAGTCCGGAGCGCCCGCCCTCGCTTGGCGCAGCGCGCGCGACGCTGATCGCGCACGCCGCATCAACTCCGCGCGACACGCCGAATGCGCACTGAAGAGTCTGCAAGACGGAGCACTGCGCTGTGCACTGTGTAGGACTCTCTTACGGCACATCCGACAACGCGGATGATGTGCGTATTTCACTGACGAGCAGAGGGAATTCACATGTCCGTAGCAAAAGTCACGGAAATTCAGGCCTCATCGAAGAAGAGTTTCGACGACGCGATCAAACTCGGAATTACACGCGCTGACAAGACCCTTCGCAACGTAACAGGCGCCTGGGTCAAGGATCAGAGAATGGTGATTGATCAGGGAAAGATCGTTGAGTATCGCGTCCTCATGAAGGTGACGTTCGTTCTCGCTGACTAAGGAGTGTTTCATGGTGGTCACCCTGCCCTGCCGGTACGGCGCGCTGGTCGTGCTCGCTCTCGCGCTGCCTACCCAGATTCGGGCGCAGATCAACGAAGGATTCAACAACGTTGCGACGCTCACGGACTGGTTGCAGATCAACAACTCTACAGCACCGGTCGGCACGGGGTGGTTTCAGGGTGACCGTTTTCCCGCCAACTCCGGCCCACCCAACTCGTACATCGCCGCCAACTTTGAGAACACGGCAGCGTCTGGAACGATCAGCAATTGGCTGCTCACGCCGGTCGTCTCTCTCGTCAACGGTGCACAGTTCTCGTTTTTTACCCGAACCTTTGTCGGCGACGAGCTCTTCCCTGATCGTCTCGAACTGCGACTCAGCACATCGGGGGGCAGCGTCGATGTCGGGCTGACCCCGGAGTCTGTTGGCGACTTTACCACGCTGTTGCGAAGCATCAATCCCGAGTTAGGCGAGGACTATCCGGGATCGTGGACACAGTTCATCGTTACCGTTGGCGGCGTGTCGGAACTCGCCACCGGTCGTTTCGGCTTCCGATACTTCGTCACCGAATCCGGGCCAGAGGGCGTGAACGGCGACTACATCGGCATTGACGACGTCGTGTACGCAGTCTCCGTCCCCGAACCCGGCTCCGCCCTGCTGCTGGGCAGCGGCCTTATTGCACTGCTGGCGTTGCGCGCTCGCAAACGATACCGTTAGAGAACGGAGCGCCTGGGCGCGTTGGGGAAATGGCGTGTCAGCGTCTTCAGATTCCCCGACGCGCTCCTGGCGCAGGATCGTATCAATGGCGCGTCACCGAGAGTGCTGGCATGATCCACGCTGATATCAATCGCTGGGCGGGCGCGGCGCTGGCGCTTTCGCTGAGCGCAACTCAGGGATTTGCACCTGTGCAGGATGATCCGTACCGCTGGCTTGAAGACGTGGAAGGAGATCGTGCGCTGGAGTGGGTGCGCACACGCAATACCGAATCGAAAGCCCGTGTCGAATCGCAGCCGGGTTTCACGGCCCTTCGCGATGATCTGCGCGCGATACTCGACTCCGATGCCCGCATTCCTGCGGTGCAGAAAATCGGCGAGCACTACTACAATCTCTGGCGCGACGCGAATCACGAACGCGGCATCTGGCGGCGCACAACCCTCGAGCAGTATCGGCTGCGAGAGCCCGCGTGGGAAACCGTGCTCGACATTGATGCGCTTGGAAAAGTCGAGGATGTGAACTGGGTGTGGGGTGGCGCCGATTGTTTGCCACCCGACTACCAGCGGTGCCTCATTGCCCTTTCCCGTGGCGGCGCCGATGCCACGGTGACACGCGAGTTCGATCTGCGCGAAAAGCGGTTCCTTACTGATGGTTTCCAGCGGCCAGAGGCTAAGGGCGCTCTAAGCTGGAAGGACGCGAACACTGTGTACGCGTTCACCGACTTTGGTCCAGGCACACTCACGCCGTCCGGCTATCCGCGCACCGTACGCGAGTGGACGCGAGGCACGCCACTCGGCAGCGCGACCACTGTGTACGAGGGCCGTGAAGACGACATGTACATCGCCGCCTACCGCGATCATGCGACGGGATTTCAGCGCGATTTCGTGAGCCGCACACTCGCCTTCTACAACGACGAACTCTTTCTGCGCGGCGCCGATGGGTCGCTGGCGCGCATCGACGTCCCGAACGATGCACAGAAGTCCGTTCACCGCGAGTGGTTGCTGCTCAGCTTGCGCACCGCATGGACGGTCGACGATCACACGTTTCCGGCCGGTGCGTTGATCGCGGCGCGTTTTGATTCCTTCATGTCCGGCAGTCGCGCGTTCACGACGCTCTTCGCACCAACGGAAACGACGTCGCTGGCCGGATACAGCTGGACGCGCGACTATCTCGTTCTCAATGTGCTTGATGATGTGAAGAACCGGCTGTACGTGCTCACGCCCGGTGTCGGCGAATGGAAATCAGATCCGCTGCGTGGCGCTCCGTCACTCGGCACGGTCAGCGCCAGCGCCGTGGATGCCGACGAGTCAAATGCGTATTGGATGACGGTCACCGACTATCTCACGCCAACCAGTCTGGCGCTCGGCGAGATCGGAGCGGAGCCCGACGTGCTCAAGCAAACACCGGCGTTCTTTGATGCCACCGGACTGCACGTCGAACAACATTTCGCAGAATCAGAGGATGGAACGCGCGTCCCCTACTTCATGGTTTCGCGCACCTCATTGGAACGGGATGGCACCAACCCCACCGTGCTGTACGGTTATGGTGGATTCGAGGTCTCGCTGACACCGGCGTACAGCGCAAGCGTTGGTCGAGGATGGTTGGCAGAAGGCGGCGTGTACGTGGTGGCCAACATTCGAGGTGGCGGCGAATACGGCCCGCGCTGGCATCAGGCTGCGCTCAAGGCCAACCGCAACAAGGCGTACGAAGATTTTGCGGCTGTTGCGCGTGAGCTGATCGCACGTCGCATCACGGATCCGAAGCATCTCGGAATACACGGTGGCAGCAACGGCGGTCTGCTGGTGGGCAACATGACGGTGATGTATCCGGAGCTCTTTGGCGCCGTGGTGTGTCAGGTCCCGTTGCTTGACATGAAGCGATATCACCTGTTGCTCGCCGGCGCATCGTGGATGGCCGAGTACGGGAATCCAGATACGAGCGATTGGGACTTTTTGCAGCGCTACTCGCCGTACCACAATGTGCGCGAGGGCGTACGCTATCCGCCCGTGCTGTTCATGACCTCAACACGCGACGACCGCGTGCATCCCGGTCACGCGCGCAAGATGATGGCACGGATGCAGGCGCAGCGACACGATGTCACGTATTACGAAAACATCGAAGGCGGCCACGGTGGCGCGGCCAACAATGAGCAGGCGGCGCACATGCTCGCGCTGAGCTACACGTACTTCAAACAACAGCTGTTCCCGAAGGACTGACGGAAAACGGGCTGGTGTGTCGCGATCGTTGTCGCAACGCACCAGCCCGTGGTCGATCATGTCGGTGAACTAGTTCCGACGAGGCCGCGGTGTGGTGTAAATCTGTGATCCCACCACGCCTCCCAACACCGCGCCGGTCACCGCACCAACCGCTCCACCTTTCACCTTGTCACGACTGGTCGCAATGCCCACCGCGGCGCCGGACGCCGCACCAATGATCGCGCCACGCTGCGTATTGGATTCTTTCGCTACGCCTGCGCCCGTGCCAGCAGACGTGCCGGCCCGCGTGCCACTGGAGACTGAGCCGCCAGTCGACGCGGGCTGACGATAAATCACCTGCGTGGGCGCCGGTGCCGGCTGCATGACCGGCTGCGGGTAGCCATAAGGCTGTGGCGGATACGGTGCTGGGTAGCCCGCCTGCGGATACGGCGTGGGATAACCGGGCGGTGGATACGGTGCAGGATAGCCATACGGCGGCTGCCCATAGCCAGGCTGGTAGCCAGGCGGTGCATAGCCCTGCGGATAGCCCATCTCCATCCCACTCACATAACCAGCCCGCATGCTCGGCGCATTCGACGCCATTGCCAGATCGGATTGCAGCGCCGCGTCGAGGGCGCGTGCATCATCCCGACCGCCGCACGCGCTGATTGCGATAGCCAGCGCAAGCACGGCGAGCAGCAGCAGCTGACGCTTCACCGTCGGCAAGCCCCGGGTCGATTCGAATGATGAAACACGCATGACACACCTCCCGAAGTAAGGAACCACCGATGCCCGAATTCGGGCTTCGATGACTCTATCAAGGGCAGGAGTCGTGCCACCATGAAATATTGCGTTTTACGACGGAAATCCGCGGAAACGTGGTGCGCATCACCGGGCGTTGTCCTCCGGCGACGTCAGTGGTAGTCCCCCTGGGGAGACACCGCCGATGATGATTTCCCGTGTCTCCGATCTGGCTGACCTCGCTGCGCCGTGAACGCTTGGCGCCGCTCGCGGGTATGTTCTCTGCTGGATCGATTCCTTAGTTGTCTTGTTCGCCCATTCCGGAGTGCTGTGATGATTTCTCGTATTCTGTCGACTGTCGTACTTCCGTTGGTGCTGATCGTCGCGCCGTCGCTGGGCGCGCAGGCCGCGCCTGCCAACCTGCTTTCGGTCGGCGATGCCGCGCCTGACTTCACCCTCACAACCGTGACGAAGGACGGCGCCACCGCCACCCCCTTCAAACTGTCCGAGCACCGCGGCGAAACGGTCGTGCTGGCATTCTTTCCCAGGGCGCGCACCAGTGGTTGCACGGCGCAGATGCACACGTACCGCGACAAGTACGACGCCATGTTTCTGGCCGGTGCCAAGGTGCGGCTCATCGGCATCAGCACCGACAACGGCGCCGACCTGACCGAGTGGGCCAAAGACGATGGCTTCCAATTCGCGCTTGGCGCCGACACCGACAAGAAAGTTGGCGCGCTGTACAATGCCGCGAATGACGCGGGGTACCATCGCCGCTACCTCTACGTGATTGGACCGGACGGCAAAATCGCGTACGCCACCAACTTCCGCGCTATGGCGCAGGATGCGTACGACGATCTCGATGCGGCAATCAAGAAAGTCGCACGCTGAGTTGCAGCGCGCCGCGACGCAACGCTGAACACGCGCGCATCACGCATGGCGTCCTCACACGCCCTCCTCGCTGCCTTGCATCGTGCAGCGATCGAGGGCGTGTCGCCGTTTCCGTGTACGCGAGATGCGGTCTCGCGATGGCTGTCCGCGCGGAACGAACCAGCGCCGGTGCATATCTTTGCGCTTGGCAAGGCCGCGCCGGAGATGGCGCGTGGGGCGATTGAGGCGCTTGCAGCGCCCGGATGCGCCGGCGGAGTTGTCATTGCCGCACACACGCCAGAGTATGCGCTGCCACTGCCACTTCGTGTCGGCGATCATCCGCTACCGGGTCTGGGCTCGCTCGCCGCCGCCGATGCCATCGCGATGGCCGTCTCGGCGGTAGACAGCGGCGACGATGTGCTGGTGCTGCTCTCGGGTGGCACGACATCGCTCTGCGCCGCGCCGTGTGCTGAGCTGGTGGCCATTGTCGGACATCCTGCCGATGCGCAGGATGCAATTTGTGATGCGGTGAGCTACATGCTCGGTCACGGCATGGCCATCCACGAAATGAACGCCATCCGGCGACGACTGTTGCGCTGGGGTGCTGGCCGTCTGGCCACCGCCTTGTATGCGCGGGCGGCCCGCCGTGTGCATGTGCTGGCGATCTCTGATGTGATCGGTGACGATCCGGCCGTGATCGGCTCCGCACCATGTACTGCTGATCCGCTGCAACCTGAAGACGTGCTTGCGCTCTGTGACGCACACGCACTGCGCGATGCGTTTGACTCCGTGATCGAACGCGCGCTTGGAATTTCGGGCAGCACGCATCTCATGATCACGCCTCCCGCGGCGGGCCACCCAGCCTTCAGTCGCGTCACGTATGAGGTGATTGCCGGCAATCCCCACGCGCGCGACGCAGCGGGCAGCGCCGCGCGCGCACGCGGCATCAGCAACGTCGTGGTCATGGACGAACCGCTCGAGGGCGACGCCGAGGAACTCGGCGCGGCGATTGTGCACGCCGGACTTCGCTTCGCCGCGCACGTTGAAACGCCGGCACTGCTGATCTGGGGCGGCGAGCCCACCATGCATCTCGCGGACCGGGAGGGCGCGTTGCGTGACGATGAGGACCCGCCCTTTGAGCTGGTCGAAGAACCTCTGGGCGGTCGCATGCAGGCGTTGGCACTCTCCGCAGCGCTCGTGCTCGACAACGCGGCGTACGCGCAGCCGAAACGTCGGCCGATCACACTGCTCGCCGCCGGCACCGACGGCCGAGACGGACCCACCGATGCGGCAGGCGCCATCGTCGATGCGGCGACCGCTCAGTTGGCGCGTCGAAACGGCCGCGATCCGGCGCGCGACCTCCAGCTGTTGCGCAGTTATGTCGCGCTCGACGCCGCCTCCGCGTTGATTCGCACTGGCCCGACGGGTACGAATACCATGGACCTTGTCATGCTGCTGATTGAGTAGTCTCGCGTTTCCGGACGTTTGGTGGCGACATGCGCACCGATGGCCGACGCATTCATGCGCAGCTGTTGTGTCCGCGCGCGCGCGGTCCATATTCGCGGAACCCCCCCTCGTCCCCGCCTGATGCCCACACGCTCGCCACGGCGACCCGCCACGCCTGCCAAGTCCGC
>JBGTOG010000207.1:0-14115 GCA_041742675.1 Gemmatimonadaceae bacterium | reverse complement strand
TGGTGCGTGAACTCGACGCACCGGGTGGCCCGCGCGAACTCGCGCTGCTGCCGCGCGGCGCCGGCAATCAGGTGTCGGCGTGGCTCCGGCCGGAGCTGATCATCATGGGCTCCGCGGGAAAAGAGTTTGGCACGCTGTTGGTGAACGCCACGCGTACGCCGACAACGATCGACACACTCGCCCTGAACACCTTTTTTGGTTCGATCTCACCCGATCTGCGATGGATTGCTTACACCAGGCCCGGCACTGCAGGCATCCATCTGCAGCCGTGGCCAGCGATGGACCGACGCTACCTAGTGGACGCCGTCGGCACGGAGCCGCGCTGGGGATCGGCGAATGAACTCGTCTACCTGTCACACTATCGAGACCTGGGCGGCCAGGCGGCGGCCATCATGAAAGTTCGCGTTGAATCGTCTATCGCGAATCCTGTGGGGCCGCGCGAGACCATCACTCGTGATGCGCGCTTCGCCGACACCCCGGGATGGTCGTTTGCACTCACGAGCGACGGGGAGACGGTGTACCTGCAGTCGCCGTCGGAGCAACTTGGCCACTACGTGCGCGTGGTGCCGAACTGGGTGGTGCAGATGAAACGAGCGGTAGACGAGGCGAATCGGTGAGCACCGTGGGCACACGTCGACTTTTGTCGCTTGCGAGTGATGTACATTTAGATGTACATTTACGATATGACCAAACGATATTCAATCGCTGAGGCACGCTCGAATCTCCCCAGCATCGTCGATCAGGCGGAGGCCGGACACGAGATCGAACTCACACGGCGCGGCAAGGCCGTGGCTGTGGTCGTGTCACTGCGCGACTACGCGCGGCTACGCGGGGAACGCCCGCGATTCAGCGAAGCGTACCGGCAGTTCCTCGCCACCCATGCGCTGAGTGAAGTCGGGCTCGAGGACGACTTCTTCGCTGAAACGCGCGATACTACAGTTGGTCGCGACGTCGCGCTGTGACCATCCGATATCTGCTCGACACAAACATTGTGTCGTCGCCAATATCGAAGGTGCCCAATGCCCAGATCGTGACGCGTCTTGACGCGCAGGGGCACGAGTGCGCGATTGCATCGCCGGTGTGGCACGAACTCACGTACGGCTGTCGTCGCCTGCCTCGCGGAAAACGACGGGCAGCGCTGGAGACGTACCTTAAGGATGTTGTGTTGGCATCGTTTCCGGTGCTCGCCTACGACGAGATCGCGGCGCATTGGCACGGACACGAGCGTGCGCGGCTTGAAGCATCGGGAAAACCCGCGCCGTACATTGACGGTCAGATCGCGGCCATCGCTTCGGTCAATGACCTGGTGCTCGTGTCGGCGAACGTGAAGGATTTCGCACGGTTCAAGGGTCTCGTCGTGGAAGACTGGAGCAAGCGCCGAGGCTGACGTCACCACTACGCGCGCATGTTTCTCCCGCTCGCGTTTGTCCAACTCTTGTCTGAACGTTATGCACCTCTCCGACGACATGCGCGCTGAACTCGAGCAACGACTGGCCCGTATTGCCAGCGAGCAGAACGACGATCCGGCGTTCGTTGACCTGCCGTTGCTAGACGTTGGATTGCTGTTGGCGTGTGTCGTGCTGGCGATTGTTGGCACCGTGTGGCTGCAGGCTTTGTGAGTCAGCCCTCGCCCGTTGACGAAGCGCTCGCCGAAACGCTGCCGCTCAGTCGCGCCGAGCGACGCTGGAGTTTTCTCGATGTACTGAGTGTGAAGTCAGGTCTCGCCATTGCTACGTGGGCCTTTCTGTTTGGCGGCACGACGGCGCAGTACGTGGGCTTTCGCGATGGCGTGCTGACGATGATTGCGGGTAATACGATCGGTGTGGTGATCCTGCTGCTCGCGCTCGTGCTGCCGTCGAGCAAGTGGGGGACGGAGTTCTTTGTGCATCAGCGGTCGGTGTACGGACCGGTGGGCGCGCTGGGATTCGTGCTGGTCGTGGTGGTCGCATTGATTTTTGCGTGGGCGGCGATCCTGGCAACAATGATCGGGAAGTCGGCGGTGGAAATCGCGCGCATCACGATACCGTCTGCGTTGCCCGATGTGTCGGCGCTGCAATCAGTTGTCGCGGTGCTTATGCTCGCGCTGGCGTGGACGATTCTGATTCGGGGCAGCGCGAGCGTGCGGATGTTGAGCAGAGTTGCTGCACCGGGACTGCTGCTGCTGTGCGTGTGGCTGATGTTTGCGCTCTTCTCGCAGGTGCCGCTTGCTACGCTGCTCGCGGCGCCAGCGCTCACACCACACCCGGATCGCGCGACGAACATCATGCTGGTAGTCGAGCTGCATATTGCGGGCGGCATCAGCTGGGGATCGTTGGCCGCCAACCTTGGTCGCTATGGAAAAACACAACGCGCCGTTGTGTGGGGAAGCTTCATCGCGTATGTGCCCGTGTACATCCTGGCTGCGACAGTGGGGCTCATTTCGGCACTCGCATTGGGCAGCGCCGACCCCGTCACGTGGATGATTCCGATCACCGGACCCGTGGCCGGCGTGTTGTTGCTCGTGCTGCTCGCGCTGGCGAACCTCAGCAGTCTCGTGGGCATGGTGCAGGGCAACTGCCAGACACTCATCCAGCACTTTGGCCCGCGCCTGCAACAACTCGGATGGCCGCGCTTCACATTTGTGTTCTTTGTTGGTGTCGCCGCGATGGTGCTGCTCGCGTCGGATACGTTGTACGACCGCTTCTACACACTGATTGCGTTCTCCGAAGCAATCCTCGCGCCAATGTGCGGCATTGCGCTGGCTGACCGGCTCGTGCTCCGGCGCAACCACGTGGATCTACGCGCGCTCTACAACAGCACATCGCAGGGCGCGTATGCGTACTGGGGACGCGTGAACTGGGCGGCGATGGCGGCGCTTTGTGCAGGCGCGGGCGTGTATCTGGCGCTGCTAAACCCTCTCGCGATGACGGGCACAGCGCTGTTCGTGCGATGCTCGGCGAGTCTGCCAGCTGTAGCAACTGCATTTGCCGTGCATGTGCTGCTTTCACGAGTTGTCGTAATGCGCGCAGGCAAGGGTGCGTACGCGGGCTGACGCGGGCGCTTCGCTGGCTCGCTGCTACGGAATCGCGCTGCGAGAAACGTGCGTTGACTAACGCGTCGGCAAGCGTGACTGATTACACGATGGCTGCGACCTGAGCCACGCAATCGCACGAGTGAGTACAACATCATCGCGCGCATCTCGCGCACTGGCCGGTACGGTTTCATCGGGCGCAATCGCATGCCCGTATCGGGTGCCGTTACGATCGGCCTGCACCGACACCGTCACGAACATCATGCTGCGGTCGGGAAGCGTGAAGTTCTGATTCGCCGTGGAATAGCCCGCCGAGGGCTGGCCGAAGGTGCGCGTGCGCGGCCGACCGATGAACGAGATGGCCACCGCTTCACCGGAGCTGGCGGTTTGCGCACCGATCAACACTGCGACATTCGCCGAATCAAGCGCGGCGAGCGCAGCGCTCGGTCGCACGTCCACACGCGCGCCAGCACGCCACTGCGGGCCGGCGCCGGAGTTTGTCGCAAATGATCCCAGCCCGCCGTCACCAAGCAGCGGACGCAGTCCTCCAAGCATCGGCCACATGTTGCCGCCCTGGTTCGTGCGCAGATCCACCACCCAGTTGCATGGAGCCTGCGGCGCAATCGCCGCCAAAGAGTCCTGCAGGCGCGCTGCAAATGCTCGCATTGCCGTAGGCTCGCTCCCCGAGTACGTTGGCACGGACACGTATCCGATGCCCGGCTGCAGAAGACGCACTTGCGGTTGCGGATTCTGTGCGCCACCGGTCACGAAGCTCTGCGCACCGCTTGGCTGCATGAAGAAGCTGTGGTTGTCGCCAAGCCGCTTGAGCAGAAACCGAATGGCCGGATACACCTCCTCCGGCTTCGAGGCACCGGCCGCGATGGCTCTGTACTCGGGCTCAACCTCAGCCCACGTGATCGTATCGCGCCAGAGCGAGTTGGAGCGGACGATCGTCCACGCTCGCTCCAACACCTCGCGCGCGAGTCCGGTGACGGGCGCGTCGGCACGTGCTGCAGCAAGCGCCTCGATGCGAAGGCCGGTCGCCGAGGCACTGCCCTGGCCTTGCAACAACAAACCGAACGCGATTTTCGTCGCATTCGCGGGCACGTACAGCACCGACTCGAATCGCCCCGACGCGGTGCCACGAACCAGACGATCCATCGCGTTTTCGATCGCGAGCACGCCGTTCGGGCCATCCACCCGGATCCACGCTGACGCGCCGCCGGTAACATCGCTCGTCGCAACATCTGCGATGAGTCGAACTCGTCGCGAGACAAAGCCGTCCGCCGGTACCTGCGTGGCGATCGTACCGTACGCCGTACTCGGTGCAGAGTCGGAGCGTATTGTGAGCCTCGCACCTGCCTGATCCATACCGTTCCCGGCACCACTGGTCTGGTAGACCACGCCCGACGTACCCGGGCCTGGCTTCCACTCAGTGGCGATCGCGGGCTGCGCGGCGTGCACGAGTGACAACAGCGGCAGCATGACGTAGACGGTGGTGATCATGCCGGAAGGATGCGGTTCCAGCGGCGTCTCGTCCAGTGCGTCGTGAACGGCTGGACAACGCCGCGTCCGCACTGCAACGTAGGGTCTCAGCATTCTTCCCGCTCTCATCGGAGGTGTTCCGTGGGGATCGCGCGCAAGGTGGCTATCGGCGTAGGAGGCCTGCTCGGACTGGTCGTTGTGATTGGTGGTGGCGCGTATGTCTGGGCGTCGAGCACAACGACTTCAAAGCTCGCGGCGGTGCACGAGGTGCACAGCGTCGACTTCCCGATTCCGTTTCCACTCACTGACGACGAGCTGTCCGCGCTGCGTGCGGAGCGGCTCGCGAACGGTTCTAATGGAGGCGCCGGATCGGGAGTTGACCCGCTCGCTGATCTCGATGTGAACGCGATCGCGATGGAACGCGCCATCGCACGCGGTGATCATCTACTGAAAACGTTTTATGCGTGCGCCGAATGCCACGGTCCTGACTTCGGCGGCGGCGTCATGGTGGATGATCCGGCCATTGGTCGATTGCTCGGACCAAACCTCACGCTCGGTACGGGTTCGCGAACGATCAACTACACCGCCGCCGACTGGGATCGCATTGTGCGTCACGGCGTGAAGCCAAACAAGACCGGTTCGCCCATGCCGTCCGTTGATTTCTTCAGTATGTCGGATCGCGAGCTGTCCGACGTAGTTGCCTACATCCGATCGCTGCCGCCCGTCAACAAGGAAGTGCCGCCGATCACGCTCGGACCGCTTGGCAAGTTGCTGGTTGCGACCGGACAGCTGCCGTTTTCGGCCGATGTGCATCCCACCAAGCACGATATCGCACACCCGCCGTTGCCTCCCGACGCAGTGCCCGATGCCACGTTCGGCAAACACCTCGCGCAGACGTGCAGTGGATGCCACCGCATGAACTTCGCCGGCGGACCGATCGTCGGCGGACCTCCGGATTGGCCGCCCGCCGCCAACCTCACGCCAGCGGGACTCGTAGACTGGACATTCGACGATTTTCAGCGTGCCATGAAGGAAGGCATCAGCAAGAATGGCGTCGCGCTTCGCTCACCAATGGCCGAAATGCCGGCGTTCGCGAAAAACATGACGGACATTGAGATGCAGGCGCTGTGGGCGTACTTCAAGGACTTGCCGGCGACGCCAACGGGCAAGTAGCGATGCACGAAGACACCGCGCGGTTTTCGCCGCGCGGTGCAGCGCACTCCCCGCTGTACAATCGCTCTGGCAGTCGCGGGCAGCTAGCGCGCCGCTTCCCCCAACCGCGCGCGCGCCGCGGCAAACTGCGCCAGAATCTTCGGCGCGTTGGCGTCACCGCCGTACGCAATCACCACCTGCTGCTGTGCCGCGTCGAGTACGGGGCCAAGTCGCGCCGCCGCACGTTGCATCGCAACACGATCGGTGCTGCCCACCTGCCCGATCCACACGGGACTCGAGTGCGCGAACGCGTACGCACTCATCGAGGGCCATACCGGCTCACCGCCACGCGCGCGCGCAGCAATCCAGCCACCGGCGGGCAGCCGGATTTTTCCGGTGTACGTCTTCGAACCCGGTGTCGAGAGGCCCGCCGCACTCCACACCACTTCGCCGTTCACCACAATTTCTACCGTGTCTACGGGAACGGCCGAGTGCATGGTGAGCTCCCATGACGTCTCGCCACCGCTTGCCAATGCATCACCCGGTGACACACCGCCAGCCGTGAACAACAACATCGGACCAGTCGTCACGAACGAACGCCCGGCGCGCATGTTCGCATAATAATCGGTGAAGTTGGCGGCGCCTTTCGTGTCGACATACAACCGCGTGGTGCCAATCGCCATGGTGCGATAGTAGTTGTTCATCACGTCAGTACCCGCTTCAAGCGCGACCGTGTTGCCGAGGTTGAGGAGCTCGTACCAGAGCGCAGCCGTACCAAGCGCATCAGTCCACAGGCACGCCACTTCCAGCCAGTCGAGATTGCCGAGGATACCGTCGACCGCGAGCATCACCGGCACACTTCGGCGTCCCTGCTCGCTGAATGGATCGCGCTCTCCAATCGGATGGACGTAGCCGCCAAACCCACCCTGCGCGCGGGCAAACAGCAACGGCTCCGTGTTCGGGCGATCATCCGTGCCGTACACCTGATAGCCCGGCCCCCAGACCCATGGCCAGAACAGCGTCTGCGTGTTCAGCAGACTCACGTGTCCCAGAAAGTGCGAACGCACTTCCTGCGCAAACTGAATGAGTGGCAACTCGGCCGCGCGCGTGAATCCCCAGTGCTGCTGTTCTTCAAATCGATTGTGCAGGTTGCCAACCATGGGCGTGGCGAGATTCAGATTTTCGCCGCGCATGAATGTCACCAGATCATCAGGCTCAAGCGTGTACGTGCCACCATAATTGAGGTGGAAGTGATGATCAGCGGAGAGGAAGCCGGCGGCGCGGGAATCCCACACGTGTTGCAGCGCGATCGCCACCTCAACCGTTGCGCCCGCACCAACTGTGACCGTGCGCGATACTTCGGCGGTCGTGAGTCCGCGCACAGCGCCGACGGTGACCTGACCTGCGGGCACGGTCACGTCGATCACGCCGGGTGAGTAAAAGAAGATGCGACCGTGCTGCAGCGCGAACTGCGCGTAGTCATTGCTCGGGACAGCGGGGTGCCCTGCACCGTCGGTCACGGTAAGGCGAGATGGTACGGGTGTAGCACCTTCCTGCGTGGTGATGCGCACCGTACCGGTGGGCTGTCCCCAGTCCCAGGCGAGCACACGCACCTCTTCGGCCGTGCCGCCAACGCGTGGAATGCGATACAGACGCATGACTTCGTCGGCGCCGGCTTCGGTGAAGTAGAGCTGCTCACCGTCTGGGCTCCAGGCAGGGCTGAGCGGCAAGCCTCGTGCGCCTGTTGTGAGCCGTACTGTCGTAGACGGGTCGCTCGTGGACACCAGTCGCAGTTCGTAGCGCTCATCCACCGCCCAGCCGTACACCGCGGTTTTGCCGTCGGGACTGATGGCCGGACGTGACTGCGACACGATGCGCTCGGTGATCAGTTCGCGTTCGTCCCCGCTCGTGAGGTTTCGCATGGTGACACGATCGCCGCCGCTCTTGTGCATGTAGAGCAACGTGGAGCCGTCGCGACTCACTGTCGGCGTAAACTCGTTCCCGCGTTTCGTCGTGATACGTTCGGGCGTCGCGCCTGTCGCGCGCACCTTCCACAAGTCGAGCGTGCCCTCGGCGGCCGAGCTGTAGTAGAGTGTGCCGTCGGGCCCGAATGTTGGATCAAGCTCAAGCGCCGCGGTGTTGATGCGCGCTTCCTGCCCGCTGGTGAGGTTGCGCGTCACAATCCAGGTGTCGCGTGTATCGTCACGAACGAACGCCAGGTGCGCGCCATCGGGCGACCACGCGGGACGGAAGTCCATGTGCGCTCCGTCGCTCACTCGCGAGGCGCGCCCCGTCGCGAGATCGAGCACCCAGATCCAGCCGCGTGCGCTGAAGGCGATGCGCGTACCATCGGGGCTCACCGCCGGATCGGTTGGCCCCACGTTCATGGTGGGCAGGTCGTAGCCCTCCAGATACACGTGGTGACTCATGCCGGCCACGTTGGGATAGCGGTTGGTCCACTGTGCGTCGGCGGTGGACGAGGCGAGCGAGAGTACCACAAGAGCGAGCGTGGTGTGACGGATGTTGGGCATGGCGTTGTGCATCATGGGAGGAGGAGTGCCGACCTGTATTTGGCGCGGTCTCAGGTAGGTGGCAGATCGACGCTCTTCGCGTCAGGAAGGTCTGGCTGTTCACGCAACGCGACGAAGCGCGGCCTACGGCAAAAGCAGGCGTGCCACAATGCGCGCGGAGGAGGTCGGTGATAGAGCGAATGTACGGCGCAGCAGTCTCATCGGCCACGCACCGGCAACCGACCACTCGTGACCAAACCGAGACGCTGCCGTGGCGAACTGGCGCGAGGAATGGTACGGGCGCTCCCGATACTCTCGCGCTCCCGATGGACCCCCATCACCCGCAGTTCCTCCCTCGCCCCGAGCTCCCGCCCATGCGTTTCAGAACTTCCGCCGCGCTTTTGCTGACCGGCATCGTACCGTTCACCGCATGCACTGATCGTGCATCAGCTCCCACCGAAGCCGAGCCAGCTGAGGCGTCGTTCGCTCGCGGCGGCGGTCAGGCAGGCGTGCAGTTTATTGCGCGGCGCAACCCTGACGTACTCGTGACCCTCGGTGACGTCGTCGTGTCGAACAGCGGCTACGGCAGCGGCATGGCGCTCAAGCCGGGATCGGCGCGCGACTTCTATCTACTGACCGATCGTGGACCGAACTACGACGGCCCAGCGGGCTCGCCGACGCCGAAGCGATTTCCGGATCCGTCGTTCGCACCACGCATTTACCCGGCGCACATTGCCGGCAGCAAGCTGAAACTTGGCACGCCGATCATTCTCAAGGGACCCGACGGCACGCCGATGAGCGGTCTGCCGATTCCTGGCGGCGACTGCGGCAGCACGAACGAAGTCGGGCAGACCGTAGATGGCACACCGCTCGCTGCCGATCCGCTTGGCCTTGATCCCGAGGGCATCGTCGCCATGGCCGACGGCACGTTCTGGGTGTCCGACGAGTACGGCCCGTTCATGGTGCACTTCGATGCCAACGGTCGGGAGCTGCGTCGGTTTGCGCCCTGTGGCGCTTCACCGGAACTACCCGCCGTCTACGCGAAGCGTCGACCGAATCGCGGCATGGAGGGGCTGACGATCACGCCCGACGGTCAGTGGCTGGTCGGCATTATGCAGTCCCCGTTGCAGAACCCATCCGGTGCCGCTGTGAGCAACTCGGTCGTCACGCGAATCCTGTTCAAGCACATCAATGACGGTACTACCAAAGAGTACCTCTACCTGCTCGACCGCAGCAATCTTCAGGGCAACAGTGAGATTCTCGCGCTTTCGAGCACGCGCTTTCTGGTGATCGAGCGCGACGGCAGGTTCCTGTTCGGAACGCCCGCTGCCGACCTCAAGAAGATCTATGAGGTCGACATCTCCGGTGCGACCGACGTCAGTGCCCTCGGCGGCTTTCAACAGTACTCCGTTGGTGGAACGAAGACGCTTGAACAGGCCTCGCCGGCTGAACTCGCCATGGCGGGCATCAAGGCGGGAATCAAGACGTTGCGCGTCGATCTGCTCGCACTCGGCTATCCGCATGACAAGCCGGAAGGTCTCGCGCTTGCTCCGGGTGGCTGGCTGTTCGTGATCAACGACGATGACTTCGGCATCGTGGGTCAGGGCGGCGAGCTTGGACAGAAGTTCCTGCCGCCGAGCGCCGTGGAGCCCGATGCGCCCGCGCTCTGGCAGATCAAACTGCGGTAGCTGTTTCAGTGATGGTGCCGCGCCACGGGATGTTTCTCGTGGCGCGGCACCTGCGGCTGGCGGCCGCGCGAGACACATTATCTAACGCTCCGCATTCACTCTGCCGGAGGCTGTGTTTCCCCCGCCCGCCCTAAAGAACATCGCATGCCCCTTCCCGCCACTATCGGTCGCTATCGAATCCTCGGCTTGCTCGGCGAGGGCGGCATGGGCACCGTCTACGAAGCCGAGACAACCAATCCGCAGCGACGAGTCGCGCTCAAAGTTATCCGACGCGACTTCATCTCACCGGACCTGGCGCGGCGCTTTGCCCGCGAATCGGAAGTACTCGGCCGACTGCAGCACCCGGGCATTGCCCAGGTGTTCGAGGCCGGCACCGCCGAAGGTCCCAATGGTGAGCAATCGTACTTCGCCATGGAGCTCGTGCGCGGCGAACCACTCATTGAGTTTGCGAACAACCGCACGCTCGATTTGCGTGAACGACTTGAGCTGTTTGCGCGTGTGTGCGACGCCGTGCACTACGCGCACCGGCAAGGTGTCATTCATCGCGATCTGAAACCGGCCAATATCCTCGTTGATGACGAGGGCCAGCCCAAGGTGCTCGATTTTGGTGTTGCACGTCTGACCAACGTGGATCACCTGGAGAGCCGACAGACCAGTGTCGGCGAAATGGTCGGCACGCTGCAGTACATGAGCCCTGAACAGGTCAACGCAGATCCAGAGCAGGTGGACGCGCGCAGTGACGTGTATTCGCTCGGCGTGATGCTGTACGAGCTGGTATCTGGACGCTTGCCCTACGCACTCGACCGCACGCTGTTGCACGAGGCCGCGCGCGTCATTCTTGTACAGGATCCGGCACCGCTCAGCTCCTTCGATCGCAAGTTTCGTGGCGATGTCGAAATCATTGTCACCAAGTCGCTGGAGAAGGAGAAGGCGAGACGGTATAGCTCGGCCGATGCGCTGGGCAGCGATGTGCGTCGCTTCCTGCGCGATGAACCGATCATCGCACGGCCTGCGAGTCCGTGGTATCAACTCGTCAAGTTTTCCAGGCGCAATCGCGCGCTTGTGATTGGCGTCAGCGCCGTCACGGCTGTTGTCGCCATCGCACTCACGGTCGGCTTGCTCACCAGTCGAGCGGAGGCCGTCCGCCTCGCGGAAGCGGTGAACGCCGCACAACTCGCGCGCGCTGACGCGGAAGCGGCACAGTCGCTCGCCGAGCTGCGACGCGCGCAAGCTGACTCGGCGCTTCTCGTCGCTGACAGCGCGCGCGCACTCGCACTCACCGAACAGCAAGCGGCTGAGTCGAGCGCCGGTCTCGCCACGCGCGAAGCGGGCAAGGCGCTGGCCGTCACCACATTCCTGCAGGACATGCTCTCCTCGGCCGATCCCGCGGTGGCCCTGGGGCGCGAACTGACGGTGCGTGAGATGCTCGAGTCCGCAGCGCAGGGAATTGACGGACCGGCGTTGCGCGGTCAGCCCGAGGCGCGCGCATCACTCGAGGCCACCATCGGACGCACGTACATGCAGCTCGGCTACTTCGAGCCGGCGGCAACGTTGCTCGATTCGTCCTATCGCCGCTACGTTCGCACCATTGGTTCATCACGCACCGCCGCAGACGTTGCCGCCGATATCGGCAAGGCTGCGCGCGCGGCAGGCGACTATCCACGGGCCGAGCAGCGGCTCGTCGAAGCACTCGCGCTGATGAAGCGCTACCGCGCACCGGATGATGATTTTGTCACCGCCGCGATGATGGAGCTGGCCGATGTGTATTATCGCCAGTCACGGCTCGCCGAGGCTGAAGCCCTGTTCCTCGAATCGCTGCGACTGAGCGAGCGGAGACATCCGCAGGGCGGCGCCAGTGTCGCGGAAAAGCTGAGCCGAACCGGTGCCTTTTACACCTTTATCGGTCGTCCTCGTGACGGCCTGCCGCTACTGCAGCGCGCGGTGACCATGGCCGAGGCAACATTCGGTCTCGAGCATCCGCGCACGATTGACGTGATGGTGCTGTTGAGTGACGCGCAGGTGAATCTGCCCGATCATGCGGACGCTGAGGCGACGTTGCGCCGTATTCTGCCCGCCGCGCGGACGCTGTACGGCACCGCACATCCAGCGCTCGCCAATGTGCTCAACCGGCTCGGCACGGCCATCTCGATTCAGGGGCGACTTGAAGAGGCCTCACCGTTACTGCGAGAGTCGCTCGACATGCGCATCGCCGTGCTCGGCGCCGATCATCCAGATGTGCAGCTAGCACGCGTGTCGCTGGGGCGACAGCTGCAGACACGCGGGCGACTCGTCGAAGCGGAATCGTTGCTCGTGGCGGCGCACGACGCGCGGCGCCGCGTGCTGGGTGAACAAAGCCCTGCCACCGCTTCGAGTCTGAATGACCTCGGCATGCTGGCCAGTGCGCGTGAAGACTGGGCGGACGCTGAGCAACGATACCGCACTGCCGTCCCGATCTGGCGCGGGGCGGGGATCGAAGATCAGGCGCTGTTTGCCGAAGCGTTGCTGGGCAACATCCTCTCGCGACAGCGCAAACTCGAGTCCGCCGACTCGTTGCTGCGTTTGGTCGTCGCGGCACGCATCAGTCTTAACGGAGCGCAACACTGGACCGTGGGCGACGCGCAGGAGAAGCTGGCGTTTGTGCGCCTTCAGCAAGGTGACCTGACGGCCGCGGATACCCTCGTGGCAAACGGCCTCGCCATCCGACGCGCCGTGTACGGTCCGCGCAGCGTACAAGTGGCCGTGCAGCTGCCATCTGTGGCGAATGTCCGAGAAGAGCGCGGCGACACCGCGTCGGGCATCCCGTTGTTACGTGAATCGCTTGCGCTGCTCGCCGAGTTGCAGCGGCCCGCGGCAGATCCAACGGTGGTCAATACTCGGCGACAACTGGGGCTGGCGTTGTGCAGTACAGGGGCGACAATCGAGGGCGAGCAGCTGGCGCGCGCCGCTGTCGAGCAGCTCGCACCTACCGTGCCCGCGATTGTGCAGCATCGCGCACGTGCTGGGCTCGGATATTGTCTGCAGCGACTAGCGCGCCACAGCGACGCGGAGCCGCTGTTGCTCGATGCGGCGCGAGGGTTTGAGAGTATTGCGGCGCCGCTGGGCGGTTTGCGGCTTGAGACGGTGGCGCGTTGGCTTGAGCAGTTGTACGAGGCAAGCGGACGGACGGACGAGGCCGCAGTGTGGCGTGGACGGCGCAAATGACGCGGAGATAACCTGCGTAAGAACCGAAAGCTTGCGGTGGAGTATCTTTCACGGAGTTGTGGCATGTCGTCGTCGCTGATCTTCCTCGCGACGCGCCACCTCCTCCCCCTCGAAACACGAGACCCATGCGACTTTCAACGCTTGCTTCCGTCGCCCCGCTGCTTTGTGCAATGTCGTTCGTTATGCCTTTGCATGCGCAGCAGCCTGCCCAACCACCAGCGGCACGCATCACGCTTGAGCAGGCAAAACAAGCGGTTGAAGCGGCCGAGGCCGAAGCCGTGAAGAACAACTGGAAGCTGGTCTTCCTGGTGGCCGACGCCGACGGAATCCCGATCTATCTGCGCCGCATGGACGGCGTGCCCAAACGCAACTACGAGATCGCGGTCGCCAAGATCCACACGTCGCTCACGTCCGGCATGCATACGGTGGACTACGCGGCGGCACTGCGAGCCGGAACCATCCAGGCCATTGAAGGCGCGGTAACGTATGAGGGTGGACTACTGCTTCGCAAAGACGGCCAGCTCCTCGGCGCGTTCAGCGCGAGCGGCGCACGTGGCGCAGAGGACGCGCAGGCGGTGAAGGCTGGGATGGCGGTGATCGGCATTACGCCGTAAGCGCCGATCGGTATCCCGATCCCGGGCTTGCCACTGCCGCTTCGCGGCAGAAGCCGCCCGAGACCGGGACACCGCTCGGCGCCCACACAAAGTTCAGCCCCCGGATCGCGTTGCGACCCGGGGGCTGATTCTATATGCCAGACCTGCGCGCTTACTGGCCCGTGCGTAGCCAGCGATTGAACTGCCGAAGCAACTCTGCTTCCTCGTCTTCGAAGAAGCCAGCGGTTGTTGGATCGGCGCTGTCGAGCTGCTCGACGCGCAGCAGCTGCGACATGGTGCGACCGCCAGCCGTGAGCGTGATGCGATAGTCGCCGCTGCCCACCAGGCCGCCACCGCCGCCGCCGCCACGTCCGCCGCGTCCACCACCGCCGCCGCCAAACGGGTTGAAGCTCGGACCCATGGCTTCACGCATGGCGGC
This sequence comes from Gemmatimonadaceae bacterium, assembly GCA_041742675.1. Lineage (GTDB taxonomy): Bacteria > Gemmatimonadota > Gemmatimonadetes > Gemmatimonadales > Gemmatimonadaceae > JAABRT01. The sequence continues at coordinate 37 of JBGTOG010000207.1, read as the reverse complement.
AAACACGCCTTGCACGCCTTCGGCGCCACCAGCGGCT
>JBGTOG010000187.1:0-3684 GCA_041742675.1 Gemmatimonadaceae bacterium | reverse complement strand
CTGGCTGAGGTGGCGCGGGTGGCGCGGGTGGCGCGGGTGGCGCAGGTGGCGCAGGTGGCGCAGGTGCCGCAGGAGTCGATGCGGCACTCGATGGCATGAACATGCGCGTGAACTCGCCGGGCACTGCCTCGTTGCTGACAGGTGGTTGAGCCGACGGCGGCGGCGACTGCGCCAGTGGTGGTTGCGGCGGCGCGGGTGGTTGCTGGGGATGCGCCGGTGGTTGTTGGGGATGCGCGAGTGGCGGTTGCGCAGGCTCGTGTGTCGGTTGGGTCGGCGCGACCGATGCAGAGGGTGCTGCGAAAAACTGTGTGAACTCACCCGGCGCTGATGTTGCGATCGACGGCGCGGCCGCTGGTGGTGCGTGCGGTGCGGTTGGCGCAGCTGGGGGGGGTGCGTGCGGTGCTGGGGGAGCCGCTGGTGGTGCGTACGGCACTGGTGGCGCCGCCGGCGCCGGTATCCCGCTGGCCGAGATGCGAGGCACTTCGACGGTTGTGGCGCCGCCGCTCTCCGCCAGTCGCGCGTTCAGCCAGCGCGGGAAAGACGAGAATCCGGGCAGGAAATCGGTAACGACGGCAAATCCGGCCGTCACGACGGCCAGCTCCAGCACCTTTGTCTTGTCCGGTCCTGTCAGTCGATCAAGCTTGGTGCGCAACGCGTCGATTTCCTCCGGGCCGGCGTCGTCCAGCAGATGCACCATGACCACCCGACCCGTCGCGATCTCCTGCGCGTTGTGCGATCGCACTTGTTCGTCCAGGGCAACGCACTTCAGCAAGCGGTAGCGGGATTGGAAGTCGTCGCTCATGTCTGTCCGGAGTAAAAGTCGTGCTGCAGCCCTTCCCGATGGACGGGCCGACACGCATCGTAGAACGAGTTCAACTTTATAGTTCAACGTGCGTCAGGCGGACGCAATCCGTCAGACGCTGTTTCTCCTGCCGCTTTCCCCTTGCGATGACGTGGCGTGCTCGCGCCGCGCAACTTCGGACGCTCCATGAATCGACGTGCTCCCGCCGGCCTGGCGCGAGTTGTATGGGAAGAGGGCATGCACCTCAGCCCGCAGCATTTCCAGTTGCATCGTCGGCATCTCGAGGCGACCACCACATCGGCCATCGATGTGCTGCACGCCTATCCGTACGGCGTGGCCTCATGCGAGATCGATGCGGATGCGCTGCGCAACGGTACGCTGTCGTTGTTGCACGCGCGCGGGATGCTGCCGGACGGTACGCCCTTCGACATTCCCGATGGCGACGCCGCGCCGGCCCCCGCGCCGCTGGCAGATCGTTTCTCGCCAACGCGCGACGCGCATGTCGTACATCTCGCGCTGCCGGCTTGGCGCGGCGGTGCCGCCAACGTGTGGAGTGATGCACCGCCGCTGACACTTGATGCGCCAGCGCCTCGCGAAACGCATCGGTTTGTTCGCGGAGAGCGCACCGTCACTGACGAAACCACCGGTCAGGACCCGGTGTCGGTCACGTTCGCTCTGCGACAGTGCCGGCTCCTGCTCGATGAAGAGTGCACCAGCGACGATGTGACGCTGCCGATCGCACGTGTGCGACGCGATGGCGCGGGCTCGTTTGTGCTCGACCCGCGTTTCATTCCGCCCAGCCTTCGCATCGGTGCCAGCACGCGTCTGGTGGAGTTCACGCACCGGCTGGTGGGCATGCTGGAAGCCAAGGGACAAGCGTTGGCCTCGGCGCTGGGCGCGTCGGGTGGCGCGCCTGCATCGGGCGGCGCGCAGGCGTACCTCGGGAATGAGCTGGCCACGCGCTGGCTGTTGCATGCGGTGCGTACGGCGGAAGCGCCGCTGCGACACATGCTGCGTTCGCAGGATGCGCATCCGGAGCAGGTGTGGCTGGAAGTGCTGCGTTTAGCGGGCGCGCTGTGCACGTTTTCGCTGCGCACCTCCGCTCGTGAACTGCCCACGTACGATCACGATGCGCCGCAGGAAAGTTTTGATCGCATCGAGCAGTTTCTTCGTGAGCAGCTCGATGTCGTGGTATCCGTGCGCGCCGTGGTTGCTCCGCTCACGCAGTTGGCCGATGTGCTCTACGGAGCACCGATCAGTGATGTCCGCTGCTACGAACCGTCAGCCCGCTGGTTTCTGGCAGTGCGCAGTGCGCTCGGCGTATCGCAAACCGTCGCGCTGGTGCCGCAACTGACGAAGGTCTGTGCCACCAAGTTTGTGCTCGAGCTGGTCAAGCGTGCGTACCACGGTCTGGCGCTTCAACATGTTCCCGCACCACCGCCGGCGATTGCACCACGTCCGGAATATGCGTACTTCGAGCTGACGCTCGATGGCCCGTGCGCGAAGGCGCTGCGTGACACCAAGGAAATCGGTGTCTACGTACCGGCCGGCCTGCCGGAGATTGAGCTGCACGTTGCTGTCCTGGTTCCGGAATCGTAATGACCGTGGTCCCGCGGGGCCTGCCGTACCAACCGACTCTTCACTCCCTCCCTGTTCGTTTGACATGACGCAATCGACAGCCTCTCCGAATACCGGTCGACTGGCGCTGATTCTTCAGGAGTCGCTCACGGCAGTGGTGCGACTGCGTGCCAATCGACAACCCGTCTCCGATGCCGGAGCATTTCGTGCGCAAATGATGCAGCTGCTGGCGCGCGCTGAGCAGGAAGCGCGTGCGGCTGGTTACGGTGAGCAGGATGCGCGTCTCGCGGTCTTCGCAGTCGTCGCCTTTCTTGATGAATCCGTGCTCAACACCGGACAGGCGGCGCTCGCCGAGTGGGCGCGCAAGCCGCTGCAGGATGAGTTGTACGGTGGCCATATGGGTGGTGAGTGGTTTTTTCAGCATGTGGACCAGTTGCTTTCGCGGGCCGATGATTCGCATCTCGCGGATCTGCTTGAAGTGCATCAGTTGTGTTTGCTGCTCGGTTTCAAGGGACGGTACGGGGCCGGTGATCAGGGTCCGCTGCAGGCGATTACGGCGCGTATGGGTGAGCGCATCTCGCGTTTGCGTGGAGCGCCGGGCGATCTGGCACCGCACTGGCGCCCGCCCGACGACGCACTGGTAGAGCGGGATCCGTGGCTGCGTCGTCTGACGATTGGTGCCATCGCCAGTGTGGTATTGGCGATTGGACTGTGGGGGACCTACACGCTGTTGCTGCGCAGTGACCGTGCCGATGTGCGCGCACTCGCCGTCGCAGAAGGCCGGTAACGCGCATGAAAAAACTCTCCAAACGCTGGATTGCCGCTGGTGTTGCGCTGCTCACGTTCCTCGTGTCGTCGTGGGTGTTCAGCAACATGTTGTCCACGCTCACGTCGACCGAGCGTTGGGTGCTGCGTATCGGGCTTGGACTGCTGGGTGTGGCCGCGGCGGCGATTCTACTCTGGTTCATGCGCCCGAAAGATGCGGGCGTTGAGGCGCAGGAAACGAGCGGTGACGATGCGGTAGGTGTGATCAGCAGCGCGCGCAAACGCATGCCGCGCGGCGAGTTTGACCAACGACCGTTGGTGCTGCTGCTCGGCCCGACGAGTAGTTGCAAGACCACTGTGGTTGTGAAGAGCGGACTCGATCCTGAACTGCTGGCCGGTGAGTACACGGGTGATGATGCGCCCACCGCGGCCGTCAACGTGTGGGCGGTGCGCGACGCCATCCTGGCGGAAGCCGGTGGTGCGCTGCTGTCTGACGCCTCGCGGTGGCAACGTGTGGTGCGCGCCATGCGTGCGCCACG
>JBGTOG010000150.1:0-7437 GCA_041742675.1 Gemmatimonadaceae bacterium | reverse complement strand
GTGATGTCGTGGGCGGTCAAGCAGCGCCGCGCGTGGGGCGCGCAGCAAACCATCGGCGATACGGGCGACATTGCTTACATCCCGAAGCCCGCGCGATTGGCGATTGAGATGGCGGTGCACGAAGAGCGTGAGCGGTTGGCGCTGCTGGGCGAACTGGCGGAGCTGGAGCGTGCGTGGCTGGATGCAGAGCGAATCGCGGGGATTGCGGATTCGCTGCTGGTGCCGGAGGATGTGGCGACGCGATTGGCCGGGATGAAGGACGCGGAGCGGTCGAATGAGCAGTTGTGATTCGACTTTGCGGCTACGAAATGCCTCGAGGCTTTCCGGCTTTTGGGCGGCACAAGTTTCGTACGGCTGAACTGAGCGATGGTGGTTGCCCGGAGGATCGTGACCAGCATCGGGGCTCTGTTCAGTCGTACGAAATAAAGTAGGCCGAATAGCCGGAAAGCCTCGAGGCACATATTAGCCGCAAAGACGAATCAGGGACTGCAACAAAAGGTCAGGTTACCATGCGCAGCAAGACGCGAACGGGGGCAGCATCGAGGCCGTGAATGCGCATGGGGAGGGCGCGCACTTCGTATGCGCCGGGTGAGACATCGCGCAGATCCAGATTTTCGAGAAGCCACGCGCCATGCTCGAAACATGCATGATGGGTGTTCAGCTGTTTCGCGTCGCGCGCATCCACACTTGGGGCATCGGTGCCGAGCAGCCGTAAGCCGCGCGTGACACTTTCAAGCGCAGCGGATGCGGCCAACCAGCACCATGACTCCGGAAATCGACCCTCGGATACGCACGCGCCGGTGCGCAGGAAGATGCGCAGTGGGTCGGTGACTGTCAGTCGCTCGCGCAGCATGGCCAACGAGATTTCGCCTTTGAGATCGCGCACATCAACGACATGCACGAGTCCGTTGAATGGCAGCACGGGCAATGACTCACTGGTGCGAGCGCCGTCGGTTACGTGCAACGGAGCATCGGCGTGTGTACCGAGATGCGGGCTGCTGGTGAACGAGGCCACGTTCACGCTGTCGCCTTGTTCGCGGCGCATGGTCCAGCCGCAGCTCATGGGCGTATCGCCAGGCCAGGCCGGCGTATTGGCGGCAAACGGCACGGTGGCGTCGAACCATCCTTCGTCTCGTGCGCTGGCGCTGCGCCAATCCGTTTCGAGGCGCTGCTGCTCACGCGTCGCCGCGTCGCGAAGTGCTTCACTCATCCGGCGATGCCGCGCGGCCAGGTTGCTGTACTACCTGGGGAATACATCATGGCGCAATCCCATAAAAACGGCTGCGCACAGCCCACAGGTTCGGGAAGAATCGGTGAGCGATGGTGCGCTGAAGATACTTGGCTCCTAACGTCCCGCCGGTCCCACCAGTGCCCGGACCGATGATGCGCTCCACGAGTTGCACGTGCAGAAAGCGCCAGCGTGAGAAGTTCTGTTCGTATTCCAACAGTCCTTCCGCGATGATGAACAGTGCCGTTGGTGCCGGGCCCATATACAGCGCTTCGAGCGTGGTGCCCTCGTGTGCGACCAGGCCGTCGAACAGATCCTGCAGCGTGGGCTGCTGCAACGCGCGCTGCACAATGGCCGGCGGTTCGCCATGTTCCTGCAACGCGGCCATGAAGTGCGGATCGCGCAATCCGGAAAGCGCTTCAATCGCGCGAAACTGATCGCTCTGTGAACCGCTGGAACGGCCGAGATAGCCGCGAAACTGCGCGAAGCGCTGGGGCGGCAGTGTTTCCAGCGCCGAGAGCTGCGAGGCGATGATCTGCATCAGCGCGTTCACGCGGCGAATCGACAGCGCGGAACCCACGGCATCAAATGCTTGCAGCCGAGCAATCAGTCCGTAGAGCTCGTGCAGCAGCACCTTGAACCACAGCTCGCTGGCCTGATGCACCACGATGAACAGCAACTCGTCTGGATGCTCGGGCGCGGACTGCAGCTTCTGCAACCTGAGCAGCGAATCAAGCTCGAGATACGAGCCGTAGTCGATCGTTTCGGATGCATCAGCCACAATCAGTCCCGTCAGAATGTAGAAACATCAAGCGTCATGACATCAGTCACGCGCATTGTTTCGTCGGTAAGAAACGGTTCACCGTAGCGGCACCGGATCAGTGAACCATAATGCGCGGCCTGATGCGTGACGATGTCATACAGCGATTCACCGTTTGGAAAAACCTCGCCTGCCTGCGTGGTGCCGTCAAACTGCGACGCATAACAACGAATCGCCGCGAGCTTGCGCTCGAACTGGTCGCTGATATCCACCACAAACGTGGGTTTGACGGGATCTTCGCGGTACGTCAGTACCTGCAGCAGCTTGAGCGGGCGATGTTTTGGGACATCGGGCACATACCGCGCGACACCCGCAAGAAAACAGGCGTCGCGCGTGAGTTCGTGCGCGAGGCGGTGGTCGGGATGACGACTGCGCGAGGCTGGGGCGATGACGACACGCGGCTGCAGGCGGCGAATCATCGCGACCAGTGCTTCGCGCGTGGTGCGGGAGTTTTCGATGCCGGCGTCGGGGAGGGCGAGGTTTTCGCGCACGTGGAGACCCATGACTTCGGCTGCCCGCTCGGCTTCCTCAGCGCGAAGGTCGGCGGATCCGCGCGTGCCCATTTCGCCTTCGGTGAGGTCGAGGACCCCCACGCGGTAGCCGTCATCGACGGCTTTGATGAGGGTGCCGCCACAGGTCAGCTCGGCATCATCGCGGTGGGCGGCGATACAGAGGAGGTCGAGGGCGGGCATGAGGGGGGAGATGGGGGGCACTTGGGGGGCTTGGCTGTGTGAGGACATGAGGACGGGTGTGACTTTTGGAGATCCTCAGGGCACCGAGCGGCTCGGTTCGCCGTACGAAATAAAGTAGGCCGAATAGCCGGAAAGCCTCGAGGCACGTATGAGCCGCAAAGACGAATCAGGACTGCAACTTCTGAATGGCGGCGCGGTGCAGTTCTGATTCGACTTTACGGCTACGGAGTGCCTTGGGGCTTTCCGGCTTTTGGGCGGCATGAGTTTCGTCCGGCTGAACTGAGCGATGAGGGTTGCCCGGAGGATCGTGACCAGCATCGAGGCTCTGTTCCGCCGTACGAAATAAAGTAGGCCGAATAGCCGGAAAGCCTCGGGGCACGTATGAGCCGCAAAGACGAATCAGGACTGCAACTGCTGAATGGCGGCGCTGTGCAGTGCTGATTCGACTTTACGGCTACGGAGTGCCTTGGGGCTTTCTGGCTCTTGGGCGGCATGAGTTTCGAAAGTCTGAACCGGGTTGGTGCGGTGCCCGGAGGATCCTGACCAGCATCCGGGCTCTGTTCACGCGTACGAAATAAAGTAGGCCGAAAAGCCGGAAAGCCTCGAGGCACATATTAGCCGCAAAGACGAATCAGGACTGCAACTGCGGCGACGGTTGAGAGCGGGGCGCACGCTACGAGCGACGGACTCAGCTGCTCTGGGTGAGCCACGCGGCAACACGTTCGGCGACTTGCTGGCCGCTGGCGATGCAATCTCCGACCGACACACCGTTCCGATAATTGCCGGTGAGATACAGGCCGGGATTCGCTGCTTCAGTCGCGTCGGCTGCGTCTTTCACTTTGTCATAGCCAACCGCATACTGCGGGATCCCGCGCGGCCAGTAGACATGTTTGGCGAAGACCGGATCTCCGCGTACGCCGAGCAGGTCGCGGAGATCAGTGCGTACCATGCGGACAAGTTCATCCGTGGCGGCGCGTGCAAGATCGGGTTGGCGACCACCGCCTACAAACACGGTGATGGTAACGTGATCATCCGGTGCGCGGTCGGGGAACAGCGTTGACGAGAACAGCGCGCCGAGTATAAAGCGTTTTTCCACGGCTGGCACAAGCACGCCAAAGCCGTCGAGCGAGTGCGTGACATCCGCGCGTCGGAAGCCGAGCGTGAGACAGGAAACCGGCGGATATTCGACCTGCTCAACCGGCAATGCGTGCTGACGAATGGCGGCGGGCAGCTCCATGGCCGTCAGCGCATGAGCGGGTGCGGCGAGCACGATGGCGTTGACAGAGCGTGCGCGCGCGGCGCCATCATGGCCCGTCTCCACGATCCAGCGTTCCTCGCCGCGGTGCAGCAGCCGAACCGGCGTGTTGAGCTTGAGGGTATTCGCCAGTGACGCGGCAATCGAATCGGTGAGCGACTGCAGTCCATCGCGAAACGAGATTAATCGAGCGGAGACCGGTGCCGACGCGGCTGCGTCGAAGGACGGCGTTGAGGCGGTCTCCGCCTCTGAGCCGGTTTGACGCGTGCCGAGCTTCGCGGCTCGCGCCGCTTCGCGTCGCGCTTGAATCGCCTGCCGCCGCGATGCCATGAGTCCGCGAGATAGCGAGCCGTGCTCACGCTCAAGCGCATACACTCGCGGGAATGCGTGCAGCATCGACAAGTGCTCAGGATCGCCCGCAAAAATGGCGGCGATGAACGGATTCACGGCGTAGTCGAGCACTTCTGCACCAAGCCGCCGTCGCACAAACGACGCGACGCTTTCGTCTTCAGCCTGGCGCTCACCACGCACCAGTGGCTCGAGCATGATGCGTAACTTCGCGCGCTTGGAGAGCAGCGGCGTGCGCAACATCGCCAGCGGTGTCATGGGGAAGGGCAGCAGTTTGCCACCGCGCACGATGTAGCGCCGGTTGGCGTCCGGGTTCGCTTCCACCACTTCATCTTCCAGCCCGAGTTGCTCAATCAGCGACTCTACCGCCGCCGACGAGACAAACGAGTTGGGACCGTGCTCGGCGAGAAAGCCATCGGCCAGCGAGGTGCCGATGGATCCACCCGCCTGTCCTGTGGCTTCGTACAGTGTGACGGGAACGCCGCGTCGCTTGAGCTCGTACGCGGCGACCAGACCAGTGATGCCCGCACCGATCACCGCGACCGATCGCGGTTCACCGCGTTCGATATCGTAGGGCGGCTGTGCCCCGCGGCGATCCACAATCGCACTCATTAAACGGGCGTACGCACGCTACTGCTGTCCGTCGCCGTCGGTGGCCCAGACCTGCGGGCGCAGCATCTCCAGCAGCTGCGATTCAAAGCTTCCGGGCTCAAACCGCGGTGCGTATTTCCAGCCGGCCAGCGGCGGAAGGCTCATGAGCACACTCTCGATGCGCGCGTTGGTTTGCAGTCCGAACATGGTGCCGCGGTCGTGCACCAGGTTGAATTCCACATACCGGCCGCGACGCCAGAGCTGGAAGTCGCGCTCACGCTCGCTGTATGGTGTGTCGCGATGCTTGTCTACAAGCGGGCCGTAGGCATCGCGCAGCACACGCCCGATGTCGGATACAAATGCCTGCAGGCGCTCCACATCAAGCCCGTGCTCATCATCAGGGCGCACGTGGTCAAAGAACACGCCACCCGCGCCTCGCGCTTCATTTTCGCGATGCACGTTCACGAAGTATTCGTCACACCACGCCTTGTAGCGATCGTAAAACGCCGGATGATGTGAGTCGCAGACCCGCTTGAGTGTGCGGTGAAAGTGCACCACATCTTCACGATGCGGATAGAACGGTGTGAGATCGGTGCCACCACCGAACCAGGCGTCGGTAATATGCCCGTCCTGATCCATGAGTTCGAAGTACCGCACGTTGAGATGCACCGTGGGGATCATGGGGCTTCGCGGATGCGCCACGAGGCTCACACCGGTGACAAAAAAATCAGTGCTGCCCTGCGCGGCGCCGCGTCCGCCGAGTCGGCGTGCGGCCAGTTCCGGCAGCTCGCCCATCACCACCGAGCGATTGATGCCCGCCTTTTCGAACGTGGCACCTTCAATAAGCACGCGACTCACGCCACCACCGCCACCGGGTCGTTCCCACCGGTCTTCGACAAACGTGCCGCCCTGATCGAGTCGTCCGAAGAGCGCCGTCAACTCATCGTGGAGGCCGGCGATCCAGCGCGTCGCTTCGCCACGCCGAGACGTGGCCTCACGTGCCGAGTTCACGCTCGCCGACGAAGAGACGGTTGTCATCAGGCAATGCCTGCGGCTTCCGGTTCAACATCACGCTCCTGCGATGCGCTCTTGAACTCGTGGTTTTGTACCGCCTGCACAAACGCCTTGGCATGCGCGGGCGAGACATCCGGAAGGATGCCGTGACCGAGATTCGCAATGTGGCCGACCGGCCCGAATGCATCGAGCATGGCGTGCGTGCGCTTTTCAATCTCAGCGATCGGTGCATAGAGCGTGCACGGATCGAGATTGCCCTGCAATGCGACCGCACGATTACCCATCTTGGCGCGCGCCGCCGTCGGCGAGATGTGCCAGTCCACCCCGATCGCATCGGCCTGGGTAGCATCGGCGATTTCATCGAGCGCCCAGGCGGCACCCGGCGCAAACACAATCACGGGCGCGCCGGCGGTGCGTGCTACACGCGCCGCGCGGGCGAGGTAGGGCAGGGCAAACTCGCGGAACTCGTTGGGACCAAGTGCACCAGCCCACGAGTCGAACAGCTGAATGGCTTGCGCGCCGGCTTCCACCTGCGCACGGCAGTACTGACCGACTGCATTGGCAAGTTTGTCGAGCAGTGCGTGCGCAACGGCTGGCTGCTCAAACAGCATGCGCTTGGCAATGGCGAACTGCTTCGTGCCTTTGCCCTCCACCATGTACGACGCGAGCGTCCACGGCGCACCGGCAAAACCAATCAATGGCACACGACCATTCAGTTCGCGCTTCACCAATCGCAGCGCATCGAGCACGTAGCCGAGATCCGTCACGGGATCGATATCACGCAGCGCCTTCACGGCGCTAGCACTGCGAATGGGCGTGGGAAACTGCGGTCCGACACCTTCATCAAGCGTCAGGTGACAGCCCATGGCTTCGGGCACCACCAGAATATCCGAGAAGATGATCGCGGCGTCGACACCAATCAGATCGATCGGCTGCAGTGTGACTTCGGCGGCCAGTGCCGGCGTACGGCACATGGTGAGAAAATCGGAGCCGGATCGAACAGCGCGGTACTCTGGAAGGTATCGGCCGGCCTGTCGCATCATCCAGACAGGGGTGCGTTCAACAGGCTCGCGGCGAAGGGCGCGGAGGAACAGGTCGTTCACGGGCGGTACAGCGTCAGGCATGGAGACTCGCAATGACGGGCGGCGCGTCAACAGCGCGCAGCCCGCGGCAGATGGGGTAGGTCAGACCTCAGCGGATACCGAAACGTATCGCGCGTCGCGGACCGGCGCAGTCATGGCCTGCTCTGCGCGGGAGTTGACAGTCCGACGGGATTCGGAGCGCTTTGGAGCGACGCGTCGCTCCGGTGTGCGGACGTCGGCCGGTCTGGCGGGCGCGAACATTTCCAGCAGCATCATGGTGTGCTGGTCGAGCGGCTCACCACGCTGCACGGCGCGCCGCAGGGCGGCCATTGGACCGGCCAGCAGCTTGGCCACGATACGCGTGGCCGTGCGCTCGGCTACCGCGGCGTCCTTCGAGGCAAAGGCCA
>JBGTOG010000149.1:0-2433 GCA_041742675.1 Gemmatimonadaceae bacterium | reverse complement strand
ACGTACGGTGCGCCGGAAGACAGCGCGCCCGATATCGCGCTCGAAGTACGCCGGAGTGATGGCTCCACCTGGCAGGCCGTGCGCTCACTCTTTGGTCGCGGTGACGGCAATCAGGTTACGCTGGCGATCACCAACCCGCGTCGTGTCGTGCGCACGGCAACGCATCAGGGCTATCAGCTCACACTGTTTCCGCGCGATCTGGCGCCGGGACCGTATGAACTGCGCGTGCTGGTTCGTCGCAGCGCGCAGGACGAGTACGCGCGCGGCGATCCGAGCCGGATGGTGGTGCGATAACGGGACCGCGTGTCAGCTACCGCTCGGAACAATGCAGCGCTGTGACTACCACAAAACATCGTTCCCCAGCGCATGCGCAATCGCTGCGTCGCGCGTGAGCAGCGGCAATCCCAGATGCAGCGCCGTCGCCGCGATGAGGCGGTCTCCGCGCTCGGGAATATCGAACAGGGCGTGCGAACGTGAGACAATCGCACTGTCGAGCGGCACCACGCGATAGCGCGACGGCGTATTCTCCAGCCGCAGTAAGAATGTCTCGAACGGCTCGCCGAGTGTGAAGATGCCTCGTCGCATGGCCTCACTTACCTCGGCGAGCACGAACGTCGGGATGTGTGCCACCGCATCGCCAGCGTCTACACGCTCGACAAAGCCCCGTGCGGAGCGTCCCAACGAGCGCAGGCGGCCGCCGAGCCACCATAACAAGGCGTGGGTGTCGACGACCGCGTGACGAGGCGAGAGACGTCCCATTGCAACGTCCTCAACCGCGCCGCGGACGCTTGGCCGATCGCGTGGACGGCCGCTTCGGTACGCCGCGCTCTGCAGCACGCTCGGGAGTTGCCTCCGCGACACGCGACAGCTTTGACGCTGGTGTGGCGTAGCGCAGCCCACGGGCCAGATCATGTTGCTTGCGATCACTGGCCACAGCCGCGTCGGCCCGAAGGTCGAGCATCGCCTCCAGGAACTCGTCGTCGTCAACCACCAGCGCGCCCAGGTTTGCCAGCGCCCGCACATCCGGTGCAACCCGACGACGGAGTTCGGCCACCTCACGCTCCAGCTGCTCGAACACGGACGCCCGCACCATCAACAAATCGTCGGCGTGGCTGCGGTGCGACAGCCGCACGCGCGAGGCCTCGCCCGAGAGCACCTGCTCGGCGAGACGGAACAGCTGCGTCCGCGCCTCGGTGAGCGGGACAATGGGTTCGAGCACCTGTGACATGAGGACCACCTGCCGCGGAAGGAAACGCGCCTGCATAACGTACATGTATATGTACGTATCGCGGCGCGTTTGTCAAGCGCATTTGTATGCGCGCGAAAGCATGTCAACGCACACGCCGGGCACTCCATCACCGCGATTCACCCGTCCTCTTGCTCACAAAGTGGCGTGATGGTGCCGAGACTCGAAGCGTTCCCAGTTCGCACCCCCATTTCAGGCCCCCGGTGTCCGTCTCTCCGCTTCCGATTCTTCCTGCGCACGATGCGCCGACGTCCGCTGCGTCGCGTGCGTCCGGCCACACGCCTGCCGCAGCCGGCGTGCCGCGACCCTGCGGCCGCTGTGAAACGCTGCCGACGGACGCGATGTCGGGCGATCTGTATTGCTGGTTTCCAGCGCCTCATGTCGCCGGCAAGGCGCGAGCATTGTTGCGCGCACAGGGTATCACGGGCGTTTCGGTTGTCGCCGATGGCCTGATGTTCTGTTTTGACGAGACACAGCGCGAATCAGTAGCCGCCGCGCTGGAATCCGGATTGTCGGCAACGGAACGTGACGACACGCGAGCACTGCTTTGTGCGCACGACGTCGCCCCTATGCCTGAAGACCTCGCGCGCGTGGAACCGCTCTCGCGCCTGGTTGTCCGTGTGCGCAGCGGCTGGCTGCTGGCCGTTATGCAGGAGCGACGGTTGACGTCGCATTTTCAGCCGATTGTGTATGCCGCGGAACCCTCGCGCATTTACGGTCACGAAGCGCTCTTGCGTGGTGTGACGGCGGAGGGTGCGTTCATCCCCCCGTTTCAACTGTTCGAAACCGCTCGCGGTGCCGGACTCATGTTCCAGCTCGATCTCGCGGCCCGTCGCTCAGCGATTGCGAACGCAGCGTCGCACGGCCTGCAGGGCGCCCTGTTCGTGAACTTTGCGCCGACTGCGATCTATGATCCGGCGTCGTGTCTCAAGAGTACGGTAGGAGCCATCGACCGAGCCGGGATTTCACGCAGCAACGTGGTGTTCGAGATCGTGGAAACGGAACGCGCCCACGACCCGGCGCACCTGCGACGCATTCTCGACTATTATCGCGGCGCCGGATTCCGCGTCGCACTCGATGATGTCGGCAGTGGCTACTCGTCGCTCAACCTGATTCACCTGCTCCGCCCTGACGTGCTCAAACTCGACATGGAGCTCGTGCGCGGCGTGGACACGGATCCGTACAAG
>JBGTOG010000232.1:0-18235 GCA_041742675.1 Gemmatimonadaceae bacterium | reverse complement strand
GCACGTTGAGCACGGTGCTCTTTGGCGTGTTGGCGGTGATCGCGGCTGCTGTCTGTGTGCGACTCGGGATCTGGCAGCTCGACCGTCTGGCTGAACGACGCGCCTACAACGCGCAGGTGGCATCGCGTTTCGATCGCGGTGCCACGCCCCTGCGCGACGCCTTTGTTCAGGATACGGGGGAGGCACGATGGCGACGGGTTGAAGGCACGGGTGTACCCGACTACGCACGTGAGGTCGTGCTCGCGTCGCGCACGCGCGGCGGCTCACCGGGTGTGTGGATCATCACGCCGCTGCGCATGCCCGAGACCGATACGCTCGTCGCATTGGTGCGCGGTTGGGTGTATTCGCCTAATGGTCGCACGGTGGATCTCAGCAACTGGCGCGAATCGGACACGCTCACCGTGGAGGGTAGGCTTGATGCGTTTCAGCGGCCGGCCGCCGGTGCACCACGACTCCCCTCAGATGCGCGCGCGTTCCGTTGGCTGGAGCGTGATACGCTGAGCGCTGAGTGGGGCGCACCGGTGGCACCGCTGCTCGTCTACCAGTTCGGCGATACCATCGGCGGCTTTTCGTCTACCGGTGGTATCACGCCCGCCCGGTTTCCATTGCCGACGCTCGTCGAGGGACCGCACAAGAGTTACGCCGTGCAGTGGTTCGCGTTTGCTACGGTGTTCATCGTGGGCTACGGCGCGGTGGTGGTCACCGGTCGCCGGAAGACGCACGCTGCCGCGCAACGCGGCGCCTAGCCGCGCGCCGTATCCGCCGCGAGTCCGCGCCCCACGCCAGAATACGCAAATCCAAATGCCTCCGCCTCCTCCGGCGGATATACGTTGCGCAAATCCACCAGCACCCGCGATCGCATCGCCGCGCCGAGTCGCTCCAGATCCAGCGCGCGGAACTCGTTCCACTCCGTAATCAACACCAGCACATCAGCACCGTCGGCCACTTCATACGGCCCGCTGCACCACGTCACGCCCGGCAACAGCGATTCCGCTTCATGCATCGCCGCCGGATCGTAGGCCCGCACGGTCGCGCCGGCATCCTGCAGCGCGGGTACGATCGCCAACGATGGCGCTTCCCGCATGTCATCGGTGTTTGGTTTGAACGCCACACCAAGCACCCCAACCGTCTTGCCGCGCACGCTCCCGCCACAGGCGTGCATCACCCGTGATGCCATCGCGCCCTTGCGGGTGTCGTTCACCTGAATCACCGTCTCCACAATGCGCGCCGGCGCGCCATACTCCTGCGCAGTGCGCGCCAGAGCGACCGTATCTTTGGGAAAACAAGACCCACCGTAGCCCGGTCCCGCGTGCAAGAACTTCTTGCCAATGCGGCCATCGAGTCCCATACCGCGCGCCACATCCTGCACATTCGCGCCGACCTTCTCGCACAGCTCCGCCATCTCATTGATGAACGTGATCTTGGTGGCAAGAAACGCGTTCGCAGCGTACTTCGTGAGCTCGGACGTCTCGAGCGTCGTCATCACGATCGGTGTTTCGTTGAGATACAGCGGCCGGTAGAGCTGCTTCATGATCTCCTGCGCGCGCTCGCTCTCCGCGCCAATGACCACGCGATCAGGCCGCATGAAGTCGCCGATGGCCGACCCTTCACGCAAGAACTCCGGATTCGACACGACATCGAAGTTCGCATCCGGCGCCGTTTCGCGAATGATCCGGGCCACCTTGCGCCCAGTGCCCACCGGCACCGTGCTCTTGGTGACCACCACGGTGTAACCCGTCAGCGCCTTCGCAATCTCCACCGCTGCCGCTTCCACGAAGCGCAGGTCGGCATGTCCGTCGCCTCGCCGACTCGGCGTGCCCACCGCGATGAACACCGCATCGGCCTCGCGCACCGCCGACGCGAGATCGGTGGTGAAAAACAAACGATTCGCCGCCACGCCCTTGCGCACCAGGTCTTCCAGACCCGCCTCGTAAATCGGGATTTCGCCGCGACGCAGCCGCTCCACCTTCTCGTCGTTGAGATCCACACACGTCACCCTGGGGCCGAACTCAGCAAAGCACGCACCCGACACCAGCCCAACGTAACCCGTTCCGATCATGGCGATCCGCACAGCTCAGTCTCCGATGTTGTAGTACGAGCGATACCACGCAACGAACGCACGCACGCCATCCCCGATGGGCGTCTTCGGTGCAAATCCAACATCCTGCACGAGCGCGTCCACATCGGCATACGTCGCCGGCACATCTCCCGGCTGCATGGGCAGGAAGTTCTTCTCGGCCTTCCGGCCCAGCGCCTCTTCGAGCGTGGCAATGAGCTCCATCAGCTGCACCGGATTGTTGTTGCCGATGTTGTACAATCGGTATGGTGCACGACTGGTGGCCGGATCAGGCACATTGGAATCCCACGTGTCATTCGGCTGGGCGGTGTGATCGGAGGTGCGGATCACGCCTTCCACGATGTCATCAATGAACGTGAAATCGCGCTGCATGGCGCCGTGATTGAACACATCGATCGGCTGGCCATCCAGAATCGCCTTCGTGAACAAAAAGAGCGCCATGTCCGGACGTCCCCATGGACCGTACACCGTGAAGAAGCGCAGTCCGGTGGTTGGCAGCCCATACAGGTGACTGTAGGTGTGCGCCATCAGCTCGTTGGCTTTTTTTGTGGCGGCGTACAGCGACACGGGATGATCCACGTTCTGGTGCACCGAAAACGGCATCGCCGTATTCGCGCCATACACGCTGGACGACGACGCATACGTGAGGTGCTGCACGCCGTGGTGGCGGCATCCCTCAAGAATGTGCAGGAACCCCACAAGATTGCTTTCGATGTACGCGTGGGGGTGCGTCAGTGAGTACCGCACGCCAGCCTGTGCAGCGAGGTTGATCACTCGCTCAAACTTGCCCTCGGCAAAAATCCGTTCAACGGCCGCGCGGTCTTCGAGTTGCACACGTTCCAGGCGGAACCCGGGGAACGCGGCCAGCTGCGCCAGACGCGCTTCCTTGAGCGTGACATCGTAGTAGTCGTTGACGCTGTCGAGGCCGACCACTTCGTCGCCGCGCTCCAGCAGTCGCTTGCTGGTGTGAAAGCCGATGAAACCGGCCGCGCCGGTCACCAGATGTTTCGCCATTACAGTTCTCGACAGGGGAAGGTCGTGGTCGTGCTACGCATCGTTCACCGACGAATCTATCGCGCGCTACGTCACCCTCGTGGATTCGTTCGTCACGACTTGTTCACGACAGGCCGCTGCAGCAGCACCACTGCCGCCAGAATCCCGCTTCCACCAAACACCGTCCCCCAGCCAAGCGGTTGCTGAAGCAGCCACAGGCCGAGCAAAGCCGTCCAGATCGGTTCCACCGTGCTCAGAATGGCCGTTCGGACCGGTCCGAGGCTGGCCAAACCGGTGAGGAATGCAAAAAAGGCAACGGCCGTCAGTACGCCCATACTGATGCCCATCATCAGAGGGAGCGCTGGCAGCAGGATGTCGGTCACGCCACTGAGCATGCTCCACACCGCGAAACATCCTGTGCCACCGAGCGCGACAGCACACGCCACATCCACAGGCTGTTCATCGTGCTGCAGCACGCTCATCACCGGGATGTAGATCGCGTACACGAGTGCTGCGCCCAGCGCGAGGAGGACGCCGGTCATCGGCATCGCCGCACCGGGCGTGCCAACCATGGCCGCGACGCCAAGCAGCGCCAGCAAGAGCGCGATCACACGAGTACGCGTCACTACATCGATACGTCGTATCGCGCTGAAGATGGTGACCCACGCCGGATACGTGTAAAAAAGAAATCCGATCGCCGCCGCCGGCAGCCATCGCAGCGCAGACAAGCTCAATGCGGCTATACCGAACTGCGCGGCGCCACCGAACAGCGTGATCCCGGGCCGTCGCCACGCGGCCGGCCGCGCACGTCGAACAGGATCCTTGCGGCGTGCGCGTGCTGCAGCGACGCCGAGCAGCAGTGCCGACGTTGCGTAACGCCAGAGCTGTACCGACTGCAGCGTGGACCCGTCAGCCGTCGCCAACGCGGTGAGTGGAGCAAGCGAGCCGAAGCAGCAGGCGCTGAGCAGAATCCAGAGTGTCGCACGCCATGCGCGAACCGGTGGCGCCAGCACTGTACTCGCAGCCAACACCACATCAGTCGCCGCACCACGAGAACCGTTCAGAGCAGGACCGTGCCAAGAAACAGCGCGGCCGCCGAGAAGTAGATCACAATGCCACTCACATCGACCAGCGTGGCGACAAACGGTGCGGACGCACTCGCCGGATCCGCACCAAGACGGCGAAGAATGAACGGCAGCATGGAACCCACCAGCGATCCAAACGTGACAACGCCTACCAGTGCCGTCGACACGGTCAGCGCAATCGGCAGTGCAAGCCCTTCGTAGTCATGCCCAAGCGACAAGCTGCCGATTTGCCACTGGCCAGTGGCCATGAACTGCCACACAAGAATGCGAAAGAATCCCAGCGCACCGAGCAGCAGTCCAAGCGCAAACCCCGTGGGCAGCTCACGCTTTGCCACGCGCCACCAATCGCGCAATCGCACTTCGCCAAGTGCCATGGCGCGAATGATCAGCGATGTCGCCTGCGATCCGCTGTTGCCGCCCGACGCAATGATGAGCGGAATGAACGTGCTGAGAATCAGCAGCTTGTCGAGTGCGCCTTCGTAGTGATGAATGGCAGACGCGGTGAACAGCTCGCCCACAAACAGCACGGCCAGCCAGCCGCCGCGCTTCTTGAGCATATCAAGAAGTCCGATCGTCATGTACGGCTCATCCAGCGCTTCCATGCCGCCCACTTTCTGCGCGTCTTCCGTCTGCTCTTCCTGAATCACGTCGATAACGTCGTCGACCGTGACCACGCCGAGCAGTCGCCGTGATTCATCAACGACGGGCAGCGCGACGAGGTCGTAGTTGGACGTGATGTTGGAGACTTCTTCCTGCGGCACGTGCGGGCCAACACTCACCACTTCGCTCCACGCCAGATCGGTCAAGCGCGCCCCTTCCGGGGCCGCCAGCAACTCGCGGAGCGAAAGCACACCGCGCAGCCGTCCCGCTGCGTCCGTGGTGTACACGGTGTACATCGCTTCTTTGCGCCCCGCCCGGGCCATCGCGCGGACGGCCAGCAGGGCCTGCTCCACCGTCAGCGACTCGGCGACCGACACAAACTCGGTGGTCATCAGTCCACCGGCGGTATACGAATCGTACTGCAGCAGACGCTCTGTTTCCGCAGCGGCAGCAGGCGTGAGCTCCGACAGAATTTCGTCTGCCGTCTCCTCGTCCAGATCCTCGAGGGCGTCGGCGCGTTCGTCCGGCGTCATCTCCTCGACGATCGAGGCCGCATCACGCGCTGAGAGTGTCTCGAGCACGGCGGTGCGGAACTCTTCCTCGAGATATTCGAGCACGTCCGCCGCCCGCTCCCTCGGCAACGCGGCGAGCAGCGCGCCGACGCGGTCCACCGGCATCAGCTCTGCGATGTCCGCCAGGTCCGCCGGATGCAACTCCTCGGTCTGCAACGCGACGCTCGCCGGCGCCTCCTCGAGCAGCTCGAGCAGGTCCGGCATCAGCAGCGCCGCCAGCGGACGGTCGGGATTATTTGGGGGTGCCATCATGGGAAACCCCTCCCCCGCGGGCCGCGAGCTGTTCGTGTGCCTGCACGAACAAACCAGCAGCCGCCGCGCGGCGAGCGTCAGAATAAAGGAAGCAGAACGTCAGACCACGACCGGCCCGCAGTGCGCGCGCGAACGGCTGTCTGGCGGGCGCAAGTTACTCCGCGTTCCCGGGCGGGTGAAGCCGCCACAGCGATTGACGCACAGCGGCAGTCGCGGTGTTCACGGCTGTCCCACATTATTCGGGATGTTACGCACTGCCTTTTGTGGACTCGGCGCCATTGGTACGCCCATGGCACAGCACCTCGCCCAAGGTGCCTTCGACCTGACGGTCTGGAATCGCACAGCAGCGCGCGCTGACGAGTTTGCGTCAGTTAACGGAGCGCGTGACGCGGCAACTCCGGCACAGGCAGCCAGCGGTCGCGATGTGATCATTACCTGCTTCCCGACATCGCGTGAGGTTGAGGCGCTTCTGGACGGCCCCGATGGGTTGCTCGCCGGCCTCGCGCGCGGCGCGACACTTGTCGACTGCACCTCGGGCGATCCGGCCACGTCACGTCGCATCGCCAGCCGGCTCGCTGAGCACGGTGTCGGGTTCGTTGATGCGCCCGTATCGGGTGGGGTGAACGGTGCGATCGCCGGAACGCTTACCGTCATGTGCGGAGGCGATGCGGAACAGATCGAACGTGTGCGGCCTGTGCTCGAGGCGTTCGGCAAGCGAATTGTGCACGCCGGTCCGGTGGGGGCGGGGCATGCGCTCAAGGCCGTGAACAATGCGCTGCTGGCAATGCACATCTGGGGCACGGCCGAAGGGCTGGCAACTCTTGCGCACGCTGGCGTGCGACCTGACATCGCGCTTGAAGTGATCAACGCATCGAGTGGACGCAGCAACGCATCGGAAAATCTCTTCCCGGAACGCGTGCTCACCGGTGCGTTTCCGCGTACATTCAAGGCGGCGCTGCTGGACAAGGATGTTGGCATCGCCGCCGACCTGGCGCGCGAACTGCGCATCAACGCCACGCTCCTCCAACACACCGCGGCCCTCTGGCGGGAAGCACACCTGGAGCTTGGTGATATCGCCGACCATGTGGAAGCCGTGCGCGTGGTGGAACGGGCGAATGGCGTAGCGCTTCGTGCGGGTCCCCTTCAGCTCACTGATCGAACGTCATGACGCTTCCGATTCCTGCACACACCGTTGCCGACACCGACCGCATTCGTGCGCACTTCCCGGCGCTCGAGCGGCTGCATGACGGACAGCCCGTCGCCTACTTCGATGGGCCAGGCGGGACCCAGGTGCCGCGAGGCGTAGCGGAGGCGATGACGGACTATCTCTATCATCACAATGCCAACACCCACTGGCGCTATCCCACCAGCGAAGAAACCGACGCGCTGATCGCCAATGCGCGCAGTACGCTGGCCGACTTTCTCGGGGCGCATTCCGATGAAATCGCGTTTGGTGCCAACATGACCACGTTGTGGTTTCATCTCTCGCGCGCCATCGGCCGCACGATCAAGGCGGGCGACGAAATCATTGTCACCGAGCTCGATCACCATGCGAACATTGCGCCGTGGCAGGCGCTGGCAGGGGAGCGTGGCGCGGTGCTCAAGTGGATTCCGTTTGATCTGCGCACCTCGCATCTCGATTTTGATGCGTACGCGCGAGCACTCTCACCACGCACAAGGGTTGTCGCGCTTGGTGCGGCATCGAACGCGCTCGGTACCATTACCGATGTCCGTTCGCTCATTGCCATGGCCCGCGACACCGGCGCCATCACGTGTGTAGACGCGGTGCACTACGCACCGCATCACCAGGTGAACGTGCGCGAGATCGACTGCGATTTTCTTGCCTGTTCGGCGTACAAGTTCTACGGTCCGCACGTGGGCGTGTTGTATGGCCGCGCGAGTGCGATTGCGATGTTGGATGTGCCCAAGCTGGAGCCCAGCCCCAACGACGGTTCGGAACGACTGGAAACCGGCACGCAAAATCATGAGGGGATCGTTGGTGCGGCGGCGGCGGTGGAGTTTCTGGCGTCGCTGGCGTCAGCGGAGCAGGGTACTCGGCGCGAACGACTCGCCGCCACGTTTGATGTGCTGCATCACCGCGGAGAAGAGTTGGTGGCGCAGCTGTGGGAAGGTGTGAGCCATATGTCGTGGATCACGCCCGTGGGTCCGCTGCCCGGGAGCGGTCGCACGGCCACCGTGAGTTTTCGCGTCGAGGGAGGGTCCGATGCGGCCGCTGACGCACTTGCACGCCGCGGACTCTTTGCCAGCAATGGTGATTTCTACGCCAGTACGGTGGTTGAACGACTCGGCGCGGTGCAGGATGGACTGCTGCGCATCGGGTGCATGGCCTACACCAGCCACCGCGAAGTCGAGCGACTGCTGGCGGCGTTCCACGATCTCCGGCCGTGACACAAACCACAGACCTGCACGCGCTGCTGCGCGAACTCACGCCGGACATCCGGTCACGCGCTGGTGCCCGTGTTGTCGTGCGCTGCGAGGCAGCGCTGGTTGACGACGAAGTCGCCGTCGAAGCGAGCGCGCTGCGCACCGCGATCATTACCCTCGTCGCCAACGCGATTGCCGCCATGCCGGATGGTGGTACGCTCACGATCCGCACCGAGCATGTGGAAGCCGCCGGTGCAGAGCTCGGACCCGTGCCGCCGCTCACTGCCGGACGATTCATGCGCGTCACCGTGCAGGACACGGGGCACGGCATGGATGAACGCGCGCGAGATGAAGCGATCTCGGTGTCGCCTGGCGAGGAGCGCGGATTGGCTGGCGTGCTGACGTTGCTGCGTGAAGTGCACGGCGCGCTGTGGCTCGACAGTGCCAGCGATTACGGCACACGCGCCTTCCTGTATTTGCCCGTCAACACGGAGCTGGCGGCACGTCGTCGAGCCACGGTCTTGTTGGTTGAAGACGAACCGGCCGTGCGGTCCGTCGTGCGCCGCATGCTGCTCGGCCAGGGATTTGCGGTGCGTGAAGCGCGTGATGGTGAGGCGGCACTGCGGATGTGGCACGCCGAACGCGCGCACATTTGCGCCGTGGTCACGGACGTGGTGATGCCGGTCATGGGCGGGCGCGATCTGGCGCGTGAACTGCGATTGCTCGACCGCGACATGCCCGTGCTGTTCATCTCGGCGTACGCGGGCGATGAACCCGGTCTGCTCGAGGGCGTCGAGGAGCCGCGGTTGTTGCTCTCCAAGCCGTTCACCAATGAGGGACTGCTCGGAGCGCTGCGCACGCTGCTCGCCGAGCACACGTGACGCGGACGCGATCAGCGGTGCGACAGTGTGCAGGCATGATCGTGCTGTGCCTGTACTTTATTGCGGGATGCACCGACCAACCGCCGGATCGCGCTCCCGTCGTACCGCCGCCGGCAGAGTTCTTGATCGCTGCCGGGGACTCCAGCTATTGGATTCGCTCCGGTCCGGATGGCCTCCGTGTGCGCAGCGCGCCACTGCTGCTCACCGAAAGCGAAGGTGCGTTCTTTGAACTGCGGATTGCGGAGCAGATCACGGACTATTTCGACGCCGAGTTTATTCGTGAGCGGCTGTTCGGATATACGCTCGACGGCGGTGACTCCGTGCTGCTCTTCGAAGATCCCGCGGTCGCGCTGGCCATGCAACAGTGGGTCAACGCGCGTCCGGAGGAGCTGCCAATCAATCCCGACAGCGAAGACGCTCCGGATCCCGAGTCGTCGGCCTCCGATTTTCTGGAAGTGATTGACGTGCACGGCCGATGGGTCAGTTGGGCGCATGCGCTCGACATTGACGTCAGCGGTTTGTCCACGCACACGCACGTGCGCCGTCGTGGTGTGGCCGATATTCGAAGCGGTGCAGCCGTGCCACTCGATTCGCTGATGAGTGCCGCTGAGGTGACTCGGATTGTGGCGGCTGGACGCGCCGCACTTGACACGATGCTCGACGTGGTGCGCTCGGCCAGTGATGATCGGGCGGTTCGTGCGCGTGAGTCGCTGCACACGTTTACCTTCGATGCCTTGTCGTTCTCAGTGACCGATGTGGCCCGCGTGCCGGCGATCATGTTTCATGTGGGTGGCGCGGCGGATGACGGTGAAGCGCTCGAACTGCTGCTGCCGCCGGTTGTGTTGACGGATGTGCCGCCATGGTGGGCAGACGTGCGCCGCACGTTACCCGTCTGGAGTGGCGACTCGTTGCATGTCCGATGGTCGAACAGCGGCTACACCGTGATCGGAGATGTCGACAGCTCGCGCACGCGCATCGCGCTTTCGCTGGTGCACGACAGTGTGGACGCGCGACCGTGGCCGATTGCTGTGGTCCCCATGCCGACCTATCAGTTCATGGCGCTCGATCGCCCCCCACTGGCCGCGTCGCGACGCGAGCAGCTGCTGCGCGCCTTTGATCGTGCATCCGGCGACGATCCCTACGCCACGCGCGCGCTCGGTCGTGCGCGGCGTTCCACCACCAGCGCTGCGTCCACCTTCCGTCGCACATCGCACGACTGATGAATCGTCCTCCACGCACCGTCTCGGAAAGCGCGCATGTGTCGAGTGAGCTCATCATGCCGCAGGACGCCAATATTCTCGGGCATGTATTTGGCGGCGCCATCATGGCCATGGTGGACAAGGCGGCGGCGGTGGCGGCGTTTCGACACGCCCGCGCCAACTGTGTCACCGCATCCATCGACCGCGTCGACTTCAAGGAACCGATTCACGTTGGCGAGCTCGTCTCGTGTATGGCGTCGGTGAACTTTGCCGGCACCACCAGCATGGAAGTGGGTGTGCGGGTGGAAGCCGAGGATCTGATCTCCGGCATTCGTCGCCACACGAACACGTGCTACCTCACGTTTGTCGCTATTGATCGCAACGGACGACCTGTGCCAGTACCGCCGGTGATTCCGGAAAGCGAGCCCGAGAAGAGACGGTACGCCGCCGCACAGGCTCGACGTCGGCGGCGCATTGAGGAGCGCACGGCGGAGGCCGCCGAGAACACGACGCTCTGACGGGCTCGCTTACGATTCGTGCGTCAGTTCTGCGGCTGCGGATCGAGCACAGCGGCCGGTTCCTCAACCAGCGGGAGCTCGATCTCCATGCCATCGCGTGCCACCTGCGTATCGGCGAAGACGGCACGTGCCTCCCGCTCCAGCACATCGATTTCGCGCGAGTAGCGTGCCGAGATGTGTGTGAGCACCAGCCGCCGCACACTGGCCGCGCGGGCGATGCTCGCCGCCTCGGACGCGGTGGAGTGCCCGGTTTCGAGGGCGCGCTCCATCTCCTCGTCGGCGAAGGTGGCTTCGTGCACGAGCACGTCGGCGTCCCAGGCGGCCGCGACCACACTCTCGGCAGGGCGGGTGTCGCCGGTGATCACGATCTTTCGGCCGCGCCTCGCCTCTCCGACCAGCATGGCCGGCGAGACCCGTCGGCCGTCGTCGAGCGTCACTGTCTCGCCCTTGTGGAGTCGGCCCCACAGAGGACCCTCCGGCACGCCCATCGCGCGGGCCAGCTCCGGATTGAATCGTCCCAAACGGTCGCGCTCGGCGATCGAGAATCCCAGCGCTCGCGTTCCCCGGTGATCAACGGCGAAGGTGATGATCTGGTAGTCGCCGCGATCGAGGCTCGAGCCCGCTTCAACCTCGGTCACTGTGACTGGGAACGTGAGGCGGTCTCCCCCCAGAGTGATGCATTGACGCAACGTGTTTCCCGCGCCACGGGGGCCCCAGAGGCGCAAAGGATCAGTACGACCTTGTAACGCCATTGTACGCAAGAGGCCGGTAATACCAAGTATGTGATCACCGTGCGTGTGCGTAAAAAAGATGTCGTCGAGGTTAAACGACACCCCATACCTCATCATCTGGCGCTGTGTCCCCTCTCCGCAGTCGAACAGGAGCGTCTCGCCCTCGCGCACCACGGCAATCGCGCTTACTCCGCGCTCGATCGTCGGGCGAGCCGCGGAGGTGCCAAGGAATCGCAGGGAAAACGTCATGCGGCAATATATCGCGTCGCGGCCCAAGGTTTGCATAGGTATGCCAGTAGTGTGACAGGCGTGACCACGGCAAGCTCTACCATAGCGAGCAAAGACCCGGTGGCACCAAAGTTGTGCGCGCAGCGCCGCGCCAAGGAGAGCTGATATGACGGGCAAGAGCAAGCGGGGATTTGCATCGATGGATCGGGCTCGCCAGCGGGAGATCGCGGCCAAGGGCGGCAGGGCAGCACACGAGAAGGGGACGGCCCACGTGTGGTCCGCCTCGGAGGCACGCATTGCGGGACGCAAGGGCGGTGAGGCGGTCAGTCAGGATCGCTCGCACATGTCAGCGATCGGAAAGGAAGGCGGAGAGTCGCGTAGCGCGGCGCTTCGAGCAGCGCGTCAGCGTCGCGCCCAGGAGCTGGCGACGCCAGCCTTTTCGAACGGCCGCGCCGCTTCACCCGTGGTCGGAGATCGTGAGGTTGCTATCTCCGCGTCGCGTGAAGGCGGCGGAACGTTGGATCAGACCATGGCGCCGCAACGCACCGCCGACGTGTCGGCCCGCGATGACGCCAACGGTGCATCGGATTCAGTGCCGACCCGGACCAGTCCATCGATGGAGCAGCGCAGCGCGTCGTGATGCATCGATGTTGCGCCCGCTGACAATCGCCACGACCGGCCCCGGTCCGAACGATCGTCCAGCGCGCGCGGCATCGCGCAGCGCGGCGACCGTCACAGCACCCGCTCCTTCTGCCGTGAGCTGCTCGTTGGTATGCAGCCAGGCAATCGCCTCACCAATGGCGTCTTCTTCCAACGCCACGATGTCATCCAGGCACTGTTGACCGATCTGCAGCGCGTCGTCATCAATCTGTCCGGCCAGACCATCGGCGAGCGTCGACTCAGATGCGATCTCCACCACGCGACCAGCCGCGACTGACCTGGACATGGCCGCTGTGCGCACACTCTGCGCACCAATGATGCGCACCGTTGCATCAGTACGACGCAACACCGAACCCACACCGCCCAGCAGTCCGCCCCCACCCACGCAGACGAGCAACGTGCGAAGTTCCGGCAGTTGCGCCAGCACTTCCAGTGCGACGGTTCCTTGGCCGGCGAGCAGGTCCTCGCCCAGACACGGATTGATAAAGCGAATGCCTTCGCGCGCCGCGTGCGCTTTCGCCAGCACCATGGCGTGATCGTAGTCCGTGGCGTCGTCATTGACCGTCGCGCCAAGCGCGGCGATGCCGTCCTTCTTCACCTGCGGCGCGTCCCTGGGCACATACAACGTCGCCGGTGCGCCAAAGTGGTGTGACGCCCAGGCCACACCGAGTCCGTGATTGCCCGCGCTAGACGCCACCACGCCGCGTGCACGCTCATCCGCCGGCATGCGGTGCAGCACTGTGTACGCTCCGCGCACCTTGAACGAACCCGTCACCTGTTCAACTTCCAGCTTGAGCCACACCGGAGATCTGGTCAGCGCGCTGAGCGCTTCGCTGTAGCGCAGTGGCGTGGGCGGAAACACCGCCGCGAGCGCCTGCGCCGCGCGCTGCACGGAATCAAGCGAGGGAAGAATGCCAGGCAGCAGTTCGGGAGTCATGCAGCAAAGCTAACTCCATTTGCGCACGTAGCGCCCCACGTCAAACTTCTTGCCGGCGCGTGACGTGAGCATGGGACGCAGACCGCCCCAGATCGGCTTGTTGCCCCACGACCGATCCCAGAGTCCAAGGCACCACATGATGCCGCCCACGCTGTTCGGATCGCGTCCGTCGAGTGCGTAGCGATCGTTGAGATGAAACATCCACGCGCGTGCATCTTCGTATGTCGGCGCCCAGCGCAGAATCTGTTTGCCCCACAACATGCGCGCGTAGTTGTGAATGACGCCGCGTTGCACGAGCTCGGTCTGCGACGCATTCCAGAGCGCATCATCCGTCTGCGCCGCGTCCAGTTGCGCAAGCGTGTACGACTCGGGCCGCGGATCATTTGCGTGCGCCGCCATCGTGCGCTGAATCCAGTCGGGCAGCGCATTGAGTTGGTCAAAGTCCGGCGTGTGCAGACACCAATTATACGACAACTCGCGCCAGGTCACGACCTGATCAACAAAGGCGTCAATATCTTCACGCGGCGCGTCGCTGCTGAGCGCAGCGCGCACGACGGCAGCGGCCGCGATGTGACCGTAGTGCAGATCGGGCGAGAGCTCGCTGGTGTTGTGGTCAGCGGCTTCGTTGCGCCGTTCGTTGTAATACGGCAGTCGCTCGCGCACAAACGTATCGAGTCGACTCGCTGCGGCGGCGGCACCCGGTGAGAACGTGTGCACCGGCATCACGGCATGATCGATGTCGCATTGGGAGAGTTCGCGGGCAATCGTGTCGCTGTCCAGGCTATGCAACGCGAGCGGCTCAACCGCGGTCGCCTCGGCAAGCATCGCACGCACCGCTGTTGGAAGTGGTGTGCGCGGCAAACGCTCCTCCACAGCTTCCAGCGAGAAATCGCGCAGCTTCGCCAGCTTGGGTCGGATCGTGCGCGCCGCCCACTCGGCCTTTGTAAGCAAACCTGACGGCACCACGCAACTGCTCTCCACCGCCAACACGCGGCACGACACACGCTCGGCAAGGCGCCACGTGCGCGCATCAACGCCGGCCGTTGGGAACCGATCGGTTACCACGAGGTACGCGTGCTGCGCCAGTCGATCCAGCACGCGACGATCAGCATCACGCGTGCGACGCAATACAAACTGATAGTGCAAGCCCAGCTGCTCAGCCGCTCGCGCCGTCTCTCGTGCCGCGTGCAGAATGTGGTGTGAGTGTCGATCGCTTGCGTACGGATATGTGGGATCAAGCCCCTGATGCACTACAAGCGGTTTGCCTACCTTGTCGGCGGCACGGATCGCGGCCCGCAGGGCCCAGTTCTCCGCAAGTCGCTGCGTGCTCTGCATCCAGTAGAGCACGTACTCGCCGTCCGGCTGCGTGCGTCGGTTGTTGGCGTCCACGGTACGGGGCACCAGTTGGTCGCGTACAAAATCGGAATCGAGGGCGTGGGGAGTGGATGGCATGGATGGCGAAAAACGGTGTGGAACGGGCGGCTGTTCCGCGCGCCACGAAACCATTCGGCCGGATTTTGTGACGGCCCAGGCGGTGGCGCGTCCTTGCCTTGACAGGACGGAGGGGATGAGTAGCTTGCGAGCATCCGAGCAACCCGCGCGTGTCGTGCGGGTTTTGTGGAGGACGGCGTTCCGCGCCGGTTAGCGCCCTCGGCGCTTCACCAAGCGGGGCTGTAGCTCAGCTGGGAGAGCGCTGCATTCGCATTGCAGAGGTCAGGGGTTCGAGCCCCCTCAGCTCCATCGTAGTTGCACAACTGAAACATGGAACCCATGGCCGAGCGCCTGGGTATCACGTACTAATATGCAGGGCAGCCCGCCATCGTCCGGTAGGACGGAGAGTTCCAATGGCGATGCGTGAGGCACCCGATGCGACTCTTGACGAAGAGATCGCCAGGTGAAATCCGACGGGATACACCGCGTCCGCCGCAGCCGAACAGGTTGCGGCGATTTCGTTTGTGGTCAGCGCGTCTGTGCGGCGAGCGACGCGATGTCCTGCCGCATCGCGCGCATCCCCTGCGACAGAAAGCGCGCTTCCTGCAACTCGACCCGGCCCGCGAAGTCGTCCATGGCGGTAAAGCCGAGGTTGCCCAGCCATCGCATGATTGCACTTTCCCGAACGGCAAGCTGCGTGCGGCGATGAATCACGGTCTGGCCGTTTCCAAGACGCTTCACAGTGAGGCGTGCCGTCACGCCTTCCCCCTGAAACGGGCGGTTCAGCGAGCCACGAACAAGGCGTCCGGCAACCGGTGGCAGGTCCCACTGCGGTGGTGTGTCAAAGCGAACGTCCCAGCCGACTTCGCCGGCGCTGCGCACGAATACGAATCGTCCGCGCATATCCGTAACGCCCACCGTGAACACGCCGAACTTCGCGGCCGCGTGCACGTGAATCGACAACGTGTCAGGCATCGGTCTGGATGGACCGTCGAACGGCTGCAACTTCCCATCGCGCGAACGGAACACAAACTCCACACGGTCGTTGGCACCCGTCAGCCTGAACCACGTGTCACGTGCATGCACGCCCACTGCTGACGCATCGTGCAGCGAGAAGCGGTAGCGCGCGGGCGAAACGTACTTCTTGAGATACCTGGCGAAGTCGGGAAACTCCTGCTCGATCTGCGCCGGATGCAGTTGCAGGCCGAGTGTGACCATGGTTGAACCATCCGTCATGCGCACCGTGCGCACCGAATCGAGCACCGCCAGTCGGCCAAATGATGTGGCTGCACGCGGCATGGTCCCGCGATAGTCGGCCCGAATCTCTGACTCCGATCGCTCGGCCGATCGCAGCAGTGCAACGAGCACCTCACGCATCGCAGCGGGCGCAACAGAACCGATCGCCTGATCGACCTGGGTATACCACAGGCGATCGCCATCGGCCAGCGTGTCAAGTGCGATGTGGTGCCGTGATTCCCCAATGCGTGCGGGCATGGGGACCATCTCCCGCGCCGAGAACACATACCGGCCGTCTACCAGGCGACCGTGCGCGGTGACTTCACGCCGCGACCCAAAGCGACGCGTCCAGATGGTGTCGTTCTCCACCTTGCTCGGCGCCAGTGCATAACGCGCCATGCGCATGCGCGCGTGCTCGTAGCGATCATCGCGGGACGGTTCGTCGAACCGGAACTGCACGCTGGATACGACCTGTGTCGCGGCAAGGCGCGCGCTATCCGGGTCACCGGCGTACGCGTCAATCCCGGCGCGGCAGCCGGTGGCGGCTACAAGGGCGGTTATTAAAAGGCCAAACGTGCGCAGTGTGCGTGCGCGGCCCAGCGAGCGCTGGACGCCTTGTGCTGCGCGTGAGGCCGCCCGCGTGAACATGCGACGGTTGCCACGTGTGGTTTTGTCGGCAGTGTGTGATGTCGTCACATCATGATGTTACCCACATCCTGCAATACCGAGCCCTTGAGTAGCGGGAGTCGCGTGGCTGCCGCATGGCAAGCGAGAGGTTGCCGCGAGGTTGCCGAGGGGTTGCCGAGGTACGCCTGTCGAGGGTACAATACGGGACGCTGTCGGTCGCGGTTGGGCTGGCGGTCTGTACTGCCCCTTGGTGTAACTGGCAACAC
Organism: Gemmatimonadaceae bacterium; assembly: GCA_041742675.1. GTDB lineage: Bacteria > Gemmatimonadota > Gemmatimonadetes > Gemmatimonadales > Gemmatimonadaceae > JAABRT01. Next base: position 1,557 of record JBGTOG010000232.1, on the reverse strand, counting down.
GTCTGATTCTGGATCAGAAGAGTCCTGGTTCGAGCCCAGGAGGGGCAACTGAAAAGCCCGCGTCGAGCGTCACTGCTCGACGCGGGCTTTTTCTTATCCGTCCACGCCCCTCTCGTATTGCATCGCGCTCACACGATTGCCTTCAGGATCGGCGAACTGGATGAGCGTCCCGACTCGCTCAATCACATAGGGTGGCATGAGAAGCTGTCCGCCGGCCTCGGTGATCGCCGTCGCGATGGCGTTCACATCGCTGACGGCGATCGTGCACTCGAAGCCGATCATGCCGCTGCCGACCACGGGCTCGCGCCGCTGCTGCAGCGCGCCACCAACCGCGCCAGGGCTCGTGTGAATGCGCCAGAAGTTGGGCGGTCCCCATGGTTCGAAGCGCCAGCCGAACACCGTCTCGTAAAAGGTCTTCGCGCGCGCGCAGTCGTCGGCGTGAATGGCAAAGTGAGCGAGATCATTGGGCATGGGGACTCCGGGAGTGATGGGGACCTATCGCAAGCGTTCGCGACAGGCGAGAAAATGCCTCGGACAAAGGTCACTCTGTCAGTCGCTACGATACCGCATTTGCCGCTGACGTGCGCGCGATATAGCGTCAATAAATGACGACAAAACGACAGGTGTCGCCCCGGCGCTCGCTCGCCCGATCCCCCGAGGTTGAACCCGTGTTTTCAATGCGCTCTCTGGCGCTGCGTTTGCCGGCCCGCCGCCGAATCGCCGAGCACGAGCACGCGTGGGCACAGGTTGTTTTCGCGGCGCGCGGTGTGGTCACCGTCAACGCGCATCAGCGGCGATGGACGGTGCCGCCCACTCGCTGTCTCTGGATTCCTGCAGGCACGCGCCACGAGATCGAGACGATCAGCGAAACATGGCTGCGAACGCTGTATGTGCACCCCGAGTCAAGCACATTGATGCCATCGCAGTTGCGAGTGCTGGATGTCTCGCCGCTGCTGCGTGAGCTGTTGTTGGAGTCCGTGCGTCTTGGAATGCTTTCGCCAGCTGTTCACGATCACCGCGCGCTCACGCAGTTGATCATGTCTCGATTGCACAGTGCGCGAGCCTTGGACGCCGGTCTGCCAATGCCGACAGACGTTCGTGCGCGACGCGTGGTGGAGCGCGTCCTGCGTGATCCGGGAGCACGGGACTCACTCACCGAACTGGCGGTCCATGCGAATGCGAGCGTGCGAACCCTCGAACGACTGTTCGTCGCACAAACTGGGCTGACGCTCGGTCGCTGGCGACAGGAAGCGCGACTGCAGCACGCGGTGCGTCTGCTGGCCGACAACACGCCAGTGACCACAACAGCCGTTGCGTGCGGCTACGACAGCCCCAGCGCGTTCGTCACAATGTTTCGGCGCGCGCTCGGTACGACGCCACGTCGCTACCTTCGCGCTGCCGACGCATGATGCGCAGGCTCGCCGCTTTTCAGGCGTGGCCGCCGCGCGTCATGGACACTGTTCCGCCGTGCCCGCCGCGCGTCACGGACACTTCGCCGTCGTAGGTGGCGCCGGTGTTTCGCACGCCCCCTCACCGCATGCACGACGCAGCTGCGCC
>JBGTOG010000085.1:0-20875 GCA_041742675.1 Gemmatimonadaceae bacterium | reverse complement strand
AACAGCGTGAGGCCAAGAATGCCGTACACGATCGACGGCACACCGGCGAGATTCGCGATGTTCATTTCGATCAGGCGCTTCCATCGATTGTTCGGTGCGTATTCCTCAAGCCAGATCGCGGTGCCAACGCCAAGCGGGAACGCCATCATCGCGGTGAGGAACAGCACCCACGCAGAGCCGGCAAGCGCCGGACCGATACCAGCGCGCGCCGGAAAACGTGATGGGAATCCCGTGACCATTTCCCAACTCAGTCTGCCCGCGCCATCTCGAATCAGATCGATCAGCAGCAGCGCCAGCACAAACACACCGACAAGCGTGGCCAGCAGACACACCAGCGCGAAGACCTTCGCAATAACGCGGCGCTGGCCAATGCGCGGTGCAAAGCGATCCGGATTGCGTTGGGCGGCCGGGTGCGGCACGACGTCAGGCATCGCGGTTCCTTCCCGACTCGCCAGTGGCACGAGCGGTGGCGTCTTGATCGTTGGAGGCCGCATCATTCGTACACTTCCCGGAAGCGTCGCAGCACGACGTTGCTGACCACGTTGACCAGCAGGGTGACCACGAACAGCGTCAGTCCCACCGCGAAAATCGTGCGGTATTCCACCGTGCCATGTGGCAACTCGCCCATGCTTGTTTGCGCGATGTAGGCGGTCATCGTTTGCACACTGCGCAACGGGTTGAGCGTCATCTGCGGCGTCGCGCCAGCCGCGATGGTGACGATCATGGTCTCACCGATGGCTCGCGAAATCGCGAGCAGGAACGACGCGATGATGCCAGAGAGCGCCGCCGGCACGACGGTGCGCGTTGCCACTTCAAACTTGGTGGCGCCGAGCGCGTATGCCCCTTCGCGCAGCGCCCTCGGCACGGCGCTCATGGCATCTTCTGACAGCGACGAGACCATGGGCACAATCATGATACCCATCACGATGCACGCGCTGGCCGCGTTGAAGATGTCAGCATCTGGCCACACCGTTCGCAGCAGCGGCGTCACATACAGCAGCGCGAAATAGCCGTACACGACGGTGGGAATGCCTGCGAGCACTTCGAGCACCGGCTTGAGCACGCGTCGCACGCCATCCTGGGCGTATTCGCTCAGGTAAATCGCGCTTGCCAATCCAATCGGCAGAGCGACGAGTGCGGCGCCGCCGGCCACAAGAAACGAGCCGAGCAACAGCGGCAACACGCCAAAACTCTTGCTCTCGAAGAGTGGCGTCCAGCGCGTGCCGGTCAAAAAATCCCACGGCGACACGTCAACAAAAAATCCGAACGACTCGAATACCAGTACGGCGACAATTCCGATGGTCGTCAGAATGGATACGGCACTCGCTCCGACCAGCAGAACACGGATGCGACGCTCACTCGCGTGGCGACGCGCCAGACCGATTTCTCCCCACGTGCGCGCAGAGCCCATCGGCGGCGTCGGCAGTGGCGAACGTGGCGCCGTCACGGCGACGCATCCGTGCGCGCGTCGGCCAGCGCCGCTTGACGCTCAATCTCGCTGAGCACCACGAGTTGCCGCGCGTAGTGCTCCGGCTGCAGCGCGATATACCCGGTTTCCGGGACCAGCTCGCGCGCGTGTTCGAGATAGAAGCGCACGAACCGCCGCACCACGTCACGCTTCAGCGATGCTCGGCTGATGTAAATCAGGAGCGGACGGGCCAGGGGTGTATAGGTGCCCGATTGAATCGACTCCGGATTCGGCGCCACGCATCCTGTCCCAGGATCAACTGCGACGCTCTTGATCCGCGTGGTGTTCTCGGCGTAATACGCATAGCCAAAGAAGCCGAGCGAGTTGCGATCGCCCTCGACGCCTTGCACGAGCACGTTGTCATCTTCGCTAGCTGAGAAGTCGTCGCGGATTGCACCCACTCGGCCAACGATTGCTTCCGTGAAATAGTCGAACGTCCCGGAATTGGTGCCTGCTCCGTAGAGGCGAATCGGCTCCGCGGGCCACTCGGGGCGCACATCGGACCACAGGGTCACAGTGCTGCCGGGTCCCCAGATGCGCGCCAATTCGTCGACGGAGAGGCACTCGACGAACGTATTCGTCGGGTTGACGACTACGGAAAGTCCATCAATGGCGACTTCGAGTTCGAGATACTCGATGCCATTCGCATCGCAAACCGCCTTCTCGCTGTCCTTGATATGGCGAGACGCGTTGCTGATGTCTCGCTCACCCGCGCAAAACGACTTGAATCCCCCACCCGTGCCGGAGGTCGCGATCGTAACGCTGACCTTGTCTTCGCTGGTAAGCCCGAACTCCTCGGCCATCGCCTCGGTGATCGGGTACACGGTGCTGGAGCCGTCGACAGCCACCGTGTAGCTCGCCGAACCAGGGCCACAACCCGCAACGATTGCTGCGAGGCACAGCGTGAACGTGACCGGGTGTGGCCGTCGAGCGGTGCGAAAAGTCATGAACAAAGAATAGGGACTGGTCGTCCGTGCGTGACACAACCTCATCAGTGCACGTCGTAGTCTGGAAATATGACGGACACCAGGCAGGCGTACGGACAGCGATTGTAACGAACGGGTAATCTCTCCTCCCGTAGCACCGGACGCGAGGGTAAACAGAAAGAGCAGCGCACGCGTGTCGTTCATATCCGAACTTTCTGGCATACTCTCAGTGGTGCGAGATGCCTCCGCCCAGAATTGGCGGCTTGGCCGGTGCGCTATATCTCTTTCTACAGCGCGATGAGCACACGGACTGAATCACATGGAGACTGAGGTATGGAAGGGCGATGCCCCGTCCGCAATCGAAGCCGACCGGTCGGTCAGCGATGCATCGACGGTTACGCCGGTGAGTGATCGCCGTGTGATGCCGTATCTCAACCGCGAGTTGAGCTGGCTTGACTTCAACGGGCGCGTGCTCGCGGAGGCGATGGATCCGCGTGTGCCGTTGCTTGAGCGGCTCAAGTTTCTCGCCATCTTCAGCACCAATCTCGACGAATTCTACATGGTGCGCGTGGCGGGTCTGCGTCGCCGAGTCTCGTCGGGGGCCCCGGCGGAACCGCCCGATCCCTTGCCGCCGCTCGATCAGCTACAGGCGATTGGCGCGCGCGTGGCGGAGCTGCTTGAACTGCGCCGGACCGCGCTGCGCAATGAGCTTCTGCCCGCACTCGCCCAGCATGGCGTGCGCGTGGTGGGCATGAATGATCTGACCACGGCCGAATGGTCAGCGGTGGACCGCTACTTCGAATCGCAGGTGTTTCCCGTGTTGACGCCGCTGGCGGTTGATCCGGGACATCCGTTCCCATACATCTCGAATTTGTCGCTGTCGCTGGCGGTGGAGGTGCGCGACCCGATCACCGGCGTGGAGCACTTTGCGCGTGTGAAGGTACCCCGGTCGCTTCCGCGGTGGGTGCCCGTGGGTCGCCAACACCATTTCGTGCCGCTTGAGGAAGTGATTGGTGCCAACCTCACCGCGCTCTTCCCGGGCATGGAAGTGCTGCGTTGGTTCACGTTTCGCATTACGCGCTACTCCGATCTTGATCTTGGACAGATGGAACAGCCGGAAGACCTGCTGGCCAGTATTGAACAGCAGGTGTTTCAGCGTCGGTTTGGCGAAGTGGTGCGTCTTGAAGTGCAGCGCGGCATGCCGGACGGAATCCGAACGCTCTTGCTCGAGGAGCTTGGCGCCGGTGAACAGCAGGAAGTGGCGCCGCTGACCGAATCCGACGTGCACTATGTCGACGAGCTGTTGGAACTCGGCGACTTCATGTCGTTCGTTGGCATCGATATTCCGGAGCTCAGGGATCCGCCGTTCTCGCCGCGCGTGCCCGATCGCCTGCGTGATGGGCGTTCGATCTTTGATGTGATTCGTGAACGCGATGTGCTGGTGCATCATCCATTCGAATCATTCGGTGCGTCCGTTGAACAATTTCTGGAAGCCGCCGCCAACGATCCGCACGTGCTCGCGATCAAGCTTACGTTGTATCGCACGAGTGGCGATACGGCGATCGTGCGGGCGCTCACGGAAGCTGCACAGCTGGGCAAGCAGGTGGCGGTCCTGATCGAACTGCAGGCCCGCTTTGACGAGCAGAACAACATTGCGTGGGCGCGCACGCTCGAGAGCTACGGCATCCACGTGGCCTATGGATTGCCCGGACTCAAGACGCATGCGAAGACGGTGCTTGTTGTGCGCCGAGATCCCGATGGTATTCGCCGCTACGTGCACATCGGTACCGGCAACTACAACTCGAAAACCGCGCGCCTGTACACCGACATGGGGTTACTCACCTGCAATCCGTCTATCGGCGCGGACCTGAGTGACCTGTTCAACTCGCTCACTGGCATCTCGCGTCAGAAGTTTTATCGCAAGCTGCTCGTCGCGCCGGCTAACCTGCGTGATCGAACCATCGAACTGATCGCGCGCGAAGCGGAGCATGCCCGCGCCGGCCGCGGCGGTCGAATCATCGCCAAGATGAACGCACTGGTGGATCCGGCCATTATCGACGCGCTGTATGCGGCATCGCAGGCGGGTGTGGAGATTGACCTGATCATCCGCGGCATCTGCTGTTTGCGCCCCGGCATGCCGGGTGTGAGCGAGAATATCCGCGTGCGCTCGATCATCGGGCGTTTTCTCGAGCACTCACGCATCATGTTCTTCGACAACAGCGGACAGCCGGAATACTACATCGGCTCGGCCGACTGGATGCCGCGCAATCTCGACCGCCGAGTCGAGGTGATGGTGCCAATTGAAGACCCGTCGCTGCACCGCCGTATTCGTGGCGTGCTTGAAACGTGTCTGCGGGACAATCGCCAGTCGTGGGATCTGCGCTCCGACGGCACGTACGAGCGCCAGATGCCTGGCGATGAGCCGGAGCGCAGCACGCACGCACGACTCATGCGTGAACCGTGGGGACTCGATGGCGACAGCTCGCTGCAGGCGGTCGGCCATATTCCGGACAACGAGCCCTCGTCATCGGTGAAGGACGGTGGTGGCGGCAAGCGCACACGCACCGGTAAGCGACGCACCAAGAAGCATAGCTAACTTGGGCGGCTACTCGCCTTCGTCGTCGGAGGTGACCATCAGCGAGCCGTCCGGCGCAAGCACATCAACCGGATGGCCCGCGATCGTCTCGAGCAGGTGTCGTTTCCGGCTGGCCCCCCACAGCTCAAGGCGAACCGACATGGCGCCAGGCGCCGGCGTGGCCCGAACGCGAATCGCCTCGTCGGTCCATTTGATTTCAAGATCGCCCACGGCGCCGACGTGCCCGCGATCAAAACCATCCGCAAAGCGCAGCAGCGCGGCGAGCTTGACGATGCGAGTGCGCAGCACGCGGTCGAGCTGTGCATAGCTGCGGTGCTTGCGACGTGGCGCGGCCCCACGATGGTAGCGCGCCACATGTGCAATCGCGATCTGCTCCGCGGGTGTCATGCCGAGCAATTCCGCGTGGGAAATCAGATGGAACGAGTGCTTGTGGTGCTTTTCATAGTTGATGTGATAGCCCACATCATGCAGCAGCGCGGCGTCGGACAGAATCTGACGATCCACCGCTGAGAGCCGAAGGCGTGGTGCGAGCGCATCGAACAGCTTGAGCGCCAAGCTGCGCACCTGCTGTGCGTGCGGCACTTCGTAGTGACAGCGCTCAGCGAACTCGCGCACCGACCGTTCGCGCGCCGCACCGGGATCAGCGATGACGGGCTGCACGCGCGCGGATTCCAGCAACAGCCCTTCGCGGATACCGTACCCGGAGACGAGCAGATCGCGCGGATCAAAACGCGCCAGCACCTCGGCGGCCACGGCGAGGCCGGCCACGATGATATCGGAGCGCGCCGGGTTGAGTCCGGGTACGGCCGTGCGTTCTTCAGGAGAGAGACGCTGCAACCAGTCGAGCACGTGCTCCAGCTCAACACGTGTGACGCGCGTGCCGTGTGTTGAACGCGCGGTCATGCCAGCGCGCTGCAGCATGATGCCGGCGAGATTGGTGAATGTGCCACCGCTGCCGATCACCTGCGCGCCACGCCAATCCTTCACCGGCATGGCGCGCTTGAGGCCGTCGCGCACATGTGCCCGCAACTCGCGTACAGCGCGCGGTCTGATCTCCGGTTGCAGAAAGCGCTCGGTCAGGCGTACAGCGCCGTATGGCAATGACGCCACGCGCTCGATCAGTCCATCCTTGGCCAGCACGAGTTCGAGCGATCCACCGCCAATATCCATGACCAATGAACGGCCGGATCCCAGTTCGAAGTGCGCCAGTGCGCTGCGAAAACAGAGCAGGGCTTCTTCCTCACCGGAGAGCACGCGCACCGGGATGCCCGTCTCTTCGGCGATTCGGCCGGTGAAGTCGGCGGCGTTGGAGGCGTCGCGTACAGCGCTCGTGGCCACGATTTCGATGCGGACGGCGTCAAGTTTTCGCGCCAGCACAACCATGCGCTGCACGGCGGCAACGCCCGTGTCGATCGCCGTGCGCCCCAGGGCCCCCGTCGCTTCCAGTCCTTCGCCCAGACGCGGCATGGCCTTCATTTCGTCTACGGCGCGAATCTGGCCGCTTGGCGACACGTCGGCGACGATTTGCCGAATGGAGTTGGACCCGATATCAATCGCCGCAATGCGCTGCGGTGGGGCGACAGGTTCGGTCATGCGGACGAGCGCGGCAGTCGAGGCAGAGACATGACTGCATGATGTGTGAAGCGCAGCGCTCGCGCCAGTGGAGCGCGGGCGACTAGTCCGCCGGGTTACTGCGGTGCCGGACCTGCACACCTTCCGCCAGAAACACGGCGTTCTCGCCGATGTTTGTGGCAAGGTCAGCCACACGCTCGAGATTGCGTGACACCAACATCAGTTCCAGCGATGCATCGACAGTACTCGCGTTCTCCATCATGTGGGAGCGCATGCCGCGAAAGATAAGATCATGAAACGCATCGATCGCGTCATCGGCGGAGCGCAGCGAGCGGCCCAGTGCACCATCGCTACGAATGAAGGCATCGAGGGCATCGCTGACCATGCGGCGCGTACGGCGCGCCATATCCACCAGCGCGGGCGACGGTGGTACCACGATGCCGGCCGTTACGAGTCGTACGGTGCTCTGCGCAATGTTTACGGCGTGATCGCCAATGCGTTCGACATCGCTGGCCACACGAATCACGCCAATGACCAGTCGCAGGTCACGCGCCACGGGGTGCTGAAGCGCGAGCAGTGAAAGCGCGAGTTGTTCAAGCTCCACTTCCATGCGGTCCAGTTCGGCATCGGCGGCGATGACGGCTTCGGCCTTTGCACGATCACGCTCGAGCAACGAGGCGATGCTCATTTCCACGAGTGTTTCGGCCCGACCGGACATGACCACCAGTCCGGTGGTGAGCGAGGCGAGATTCACATCCACATGTCGGCCGCTGCCTCCTGCATCGAGGATCACGTGCGCTGTGCCGCGACGGGTGAGCGCGTCGGGCGCACGCACGCAATGTCAGTCGCCGGTCGGGTGAGCGTGTCGTGACGAGTCATCAGTCAGACTACACTCACTACGTGTCAGTGTATCGCATGCGCCGTAACGGGTGCGTCACACGATCCGGCGCAGGAACTCTACGACGCGCCGCCGCGGGCTACCGCGCTGCGCAAACATTTGTCAGCGACGCGACGCCGCCGGTTGCAGTTGTGCACGCGTTGAGGCGAGTACTCGTTCCGCCAGCACGGTGGGTAGCGGTTCAAACCCCAACTCTCGTGCCGTGCGCTCGCCATCTGTGAGCGCCCACTGCAGGAAGCGCAGGAGCTGTTGCGTTTCCATCGAGGTGAGCGCCGACGGTGCAACGAGTAGCCACGAAAACGACGCAATCGGATACGATTGCCTGCCTGGCGCATTCACCAATGACACGCGCAGATCGGCTGGCTCCTGCACAGCGTCGAGCACATTGACGGCCGCAGAGGCTATTTCAAACGCGGCGGGTGCAACGAACGCGCCGGCTGCATTTTGCACGCGGGCAACCGGCAGCCTGTTGAGTCGCGCATAGTTGCCCTCGACGTAGCCGATCGCACCGCGTGTTTGTTTCACCTGTGCGGCCACACCTGCGTTCCCGTTCCCGCCTACACCAACCGGCCACACGATGTCCTTGCCGCGTCCGGGGCCGTTGGCCCACGCTTCGCTCACCGTCGACAGATAGTCAGAGAAGATGAACGAGGTGCCGCTGGCGTCGGCGCGATGAATCACGCGTACGCTATCGTCCGGGAGCGCGAGGTCGGGATTGAGTGCCGCGAGTCGCGGATCATTCCACGTGGTGATGGCGCCGAGGAAAAGTTCGGCGATCACGGACGGCGTGAGTCGCAGCGGCCGAGCCAGTCCCTCGAGCTGATACGTCAGCGCGACCGCGCCGAGCGCCATCGGGATGTGCACCACGCGTGCGCCAGGGGCGCGTGCGATCTCGGCGTCGGTCATGGGAACGTCGCTGGCGCCGAAATGCACGCTGTCGGCGATCAGTTGATCAATGCCGCCACCTGAACCGATCGACAGATAGTTGATGCGAATGCCGCTGTCCTGCGCGAAACGATTGAACCATCGCGAGTAGAGCGGATACGGGAACGTGGCGCCGGCGCCGAGCAGGTCGACGCTGCTGCTGTCGCTCCCACGCGCTGAGTCAGTCGCGGTCGCAACGCGGGACGACGCATCGGACGGTGCGCCACACGCGGCAATGCACAGGAGCGACCCGATAACAGCGCAGCGCGAGCGCACGCGGGCTTTCATCACAGTTCGTTCGCGAAGCTCATGAGCTTGTACACACCGCCGCGTTCAATCACGTGCGCCGTGATCCAGACGGTATCCGGGAGTGCATCCTTCATGCGAATGATCGCGCATGGACCGATGATCGTGCTGACACCCGCCCGCAGCTTTCGATCGGAACACGTCGTGCCTCGCAACGTGGAATCGGACTTCGCGGCGGTCGCGAGCGCACGCGAAAGTCCGCGCCCGCTGTTGTTCGACAAGAGCAGCCAGGAGATGTGCGGTTGCATACCGTTGCCGGGCTCATCGCTCTCCGGGAAGTAGAGATACGCAAACTCCGGCTTGCTTAGCACGATCGGCGTCAGCGCTAAGGAGTCCCCGCGAACCAGAGTGGCCCAGTAGCGTGTGAGCAATGCGTCAAGTGAGCGTTCGCCGCCGCTGAGCGATGTGACCGGCACACCGCCGGCCTCCGTCTGGAATCGACGCAGCGCTTCCTCAGGGGTGAAGATGCTGTCGACGACGTAGCCCGGTGTCTTGTACAGGGAATCCCGATTTGCGATGAGCTTACCATCAGATCGCCACTCGACCATGGCGGGATCTACACCGGGAGGAATCGGCTGACGAACTGCACCGGGTTCCAGTACGGTGGTGTCGTTGGCCATGGCGTCCGCGCGACGCTTTGCATCGGCGTCTTCGCCGCAGGCGGGAAGGAAAGCGAGCAGCAGTGTCAGCAGCAACAGCGTAATGCGAGATTGCGCGTTGACAGAGAATGAACGATGTCGTGGCGTGTCGTTCGGCGTACAGTCGTGATGTAACATGAAATGTTCGGTCATGGAAAGAACGTGGGGGCCGGACCCGCGCAGTGCGAGTCCGGCCCCCAGTGAAGTTAGTGGAAATCAGTTCTGGAAGTAGCGCGTCCAGCCTGCGTACCACGGATCAGTGGCGTCTGGATCGATCGCACCGATGTATGTCGTACCAAGCATCGTGGCGCCGAAGAAGTTCGTGACGCGATTCGCGATGCGACCCGAGAATACGGGGCCTGTACCGCCCGTTCGCAGGATCGAACCGGCCGCAGGACGCCAATCGAATGCGAAGTTGTTTGGCACGGTCGTCGCGGCCGCCGGAACGTTCACGAACAGCGTGTGACCAGCCGCTGTCGTCGTACGGTTGTTGCTGCTCGCGAATTTGCTGGCTTGACCGAAGCGGTTGGTGGCGCCAATCGCGTCATAGTCACGTGCATTGTCGGCAAACACGAGGTTCGTGATGCTCAACGAGTCTTCCGTGAGGCGCTGGTTAGTTTCCGGATCAAATAACGAGATCGCGGCTTCCGGCCAACGTGCAAGCACACCGTTTACCCACACGCCACCGGTACCACGGCGGATATTCGCACCGAGCGAGCCGTCACCGTTCGGGCGAGCTGGCAGCACACCCGGTCCAGGTCCAACCATCGTGAAGTTGGCGAACACCGGCATGCTGTACGGTGTCGAGTTGTATCCCTGCGCACAGCTGCCCGAGATAGCGCCGCAGCCGTCCACCTCGAAGCCGCTTTGCTCAGACGAGAGCGCGCCCGGGTTGCCAGGACGTGGGAAGACGCGAGGACCAGTCTGCAAGCCGATCAGGAACTGGTGACGGCCGCGATGCCCTTCTGCAGCATCAAAATGGTCGTCGCCCGACTCGTACGACACCAGGTAGCGGCTGTCCACCGTGCCACCGAACCATTCGAACATGTCGTCAAGGCCGCGGATGGCCTGCAGGTGCTCCATGCGCGTGCCACTGCCCACCGCATACATAGAGAAGCTGTTGAGCTCCACATTCAGTTGGGCTGCGGCGCCAGCGAACTCAACGCGCATGTAGCGGTAGTCACCGGAGTTGTCGGTGTCATTCGTACCGCCGTCCCAGCCCACGGTGTCTGCCGGGGCGGGACCTTCAACCACCGTGCGACCAGTGCGGTTGGAGCGCGCGTTACCCACGATGATCAGTCCACCCCAGTCACCCGGGAAGCGGTTGCCTTCGGCCGCGGACGAGGTCATCACGATTGGCGCTTCACGCGTGCCGACTGCGTTGACGCGTGCACCGCGAAGGACCATAAGCGCGGTCACTGGAGGCGCCTGGCCCGCCGTGATCGCTCCGCCGATGACACGTGTTCCCGGCTGGATCGTAAGCGTCGCTCCGTTGGCAACGGAGATGATGCGCGTGAGCTGGTAGATGTTGTTGGCAGTCCACGTAGTGTTCGTGGTAACGTCGGCTGATACCGCCACGGTGGTCGCCGCCGCCGTACGCACGGTTACTGCGGCCGAGAAGGGGCCGGTTTCGTTGCCACGGATAGCGCGGACACGGAAACGATAGTCCGTGATCGGCAGCATACCAGTCGAAGTGTATTCCAGTGCCGTCGTGGTATCGAGCGCCGCAAACTCACCGGTCAGCGTGGCCCGCTGCACTTCGTATGCACCGGCAGTTGGCACTGCAGTCCAAACAACACGAATCGTGGAGGCTGACTGCGCCGATCCATTGAGACCCGTGGGAGCGACAAGCGCGACCGGCGCTTCGTTCGGGGTGGTAACAGATGCTTCGGTCGAGAAGGGGCTCAGATCGCTTCCACGTACACCGCGCACCCGAAAGCGATACGTCGTATTCGGCGTGAGATTGGCGATGGAGATTGAGGGATCGGTTACGACGCCAGCGCTAGCGAAGGTTCCGGCGGTACCGGTCGCCTGTTCCACTGCGTAGGAGGCGGCACCCGTCACCGCGGCCCACGTGACCGTCACTGCTCTGGGAGACGTAGCGGAAGCCGAGACGCCGCTTGGTGCAACGAGCGGCTGTGGCTGCGGAGTGGGATCAGTGCCGTTGTCATCACCGCAAGCGGCAATGGCGAAGAGACTGGCGACGGCGCCGAACTGCAGCAACCGGCGTGACAGTGGAAATGACATGGGCATCCTGTGCGTAAGAAAGTGAAAGAGGGCACGGGGACGAGCCCCGATGCCCTCAAACTGTTGTCACACTGTCATCATCCGGCGACTACAATGTCACGAACCGGTCACCGACGCCACTGCACGCCCAGTGACACGTTACGGCCCAGACGATACGATTCACGAGTGACCGGTCCCTGCGTCAGCTTGAACGGGGCGTCGAGCAGGTTGCGGGCGTCGAGGCGCCATGTCCACTTGTCACCCAGCGGCATGCGCAGCGACAGGTCGACGAGATGTCGGGGCTGCTCGTACACATCGGGAAACGGAATCGTGCCCGCGCTATAAATGCGTGCGCCCACCGCGCTGTAGAGCAGCGTCGCCGAGGTACCGCTCGTCCGACCCGTATACGTGACACCGCCGTTCACCACCCACGGCGCCTGCCCCATCATCGGGCGATTGCTGTTGGTATTCGCTGAGGCATCGCCTCCTACGACGATGTCGCTCTGCATCAGCGTGACGTTGCTGAACACGGCCAGCGGCTCGAGCACTTCGGCCAGCCCGCCGAGGCCCTTTCGTGCTTCTAGCTCCACCCCGATGTTGTTCGCCGACGTCGCATTAAAAAACGACACCAATGGCTGGCCACCCGTCGCGATGTCAATCCGCTCGATAGGACGGTCAAAGCGCTTGATAAAGGCACCCACGCTGAGCACCTCGCCCGAGTTGGGGAACATCTCGTATTTCAGGTCATAGCTCTGAATCAGCGTGCGCACGAGATCGCCATTGCCGCGCGTGATCTGACCGCCCACCACTTCGAGATACTGCACCGGCGAGAGCTCGCGATACTCGGGACGCGCGAGCGTCTGGGACGCGGAGGCACGCACCTGCCCTCGGTCACCCGTCTTGATATTCAGCACCAACGCGGGCAGGATGTCGGTGTTGTCAAGACCAGAGGTGAAGACGTTGTTGTTCGAAAGCGATGTATTCACGTTGATGACTGCATTCTCCACGCGAGCACCGCCAATGATCTTGATGCGATCACCGATCGGAAACTCAAGCATGGCGTAGCCGGCCGTCAATCGCTCGCTTGCATTGTACACACCGTCTTCGGCGACGTTGAGAATGTTGAAGACGTTGTCGTTCGCTCCGGTAAAACGACCATCAAACAGCTCTTCCGCAGGCCGCGAGCGGTCTGATGTCGGCACAAACGTTGAGATAATGCTGAACTGACGATTTACCGCCGAGCGATCGGTGCTCCGATAGGTGGCGCCAACCTTGAGCGACGGTGCATCGACTCCGTTGGTCAAGGAAAGCTTGTAGTTCGACCCGACGCTCCAATTGTCTTCCACAAGATCGCCGAAAGTGCGGCGGGCAACGTCGGGGTTACCATCGCTCCACGAGAACGGCTCGCCCACGCCGAACTGCGCGTACACGAGATCGGAGCGATCAGGCTCCTTGCGGACGACGCCCGCGGTGGACAGCGTCCAGTCGAGCTGCTGACGAGCGCCGACGGTGTGCTCACCCTTAAGCTGAGTGCTGCGAATGGCGCGCTCGACGTAGCGAAGTGTCTGGCGCTCGATCGTGGCCAGTGAGAAGGCGAACGCCTCACCTGACGTACGCCTGGCGTCGCTGTCGGCAGAGCGCGTGTACGTGTTGTTGAGCGAAAGGCGCGTGTTGGACGTGATCAGGCTGCTGAGGTTGAACATGCCGCCCCAGGAAACGCCTCGGCTGCTGCCCTGGCCAGTCCAGGACTCCAGCACCTGAGGTACGCCATCGCGCTGGATCGGGTTGGCCTGATAATCATCCTGTCGGATATCCTGCGTCGCGGAATACGTGAGCGACGCCAGGTAGCCAATGCGGAGCCCAAAGAAGGGATCCTGTCCACCAACTGACATGCCCAATGAACCGTTCGGCAGGCCTGCCTGTCGCACGGGCGTCCAGGTGTTGCGCAGTGAGTTGATCGCGCCATTGATCTCCTGCCGCGTCGCGAGCTGTCCCACCGCAGATGCGGACGCGAGCTGCGGTGGAAGCGGACGAGAGCCTGAGCCAAATCCAAGCCACTCGCTGCCACTGCTTGGCGCGGCTTCGATTTGCCGTCCTGTGGCCAGATCATTCCCACCCAGCGACGCGGAAAAGGTCACCGCACGACGCGCTGGAAAATCGCGCGTTTGAATGTCTACCGAGGCACCCGAGAAGTCACCAGACAAATCCGGAGTGAACGTCTTGCTCACATTGATCGACTGCAGCAACGCTGACGGAAACATGTCGAGCGGCACGAAGCGCTTCTCCGGCTCCGGACTCGGCAATCGCGTACCGTTGAGGTTGGTAACCGTGTAACGCTCGCCAAGACCGCGCACAAACACACTGCGACCATCCTGTACGGTCACGCCACTCACGCGCTGAATCGCCTTCGCCGCATCACCGTCCGGGCTTTTCGCGATCTGCTCGGCGGTGATCGCATTCACGATGCCGGTGGCCGTACGCTGCGCATCGAGTGCTGCGTTGACAGAGCCGCGCTCTGCTTCGGCCGAAACGGAAATGGCCGCGAGTTCGGTCTTCGCTTCTTCAAGCGTGACGTTCTGTTCGATCGCACCATCGGCCGGCAGCATGAGTCCCGTGATCGTCTTGGGACCGTAGCCGATGCGCCGCACCTGCAGCGTCACTGTGCCCGCAGGCACACGCGCGATGACGTACCGCCCATCGACGCCGGTTTGCGTTCCGATCGTGGTGCCGTCAACTACCACACCAACGCCCGTGATGCCGAGACCCGTCGATGCATCGATCACGCGACCGGCGATCCGACCAACAGCCGGTGCCGACTGCGCCGAGAGGGCAGGGGGCGCGACGACCAGCGTGAGTACCGCGGCACTTCCATATAAAACAGCGCGCATGCAGGTGCGCACGGCGCGAGATTCCACCGTCGCGCTCAACAGACGAAGCATGTTCATGCAAAGATCCGGGAAAGAGGCCTGCGCTTGGCACGCAGACTCGCGGCAAGCTTGAACAAACCTTCGTGACCTACGTCTCGGGCTCCACACGGAACTGCAACGATTGTGTCACGACCGGAACCGGGCGCACCGTTCTCCGAGAGTCAGGCCGCGCCCTGAGCTCCGCGCATCGGCCGGCCGAGGCAGTGGAATTTCCCGTCCGATGTTGCCAGTTTGCCCAGACTGTTGCACCTTCGCGAGCCATGACCAAACCACCCGCTGCTTCCCGTTCCCGCGCCGCCGATCCGACGCGAGCCCGGCTGGTCACGTTGCCAGCCGCCACGGCGCCTGCCCCCGAGTTTCCGCCCGACCTCGACGCTGCCCTCACCACCGCCGCCGGCATGCTGCGGTCGTCGGAGGTGGTCACGGTGCTCACAGGGGCTGGGGTGTCCGCGGAAAGCGGTATTCCGACCTTCCGAGATGCGCTCACCGGGCTCTGGTCGCAGTTCAGTCCGGAGGAGCTGGCCACCCCCGAGGCGTTCGCCAAGGATCCGGCGCGTGTGTGGGGCTGGTACGCGGCGCGCCGAGCGATGGTGCGCCAGGCCAAGCCCAACCCGGCGCACGACGCGATTGCGTATCTGGCACGTCGGCTGCCGCGCTGCACCTTGCTCACCCAAAACGTAGACGGGTTGCACGAGGCCGCCGGTCATGCCGATGTGGTGTCGCTGCACGGCAGTCTGCTGCGGGTGCGGTGCAGTGCCGATTGTTCGCCCGCCTTTGAGGCGCCGCTGTCGATGGACGCCAACGGACTCGACTCTGGTCCCGTCAAGCCGCCCGCCTGCGTGAACTGCAAGGCTCCGCTGCGCCCGGATGTGGTGTGGTTTGGCGAGACGTTGCCAGCGGCAGCGCTGGAGCGTGCCCGAACGGCCACCTTTGCCTGCGATGTGTTCATCTCGGTGGGGACCAGCAACATGGTGGAGCCGGCTGCATCGCTGCCATGGCTGGCGGCGTCGCATGGGTCGACGGTGCTGGTGGTGAATCCGTCTACCCAGGGGCAGCGCACGGGGCCGTCGATCTTTCCCCTGGTGGGCAGTGCGGCGGCGTTGTTGCCGAGGCTGGTGGCGAGGGCATGGCCGGCGAAGCGGTAACTGCTGCGAGTCGGTGAGGAGGAGGATCCTCACGGCACCGAGGCGGCTCGGTTCATCGTACGAAATAAAGTCGGTCGAATAGCCAGAAAGCCGACGGGCACTTTGTAGCCGCAAAGACGAATCAGGACTACTCGCGGAGTCGACATCGCACTCGGCCGCGAAGACTGGCGCAGTTGCAGTTCTGATTCGCCTATGCGGCTACAGAGTGCCTCGAGGCTTTCCGGCTATTCGGCCTACTTTATTTCGAAAGGCCGAACAGTGCACCAGCGGTGCCCCAACGGCCTCGGACCCGAACTCCGGTTCCCCAACGGCCCCGGCCCGAGCGCCAACACACCACCGAACCCCGCAAACCCGCCCCTACCCAACCTCCACCGGCGTAAACGGAAACAGTGCCGCGATCGTCGTTCCCGCCCCGACCGCACTCTCCGCCCGCACTCGCCCGCCGTGCGCTTCCACCAGATGCCGCACAATTGCCAGTCCGAGGCCCGTCCCGCCCGCCTCGCGTGACCGACCCGGATCGGCCCGATAGAATCGCTCAAAAATTCGCGGCAGGTGCTCCTCCGGAATACCCGTGCCCGTGTCGCGCACTCCTACCCACACACCCGTCTGATCCGCTTCCGCAAAAAGCGTCACCGATCCGCTGTTCGTATGTCGCAGCGCATTTTCCGTCAGATTCGACAGCACCTGACGCGCCGCCGTCGGATCCGCGTAGGCAGTGCGCACGTCGTCGGGAATACACACGGCGAGCGTGAGCCCCTTCGCCACGGCCTGATCACGCAACGGTCCGACGATCTCAGCGGTGAGCGCACGCAGATCGAGTTCAGCCGGGTTGGGCAGCCAGCCGCCCGACTCGATGCGCGAGAGATCAAGCAGGTCATCAACGATGCGCTGCATGCGACGCACATTCGCGGCCGTCATGCCAAGAAACTGTCGGCGCAAATCGGCGGGCAGCTCGTCGTCCGCGAGCGTTTCCACAAAACCGGTGATTACCGTGAGCGGCGTACGCAACTCGTGCGACACGTTGGCCACAAAATCGCGACGCACCGCTTCCAGCCGACGGAACGGCGTCAGATCATACAGCGCGAGAATGGCACCACCGTTGGGCAACGGACGCGCCGTGAGCGACAACGTGCGATCGTCCACGCGCACTTCCGATGGGAGCGCTTCTTCGCCTTTCAGTACGGCGACCAATGCATCACGCATTGTGCGATCACGCGGCAAATAATCTGCAGGAAATGGCACCGGTTCACGCAAGCGCAGAATGCGACGCGCCGTTTCGTTGATGCGCACCACGCGTTGCTTGGCATCCACGGCCACCACACCTTCGTTCAGCGATTCGGTGAGTGCCACCAGCAACGCCTCTTCAGCGCGCAGCGCATCCATGCGCGTGGTGGATTGCTCTGCCAGGCGACGCAGTGCATCGCTCAGATCGCCCACTTCACCGCTGCCCGGCAGCCGCGGTCGACGTGACATGTCGCCCTCAGCCAGCGAACGCGCGACATCGCGCAACTCTTCGATCGGGCGGGCCACCGATCGTGCGAGAATAGCTGAGGCGGCCAGTCCAAGTAACAGGGCCGCGATGCCAGCAACACCGATCTCCAATCGGATGCTGCGCAACACGGCATCCGTTTCGACGGCTTCCAAACGCGCATCCTTTCGAAGCCGGTCCGTGACCCGCCGCTCCACCACGACACCAACCGTCAGCACAAGCAGTGTGGCGATCAGTACCGTGTAGAGCGTCAGTCGCTGCGTCAGGCGCACGTCATTCGGTGATGGCTCAGGAGGCGCGCGGCTGCGACGAGCGCAACCGGTAGCCAAACCCGCGAACGGTTTCGATCAGGTCACCCGCGACTCCGAGTTTCGCACGCAAACGCTGCACGTGCATATCCACCGTGCGTGTTTGAATGTCAGGCGCCGCTTCCCAAACGGTTTCGAGCAGATGTCCACGTCCTTGCACGCGTCCGCGACGTTCCGCGAGCGTGAGCAGCAACTTGTACTCTGTGGGCGTGAGTTCCACCGGCTGTTCATCCACCTGCACAGTCAGCGCCGAACGATCAATCTTGAGTGGCCCGACAGCGAGTACATCGGCACTGGCGACCTGCGGCTGCGAAAGGCGCCTGAGGATGGCCGCCACACGCAACACCAGCTCCTGCGGCGAGAACGGCTTGGTGAGATAATCATCGGCGCCGAGCGAGAGGCCGCGGATGCGGTCCACTTCTTCGCGGCGCGCGGTGAGCATTAGCACCGCGACATCGCGCGTGTTGTCGTCCGCGCGCAGGACTTCGAGCACTTCGAAGCCGGACATGCCGGGCAACATGAGGTCGAGCACGACAAGCGCCGGGCGTTCGCGCCGCGCAATATCGATGGCGTCCTGTCCGCTTGCTGCGGTGGCCACGCGATATCCGGCCTTGGCCAGATGATACGCAACCAGCGCGACGATTTCCGGTTCGTCGTCGACAACCAGGACGCGGTCAGTGACTGGCGGTGGCGGATTCATATGCGCACCGCCGACGTGCGCGCGGCGAGCCGCCGCTGAATCTTGGCGACCAGCATTTCGATGGCGATGATGTTGTTGCCGCCACGCGGGACGATCACGTCGGCATAGCGCTTGCTCGGTTCGACGAACTGCAGATGCATCGGTTGGACCGTGGACAGGTATTGATCAAGGACCGAGTCCAACGATCGTCCACGGGATTCCATGTCGCGCCGTATCCGCCGGATGAGGCGAATGTCCGGATCGGCATCCACGAAGACTTTCACATCACACACCGTTCGTAACCGCTCGTCGGCGAGCAACAGGATGCCGTCAATGACAATGACGTCGGCCGGTTCCACCCGCCGCACCTGAACGCCGCGCGAATGCGTCGCGAACTCGTAGACCGGGACCTCGATCGCCTCGCCGCGAGCCAGGGCTTCGAGATGCGAAGCCAGCAGCTCAACGTCAAACGCGTCCGGGTGATCCCAGTTCACCGAGTGGTGCAACTCGTGCTGCGACAGATGCGAAAAATCCCGGTAGTACGAATCCATTTCGATGAACGCGACCGAGGCCTCGCCCAGCGCCTCGGCCACCTTGCGTGCAACGGTGGATTTACCGGATCCCGTGCCACCGGCGATCCCGAAGATCAGCGGTCTCATGGGTGACGGTCCCGCTCAAGCCACAACACGATGTAAAGGCTGTGCGTCCGTCGTTTTGCTTCAGCGACGATTGCGTCACGATTGCGTATCGACGCCTGAGCATGCGAGGCGCGGCGACCGCTGAGGGTGCGGCAGGGGCAGAGTGGACCGATCACCGTTGAAAGGTCGTTACGAGGGCAACCGGGGGCAACCGGGGGCAACCGGCAGGCTGAACTGGGCACCGGTGGGTGCTCCAAACACGTTTCAGGCCATCGCATATCGCCATCTGCCCACGTGCGCGACTACAATTTCACATGCTTATGCGTCTGACATTTTCTGCGAGCGGGTGCTGGCCGCGACCGCGCGCTGCCTCCGCCCTTGCAGTGCTCGGCCTGCTTGTCGTTGCTGGTGCGTGCGCACGAGCGCCTGGTGGGTCAGCGACGGTCAGTGATCGCGGGGCCGGCCGCCCAGACAGCCTCGAGATACTGATCGCCGCCACCACTGACGTTCACGGGCGTCTGCGCGGCTGGGATTACCAGTCGGGTCGACCCGACTCCGCGCGTGGGCTCGCCCGTGCTGCGACCGTCGTGGACTCCCTGCGCGTGGCACATCGCGATCGGGTGGTCCTGGTGGACGCCGGCGATCTGTTTCAGGGCAATCCACTCACGTTCGTTGCCGCGCGCGTGTCGCCCCAGACCGTCCACCCGGTGATTGCGGCAATGAACGTGCTGCGCTACGACGCGGCGGTCATCGGCAATCACGAGTTCAACTATGGTGTGCCCACGTGGGAAGCGGCGATGGCGCAGGCCAGCTTCCCGTTCCTCGCGGGCAATGTGCGATCGCGCGATGGTTCAGCGCGATATCCAGGTGTGCAGACGGTTACGCGTGGCGGTGTGCGCATCGCGATCATCGGCGCGACGACACCGGGAGCGATGGTGTGGGACCGCGCGCACTTGTCCGACGCGGGCCTCACGATTGCGGATATCATACCGTATGTGCGCGAGACGGTGCGCTCCGTACGCGACTCGCACGACCTGGTAGCCGTCGTGCTGCACAGCGGACTCGGTGGACCATCCAGCTACGATGAGGTCTCTACTGGCGCCGGGCGCGAGAACGTGGCCGGCGAAGTGGCCACCGCAATTGACGGGATTGATCTGGTGGTGCTGGGCCATTCGCACCGCGAGGTGATCGATTCGCTGGTGGGCACCACGCTCATCGTGCAACCTCGCAACTGGGCGGGCAGTGTGGCGGTCGCGACGTTTGCGCTGGTGCGCGATGGCGCGCGCTATCGGATTGCTTCACGCCGAGGTGCGTCAGTACGGCTCAACAATGTGCCAGAATCACCAGCCGTGATTGCGGCTACACTCAGTGCACACGAGCAAACGCTGGCGTGGGTCAATGCCCCGCTGGGTCGCACCACCGTGGCCTGGCGCTCGGACAGCGCGCGCGTTGCTGACATGCCGATCACAGACTTCATGTTGGAAGTGATGCGACGTACTGCGGGTGCGGACATCGCCGCGACGGCGGCATTTTCACTTGATGCCGCGTTCGAGCCCGGGCCGATCACGATGGCGCAGCTGGCCCGCCTCTATCCGTATGACAATACGCTGCGCGCGATCCGCATCAGCGGCGCGCAGCTGCGGGCCTATCTGGAGCACTCGGCGCGCTACTACCGCACAACCGGGCCAAATGGCGCGGTGCGCGACGGAGGGATCGTGTCACCCGATGTGCCGGGCTACAACTTCGAGATTCTCTCGGGTGTGGAGTACGTGCTGGATGTATCGCGAGCGCCGGGTGAGCGCGTGACGACGCTGCGCTGGCGGGGACGGGATGTGGCGGCCACCGATTCGTTCACGCTGGCGCTCAACAACTACCGCGCCGAAGGTGGCGGCGGCTTCAGCATGCTGGCCGGTTCGCGAGTGGTGTACGATGAAGGGCGCGACATCCGGGATCTGCTCGTCGAAGAGATTCGGCGCGTTGCAGTGCTTGCGCCGTCTGCCTACGCGCAGCCGAACTGGCGGATGCAGCCGGCGGCGGCGGTAACGGCGGCGTACGACGCGCTGAACCGCGCGCGTATGGCTGAGGCGGCGGGCACGGGAATCTCGGCGGCAACAGCGGGGACAACGACGGCGGCC
>JBGTOG010000009.1:0-45095 GCA_041742675.1 Gemmatimonadaceae bacterium | reverse complement strand
CGCATCAATGCTGCTCTACGGTTCGCTGCATCTCGCGGGCTACGATGTGTCGCTCGACGATATCAAGGCGTTTCGGCAGTGGGGCTCCAGGACACCGGGACATCCCGAAGTTGGACACACCGCGGGTGTCGAAACCACGACAGGACCGCTTGGCCAAGGCGTAGCCAACGCCGTGGGCTTTGCGGTGGCGGAACGACATCTCGCAGCCACGTTCAATCGTGAACACCACGACGTCGTCAATCACTACACGTATTTCATCGCCGGCGATGGTTGCCTCATGGAGGGCATCTCGCACGAGGCGGCGTCATTTGCCGGTCACTTCAAGCTTGGCCGATTGATCGGCTTCTTTGATGACAACCGCATCACGATCGATGGACGCACGGATCTCACCTGCAGCGATGATGTCGTGCAGCGATTCACCGCGTACGGCTGGCAGGTGTTGCAACTGGATGATGTGAACGATCAGGACGCCATTGATCGGGTAATTGCTGAGGCGAAGTCCGACAGGCAGCGCCCAACGCTGGTTGTCACGCGTACGATCATCGGATACGGCTCGCCAAACCGTGCGGACACCGCCAAGGCGCATGGTGAGCCACTCGGTGCGAAGGAAATCCAACTCACGAAAGACGCCTACGCATGGCCAAGCCGCGAGCCGTTTTTTGTGCCGGAAGACGCCGCGGCACATTGGCGCGAAGCGGTGAGCGCGCGCGCCGAGACACGGGTAGACTGGCTCAAGCGTTGGCATCGCTATCGCGATGAGCATGCAGCGATGGCAGATGCGCTGGAGCGGCGCATGCGGGGTGATTTGCCGCATGGCTGGGAAGAAGCGCTTCCCCGCTTCGATGCCTCCAGCGGTGCCGTAGCCAGCCGTGCCGCCAGCGGCGCAGTCCTGGCTGCACTGGCGCCCGCGTTGCCAGAACTGCTTGGCGGATCAGCCGATCTCACCGGGTCGAATCTTACGCAGCTCCAGGGCGAGTCGCTCTTCACCGGAGACAATCCGGCGGGTCGCTACATCCACTACGGCATTCGCGAACACGCGATGGGCGCGATCATGAATGGGATCGCGCTGCATGGTGGCAACATTCCGTTTGGCGGCACGTTCCTGGTGTTTGCTGACTACATGCGCCCGGCGATTCGTCTCGCTGCGCTGATGAAGCAGCGCGTGATTTACGTGTTCACGCACGATTCGATCGGTCTGGGTGAAGACGGCCCGACGCATCAGCCCATTGAGCACCTCACAAGCCTGCGCTGCATTCCCGGGCTCACCGTCATGCGCCCCGCCGATGCCTCTGAAGTGATGGAGTGCTGGAAGCTGGCCGTGGCGCACCGCGGTGGGCCCGTGGCGATTGTGCTGTCGCGCCAGAAGCTGCCATGGCTCGGCGTGGCTGATCGCGCGCGTACCGGCGTGTCGCACGGCGCCTATGTGCTGCAACAAACGGACGGTGGACATCCGCACCTCGTGCTGATGGCGACTGGCAGTGAGGTAGGTGTGGCACTGAACGCCGCGTCCACGCTGGAGTCCGAGGGGCTGCGTGTTCGCGTGGTGAGTGTGCCAAGCATGGAGCTGTTCGCCGTGCAGGACGTAGAATATCGACACCGCGTACTGCCCGCTGGTGTTCCGCGCATCGCGATTGAAGCGGCGCACCCGATGTCATGGCACGCGCTCGTCGGCGATTCAGGTGCGGTGATCGGTATTGAAGATTTCGGTGCCAGTGCACCGGCGAGCCGACTGTTTCAGGAGTATGGCATCACCGCAGAGCACGTGGCGAAGGTAGCCCGCACGGTGTTGCCGCAATCGTAGCGACTGTCACCACTTCCCAATTCACCAACAGCCATGCCTGCCAAAGCGCCCCAGACGTTCGCGAATCATATGCAGCTCGTGCCGGGATATCATTATGTGACCGCGCCGTTGGTGATGGTGTATCTCGTCTGGTCCATCACGCGTGCGATCACGAATCGGGACGCAGACAGCCTGTTCGATCTGGTCGGGGCGGGAGCCCTCTTCGGCACCTACGCGTTCACTCGGCTCTTCCCGCTGCGCGCTCAGGACCGCCTCATCCGATTGGAAGAGCGACTGCGCCTCGAGCGGGTGCTGCCAGCCGATCTCTCGGCGCGCATTCCCGAGTTGACGGCCCGTCAATTGATTGCGCTTCGTTTTGCCAGTGATGCGGAAGTCGAAGGACTGGTGCGTGATGTGCTGTCCGGCAAACTGACAGATGGGAAGTCCATCAAACAGTCGATTCGTCAATGGCGTCCTGACTATCTGCGCGTGTAGCGCGGTCAGGGGCGCACGATCGCGATCACGTCCTCGTACCACTGCACACGTCCGGTGCGAAACGCGTCGACAGTGCGCTCAATGGGCGCGATGAGCTGCGACATGAGCGGGCCCTGACCGCTGCTGCGACCCCATCGATTCGTTACCGATCGAATGAACGTGCTGGTGCTGTCGAGCGGCAGCTGCGACACATTTCCGTAAAACTGTGGCCACGTGTCACTGTTCTGAAAGAGATACTGCTCCACGTTGGACAGATAAAACGCACCCACGGTGACATGATGCGCGCGCAACCATGCGCCCACAGCCTGCAAAGCGTGCGGTCCGGCGAAGTCTCCGGTGACCGGCACAATCAAATTGCGTTGATGCATGCGGCGCACCGCCTGATACACCGACTCACTGCCGAGAAAGCTGCGATTCACACCGGCGCCATCATCCTGTCGGAGCAACGTCGAGTACGACGGCATGTTGCGTGAACCAAAGGTGTTCTGTCCGTACTCGAGTACGAACGAATAGTTGATCTCCGGTCCGGCCATCGCGAAGGAGCTGTCCACCCGACGCAGCAAGAGGCGGTCGTCGTCGGTGAGCGTGAACCCGCGGGTGTTCGTCAGATGTGATTGCACGCGTTCCCACGTGCGCGCCAGCAATGTGGAGTCAAGCGACACTGCACTGTAGGCATCAAGCAGGCGCTGCGCTGTGGCGAGCGTATCGAGACCGATCGGCCGCGGACGCGCGAAGAGCAGGCTCAGAAACTCGGCGCGTGTCTCCGCAAGCTCGAAGAGCGCCTTGTAGTACAGATGCAGCGCCAGATTCTGACGACGAATGTCGACGATGAATGCGATCGACGGTTCAAGCGCCGCGATATAAGTGAAGTTTTGCTCCGGACCAACGCCCAGATACGCGTGTCCCTTCGGGACGGTGTGTCGCAGCGGCGCGATGACATGCTGCCACAACATCTCGTTGGATACGAAGTTCTCGCTGCGAAACCAACCGGCGGGCTCAGAAAGCTCCGTCACCAGTCGCCAGTACGTGCTATCGGCGAGCGCAAGCGGAACGGTACGCGCGGAGACCGCGGCCGCCGCAGGGGCGATCTGCGCGCCGACTGGCAGCGTGGCGAAGGCCAGCGCCCCATACAGAAAGCGGACAAGCGTGCGCAGCGGCATGCTGACGGATTATCGAGGAGAAGGAACGTGTAGCGCGGCTGCCTGACACTGCCTCCGTACACCGTCTTCAGCAAGTGGCAAGGCGTCGCTGCTCCGGCCGACTCACGCAACATGGCCCGTGCGCCGTCTGATGGCGCGGAGCGGGTAGGGAACGCCGAAGCCTTGCCGGATCGTTTTTCCGTATATGTCCGCTGCGCAGAGCTCGCCATGACCCGCCCTACGCTTGCATTCGTTGCCCCGTGGGAATGCTCCCGAGCGGTTGCGCCCATTCCGGCAACGCCACGCGACAACGTCGTGGTCGTGCTGCTCGAATCCGTGAGCAAGGGCGCATCGTTGCCATGGCATCGTCAGAAGCTGGTGCTGATTCTCTCGGCCATGCGACACTTCGCCGAGGCACTGCGCCACGCTGGCTACACGGTGCGGATGGAACGCGCACCATCGTACGCCGAAGGGTTAGCGCGCATTGCTGAAGAGACGGGCGCATATCGTGTCGTGGCCACGGAGCCGCGCGAATGGGATATGCAGGAACAGTATGACGAACTGGCCAAAGTGTTGGCGCCACGCAACGTCGAGCTGGTACTGCGTCCTGACCGTGGATTTTTGTCTACACGCGAGGACTTCACCGCGTGGAGCGACGGGCGCAAGGAGTATCGCATGGAGTGGTTCTATCGCGATATGCGCCGCAAGTGGAACGTGCTGATGACCGACAACGGCAAACCCGAAGGCGGGGCATGGAATTTCGATGCGGAGAATCGCAAGCCTTGGCCAAAGGGACGTCCGGTGCCGGCACCGTTTCATGTGGCGCCGGATGCAATCACCCTCGAACAGATGGCCCGTGTCGCAGCCTGGAAGGGACGCTGGGGAAGTGTGGAGTCGTTTGGCTTGCCCGTGACCCGCCGAGATGCACGGGCGTGGCTTGAGCGTTTTGTGACGGAGCGACTCAGTGAGTTCGGGCCGTACGAAGACGCACTGGTGCAGGGTGAGCATGAGTTGTTGCATTCGGCGCTCTCATCGATCATCAACGTCGGGCTGCTGCACCCGCTCGAAGTTGTGCAGCGCGCCGAGCGCGCCTACCGCGAGGGAGTCGTGCCGATTGCCAGTGCGGAGGGCTTCATTCGACAGATTCTCGGCTGGCGCGAATACATGCGTGGCATGTACTGGCACATGATGCCGTCGTTGCGAAGTGTGAATGCCCTCGACGCCACGCTGCCGTTGCCTCGCTGGTTCTGGGCGCCCGATGGTGAGGGGTACGGTGCGGAGGATGCGACGTTCGGTGATGTAGGCGCTGCGTCAAGAGCGTGCGAGATGCGTTGCCTGTCGGATTCCATACGCCACGTGCGCGATCACGGGAGGACGCATCACATCGCGCGCCTTATGGTGCAGTGCAACTTTGCCACGCTGCTCGGCGTGCGTCCGGATGCGCTCTCTCGCTGGTACTGGGCCGCGTTTACCGATGCCTATGAATGGGTCGAGCTACCGAACGTGGCAGGCATGGGCACCTTTGGTGATGGCGGTGCGATTGCATCCAAACCATACGTGAGTACAGGCGCGTACATCCAGCGCATGGGTGATTATTGCGCCAGCTGTCGCTACAACCCCAAAGAACGCACCGGTCCGAACGCCTGTCCGTACACCATGCTGCACTGGGATTTTCTGGCGCGGCATCGGGAGCGTTTCGTGAATCATCCGCGCATGGGCATGATGGTGCGCAACCTCGATCGCATTCCCGAGCCGGAGCTCGTGCAGATTCGTCGTGAAGCGCAGGCATTTCGCGATAGCATACCGTATGAGCGTGGACCAACGGTACTGACGGCGATGTAGTGCGGCGCGGCTGAGCACTGCCGGCTACTCGGCGCGCGACTCCATGCGAAACGCGAACTGCCGACCGTGACCGCCTACGGTCGCGAGGTGAATCCAGAGCACCGCCATGTTTTCGAGCAGCGCGGCGTTGCGCAGCGGTCCCGCATCGCGCGGCGAGAAGCCCAGGTCGCTGGCCAGCGCCATCACCGTCGCCTTTCCATCTGCGTCATCTCCCGCCACAAACACATCCGCCGCGCCATGCCGAAGTGCCGGGCTCGCGTGAATCTCGGCGCCGAAATGATTGAAGGCCTTGAAGACACGCGCCGTGGGATACGCAGCGGCCAGCTGCTGCGCGACGGATCCCTCTTGCGGCGCCGCGACGACAGGACCGTTGTCCCAGCGTACCGGATTTGTGCAATCCACCACGAGGCGGGCGCCGAGCTCAGCGTGCGCAAGCGCGTCCACGGCAGCGTGTGCTGGCACCGCGAGGAACACGATGTCAGCGCTGCGCACCGCGTCTGGAGTCAGCAGTCGCGGTGTAACGGACTGCGGTATGTCCGCCGCAGTGAGCGACCGCACACCAAAACACACCGACTGCCCGACCGACTGCAGACGACTGGCCAGGGCTCGGCCAACGTTGCCTTCTCCAACGATGGCGATGCGGAACGCGGTGGTGGTCATGTGATGCTCTGGTATAGGTGAGGGTGCAGTGAATCGTGATGAACGAGCGCTGCCAGCGAGCCGTCCAGTGGGTCAACGCCCCAGCGCCTCGATCACCAGTCGAGCCGCGGCGGCACCCGAATATTGCTGCTGTCCCGTAATCAGGTTTCCGTCTCGAACAGCAAACGCGCGAAACCGCTGGTCCACAATGAAATTGGTATTGGCGATCGCGCGTGCTTCGTCTTCAATGCGAAAGGGTTGCAACCGCTGACCTACAAAATCGTCGGCAAACTGCTCTTCGCTGTTGGCGAAACCAGTCCACGTGCGTCCCGACACCAGCAGCTCACCGTTGGCCTTTTGTGCCTTGAGCAGCACACAGGTCGCATGACACACCAGCGCCGTCACTTTGCCAGCGTCATGGAACGCTGCTACCAGTGCGTGCAACGGCGCGTTGTCAATGAAGGTAAACATCGGCGACTGCCCGCCCACCAGAAACACCGCGTCATAGTCATGCACGCCAATCGTGTCGAGCGGTCGTGTTTGCTCGAGCAGCGCCGCATGCGGGGCGGATCGTTTGAAGCCGAGCGACAGCATATCGTGTGCTGAGTAGCCGCTCGCGTCGTCGGGGTCGGAGTACGAATCGGCGACGAGCGCTCCTCCGTCCGGACTGGCAATATCCACCGCATATCCCGCGTCGGCAAATGTCCAGTAGGGGTGGGTGAGTTCTGACCACCAGAATCCGACCGGCCACCCGGTCACAGACGACACGGACGGATTGGCCGCGATCAACAACACTCGCTTCGACAGCCCGGTGTGCACCACATTGATGTTCTCACTCATGACCGCTCCGGAAGGCAGGGATACGATGAACAGCCGGAGCCTATCTGTTGCACACTTCGGTAGGTAGTATGCACTTTTGGGGGTGATACTTACCCAAAGGAAAGCGCGCGATGCCACCGTTCACGTTTGATGGGCAGTTATTCAACAATCCGGTTGAGCTGGCGCTGCATGTCGTTGGCGGCAAGTGGAAGATGCCAATCCTGTGGCGGCTGCGAGAGCGTGTGTGGCGGTACAACGAGCTGCGGCGCGATCTTGCCAAGGTGAACCACAAGATGCTCACACAGCAGTTGCGTGAGCTGGAGCGCGCCGGGCTGATATCGCGCACCGTCTTCCCGGTGGTGCCACCGCGCGTTGAGTATGCACTCACGCCGCTGGGCGAATCGGCGATTCCGTGCATCGAAACGCTGCGTGCGTGGGGCGCGCAGTACCTGCAGACGGCGAGTGTTGTGACGCCGTCCACGCACACGGACGACTGACATGGCCGTCCGACCGGCACGAGCGACAGCGGCTGAACGTGCCGCGATGCTCGCCCAGGTGCGCGAGCGGTGCGAGAACCTTCCCGGCACGTATCGCATGCTCGCTGGCGGCGGTCGCGTGATCTACGTGGGCAAATCTCGCGCGCTACGCACCCGGTTGCTCTCCTACTTTCGCGCCAAGGGCCGTCGCAACAAGTCGGCCCGCATTCTTCGGCATGCGACCGCGCTCGAGTGGGAGTACGCGCCGAACGAGTTCGGTGCACTGCTGCAGGAGTTGCGGCTGATCAAACAGCACCGTCCGCATTTCAACAGTGCCATGGTCACTGACGAATGGCCGCGCGCATATATCGCCGTGACCGCTGGCGTGGTGCCGGGACTGCGTGTGGTACGCCGAACAGATGACGCGCGCGCTCAACGGTTGTGGGGACCGTTCCGGCGTGTCGGTGACGTGCGTGACGCCGTGCGCACGCTCGCCGAGCTGTCGGGTGTGCGCGATTGTGCGATCGAAGAAGTCGTGGCAGGCGCGTCGATCCCATCGTTGTGGTTCAGCGACTCGACAAGTGGAGTCGCGCGCGGCAGGCAGCGCACACCCGGGTGTTTGCGCGCCGAGGTGGGTACGTGCGCCGGCCCGTGCATTGGCAAGGGTGACACGGCGTCCTACCGCGCCAGTGTCGCTGCCCTGAGCGCGTTTCTCGATGCGTCCGATGATTCGTTGTTGCACGTCGCGCGCGCGCGCATGCAGCAGGCCTCGGAGGCCATGCGCTTTGAACACGCGGCGGTCTGGCGTGACAAGACCGAGCGACTCACGTGGCTGTACGGTCGTGTCTCACGCTTCCAGGCGAGTATGGACCGTCTCACCTTTCGCTATGACGTGGCGACCGCGTCGGGACTGGGACGTGTGTACCTCGTGCGCCGCGGCACGGTGCGCGCCGATGTGCCGCTGCCGCAGTCGCCCGACGAACAGCGCGCACTGGACGCGTTGTGCGCGCGTGTGTTTCACGACGCTGATCCCAAGGGCGCCGATGTGCCCACACACGATCTCGACGAGTTCTATCTCGTGGCCAGCTGGTTCCGTCGCCGACCGCAGGAGCTGGTGCACACGCGGCGGGTGTGAGACAGCGCCTTCGGGGTCTGCGCGCAACGCTTTGTCCCGTGGGGGTGTCGTACTCGGAGTGCACTGCGGTTCACCGTACTCCCCTGGCCTCAACTGACATGCGCGCTGTTCTCCTCCTCACGCTGAGCATTCCGTTCGCCTGCACGCTTGCCGCCTGCGGCGGCGAGGCACCAGCCGATCGGGCTCGCGTCATCGTCACCGTTGACACGCTCGGCGATACCGTCGTGGTGCGCACGGTCGGCGACATGATGCCGGATGACGAACTGCAACTACGCGAAGTCTGGCGTGTTGGCGACCCGGACGGCGACGAGCGCACCAGCTTCGGCACCGTGCACAGCGTCGTCGTGAATGCACGTGACGAGGTATATGTGTTCGACGCGTCAGGGCCAAGTTTGCGGCACTACGGATCCGACGGCGCACTGCGTCG
Source organism: Gemmatimonadaceae bacterium (assembly GCA_041742675.1). Taxonomy (GTDB): domain Bacteria; phylum Gemmatimonadota; class Gemmatimonadetes; order Gemmatimonadales; family Gemmatimonadaceae; genus JAABRT01. Next base: position 36,343 of record JBGTOG010000009.1, on the reverse strand, counting down.
GGTGATCGGTGGCAAGGGCAGCGGTCCCGGGGAGTACACGCGCGCGAATGGACTGGCGGTGCTCAGCGATGGCCGGATTGCGCTGTGGGACGCAGGGGCATCGCGGGTGAACGTGTACAGTGACACGGGTGCGTTTCTGGAGCAGTGGATGCCACCCGTCCAGCAGTACAATACCAGCAACAACTCACTCCAATCCGCGACAGAGGGCGGCCTGTATCTGCGGGCGTTCGTGCGTGATACGACGCTCACGCGCGAAGCGCTTGGTCGTGTCGCCTGGTTTCGGCTGAGCGCGAGTGGCGTGCTGCTCGACACCCTGTTGCAGCCATTCTACGGTGATCCACCGCCGAGTCTGATCGCGCGACGTGAGGGGAGCACAAGCTCGCGTCCGGTACCGTTCATGCCAACGCCGCAGGCCTCGATTCGCGCTGACGGCGTGGTGGTGGGCAGTCCCGGCGCGCCGTACGTTGTATACGCCGAGCACAACGGCCGACCGCTGCGTGTTGAACGCACGTTGGCGAGCGTTCCCGTGCCGTCTGAGGAACTCTCGCAAACCCGCGAGCAGGTGATCTGGGGCATGCGGCTGACTGATCCCCAGTGGGCGTGGGACGGACCATCGATGCCCAACACCAAGGCGCCGGTGCGTGGCGTGTTGATTGCGTTGGACGGCCAGCTGTTGATTTCGGTGGCTACGCTGTCGGAACCGTATGAACCGGAGACGCCCCGTGTACGTGAAGGTGAAACTCCGCAACCGATCGTGCGCTTCCGGGCGCCCACCGCATATGAAATCTTTGCGGCCGATGGCACGCTGCGCGGTCGCCTGTTGCTGCCGTTGGGCGTGCGCCTGCATGCGGTGCGCGGCAGCGATGCGTGGGGCACGGCGACCGATTCACTCGACATCCCGTATCTCGTGCGCTGGCGTATTGAGTAGCGGCGTCGTCACCGCGTCGCATCACACCGGTGATTGATCACTGTTCGCTGTGTGCGCACTGACCCATTTCACAAGGGAACGAACGGACTGCCTCACTCACTCAAGAGTCGCAGCGTGTTGCGAGACACGAACGACTTTTCTGAGGCCATTGCATGTCCGTTCCTCTGTCCACGATGGATCGCGCGCTCCCAGCGCCGCTGGTATCGAACCACACGCCCGCCACCTACGCACGCCAACGTTTGCGACTCGGCATTGCGGGCGTCGGCGTGTCCGTCGCGCTCTCGGCGCTATGGCTGCTGCTGTTGCTCACGAAGATTGTCTCGTTTGATACATCCACGCGACTGATCGAACTGCCGCTTGGAGCAACACTCGGCCCGCCGCTGAGCGCAGCTGCGAGTGCGACAGTACTCGTGCTGCTCGTCTTTGCCGCGCACGCGTTGGTGCTTGCCGGTGTCGAGTATGTCGGCGGTGCCGTGGTTGTACGTCAGCGACTGTCGGCCGCAGGCTGGCTCAGACGCTGGGTGCGCGGTGTGCTGGGCTACGCAACCGTGCTCGCCATCGGCACATTCGTGATGGCGCTAGCCGCGTCGCTCGCCGGCTATGCGGGCCTTGTGTCGGCCGTGATTGGCGTGGGGATTGGCTTGCTCGCTGCGCAGGGTGTGCTCGCGCGCTTGTTCGCTCCGCTGACCATCGAACCAGCAGATGAATCATTGCGGGAGCAACTGCTGGCCGGCGGCATTCGCGCAGATTGCGTGCGCATTGTAGACGCCGAGGACGAAGCGTTTGTTGGTGGTTGGGTAGGACTGCTCAAACCACAGCTGTGGATCCCTCGCGGGTGGACCGCGCCGTCGCATGGCAGGTTGCTCGAGGTGCAACTGGTCCGGCGTCACGCGCAGTTCATCAGCGGCGCGAGGCGGCGTGGCATCTGGCGGGCGGCGGCGTGGCCCGCGCTTGGTGTCGCGCTATTCGCACCGCTGTTGCCGTGGGCGTACACCGACAGCGCCTTCTGGCTCGCGCTGCCAGCGGTCAGCACACTCTGGACGTTCGTGGCGGTGTTGCTGCTGCCGTCATTATCGCGACCTGTCGTCTACAGCGCCGACGCAGCGGCAGCGAGGCGTCTTGGCGTGGAAGCAGTGATCGCGTCGATCTCCACACTCGACGCGTGGCAGGATGACGAACCGGAGCGATCGCCAGGCGTGGAGTTCATTTTTCACCCGGTGCCGTCGCGCAGGAATCGTGAGCGCGCGTTACAACGGCAGACCCGCACGGTGTACGGCGGCGGTCACCAGCAAACACGTTTGACGCTGTTTGCGTCACTCGCTGCCGGTGGGTTGCTGGGCCGCGTCGTGCACTGCAACATCGGTCGCCCATCGCTGTGGGCGGTGTATCCGGGAGACTGACGCGAAGGCGGTCGAACGAAGGTTCAGGGGAATGCGCGATGCGGATTCGATTCGTCGCCGCTACCGCTGTTGCGACTCGCTATCTCAGCTGCTGCGCCGAGACCGGATGTGAGCCACGTACCGAGGCGTCGAGCATCCGTCGAGGTGCGGGCGTATGCGCGATGCCAATGCCAGCGCGTTCCCGAAGCAGCGATGAAAAACTTGTTGCTTGCGCCGCATCAAGCGTGTGCAACACCAGCTGTCGTCCGGTGGCGCGCACGCGGATTGCCGTTCCCAGCGGATCCGATCGCATTTCAACGCACGTGACCGCCGCGTGTGATACGTGCACGATTTCCCGCTCGGGATGCGCTGCATGCAGTACGATCAGGCGTCGCGTCGTCGCTACCCACGTAATCGGCTTCGACTCAACAGAACCGTGGAGCACGGCGAGCAAACGTTCTTCGGGGCCCAGTACATGCTGCACCGCCTTCACGTCGGACACGAACGTTGTGTGAACAGCGCGCGATGAATCAGCGGCGCCATCAACCAGCGACAACGACCGGTTCGATTTCACGGACACAGGTGTGCCTCCGTCCTGCTATGCTGAGCGCTTGGCAAATCGCGTCGGATACATCGCATCAACCACGTCATCGGGGTCGATCGTCGTGCGCATCCGTGTGCGCTCATTGGGAGAGATCGTCCGAACCTACTCAGCGCTACCGTGCTCTGCAATCGGTGATTCGCCTTGCACGCTGGCCGACAGCGCGAGTCTGTCGCACACGGTATCTTGCTTGAGGTGCGGCAGATTGCGACAGTATAAGAACAGCATTGAAGTAACGGGTGATGTCTATACATCTAAGTGTCGCGGTAGTGGCAGCATCCGACAGACTACCTGCTTCGGTTCCAACGGCAGTGATCTATCCTGAGACAGATTCACCGAGCACGCGAGGAGCTCTCATGTCAGGATTGCGAACACTTGCGAATGTCGCATCAGTGTCGCTTGCGCTGTCAGCGCTTGGCGCGGCCCGTCCGCTCACGGCGCAAGCGCCCGACAGTGTGCAGCATTCCGCCTGGGACGTTCCCTGGGACGGACGCCCGCGCGATCCCTACGTCGCGCCAGCCGGCGACCGCGTGTGGTTTGTCGGCCAGGCGGGCAACTATGTGGCCTACTTCACGCCGGCCGACGGACAGTTCAAGCGCATCGCCATTGATTCTGGAACACATCCGCACACCGTTGTCGTCGACAAGCAGGGCAACGCATGGTACGCCGGTAATCGCAACGGCATGATCGGACGCATTGATGGTCGCACCATGCAGATCACGCGCTATCCCATGCCTGAAGCGGCCGCGCGCGATCCGCACACGATCGACTTCGACGCGCAGGGAAATCTCTGGTTCTCGCTGCAGAACTCGAACATGATGGGCACGCTTGATCGCGCCACAGGCAAGGTGACGTTGATCGCCATGCCAACGCCGCGTTCGCGGCCGTACGGTGTAGTCGTCGCACCTGATGGCCAGGTGTGGTTTGATCTCTTCGGTACCAACAAGATTGGTCGCATCGATCCGGCCACTGGCGCCGTGAAGGAATACGTGCTGCCGCACGAGCGCGCGCGTCCGCGCCGCATTGCCCGCACCACTGACGGTGGCATCTGGTACACCGACTACTCGCGCGGATTTCTTGGACGGCTCGAGCCGAGCACGGGCGACGTACAGGAGTGGGAGTTACCAGGCAAAGCCGGATCGTTGCCATATGCCATGACCGTTGACGAACAGGACCGCGTGTGGGTTGTAGAAACCGGCGTGCGCCCGAATCGTTTGGTGGGCTTCGATCCAAAAAGCCAGCGGTTCTTCGGGCACACGGACATCGGCGAAAACACCACCAACGCGGTGCGCCACATGGTGTATGATGTGAAGACACGCAGTATCTGGTACGGCAGCGATCTGGGACAGATCGGGCGCGCCATCGTACCGCGCATACTCCCCATCATTCAGGATTGATCGCAACGTGCCAGCCGCCGATCGCGACAGGACATCACGAGTTGCCAGCGCGCCGACCAAATGAGTCGGCGCGTGTCGTATCAAGGGGAGCCCGGCGCGTACTCCGACGTCGCCATGCAGCAACACTTCGGTGACGACGCCATTGGGGTGCCGTGCCACACCTTCGCCGGCGCGCTGGCGAGTGTCATTGCCGGTCGCAGTGTCGCCGCGATCGTGCCCGTGGAAAACGCCATCGCCGGACCCGTGCACACGGCGCTCGACGCTATCACCGAGCTCGGCGATCAGCTCACGCGCGTCACGGAACACCGGCTCACGATTGTGCTGTGCATGCTCGGCCTTCCGGGGGCAACACTCGACACACTCACCAGCGTGCGCAGTCATCCGGTAGCGCTCGCACAATGCCGAATTTTTCTGGCGCGTAATGGCTGGCTCAACGTGGAGCCACATGAAGATACGGCCGGCGCGGCGCGCGAGGTATCGGAAGTGCGCGATGCAGCCATCGGTGCAATTGCCAGTGAGCTCGCCGCAGCGCGCTATGGCCTTGAGGTACTGGCTCGCGGCGTGCAGGACGTGCCACATAATTGGACGCGCTTTGCCGTGCTCGTGCGACACGACCACCCGGACGCGGTACGGCTTACTCGGACCGCTGTTCCTCCCGGGACAACGCAATAATTCGTCGGAACAACTCGCGCATCGCGTCAGCATCAAGCGCGAGCTCGCGAGCGCGTTCAGCGACACGCCGCATCACCGCCGCCTCTCTCGCGGGATCGGCAATGGCCACGCCGAGTGCTCGCTTCGCCGCCCCCACCTGTCGCGCCATCTGTTGTCGCTCGCTGAGCAGCACAAGCAACGCGTCATCGATGTGTTCTATCGACTCCCGCAACAGCGCGAGATCTAGCGCATCGCGCGGTGCAATCGACGGTGGCGCACTCGTTGGTGTGCGCATCAGACATCCGCCTGCGTCAGCGCATCGTGTGGTGCCGCGATCGTTCGACCCACCGCACCGGCCACCACACGTGCCTGACGCATCATGCTGTCGAACGCTTCAAACGTCAGCGACTGTTCGCCGTCCGACTGCGCACACGTTGGATCCGGATGCACTTCCACGAGCAGGCCGTCAGCACCAGCCGCAATTGCCGCCATCGCCAGCGGTGCAACGAGCGATGCCTGCCCCGCCGCATGACTCGGATCCACCAACACTGGCAGATGCGTCTCGCGCTTGAGCACCGGAATCGCCGCAATATCCAGCGTGTTGCGCGTGCTCGTTTCATAGGTACGAATACCACGTTCGCACAACATCACCTGCGAGTTGCCCTGCGCGAGCACGTACTCGGCCGCCATCAACAATTCTGTAATCGTCGCGGACAAACCACGCTTGAGCAGCACCGGCCGGTGCGCACGACCGATCTCCGTGAGCAGCGCGAAGTTCTGCATGTTGCGCGCACCCACCTGCAGCACATCAGCGTATTCTGCCACCAGTTCCACTTGCCTGGGATCCAGCACTTCCGTCACCACTGGCAATCCCGTCTCGCGTCGAACTTCGGCGAGTAGTTCGAGCGCCTCTCTTCCCATGCCCTGAAACGCATACGGCGATGAACGAGGCTTGAACGCGCCGCCGCGCAGCCCCCGTGCGCCAGCCGCCTGCACGGCGCGCGCCGTGTCATGCAGCATCTCGCGGCCTTCGACAGAACATGGCCCACCAATCACCACCAGTTCGCGCCCGCCAACCACGGTGCCGTGCGCATCACCCAGCGCCACCTGCGTCGCACCGCTGGCAAACGCTCGCGACGCCAGCTTGTACGGCTTCCCGACCTTCACCACCTGCTCGACGCCCTCGAGCGTGGTGATGTTGGCCGCGATCAACCGATCGTGATCACCAATGCAGCCAACAATGGTGCGCTGCTCTCCGCGGCTGATGTGCGTGCGCAGGCCCGCGCGCTCGACGTGCTCCACGATGTGATCGAGGGCAGCGTCGCTGATACCGATGGCAGTGATGATGATCATGACGAATCCGGCAAAGAGGAGAAGGATCCGCGGAGCGTCGCGACAGCACGTGGGCCTGAAACACAAAAGGCCCGTGCACTGTGCACGGGCCTCGCGGAGAGTCAGGTGGCGCGATTACGCGCAGCTATTCCCGACACCGTGGCCCATGCGGGACGGCGTAAAATAAAAATAGGAATAAGCAAAGGCGTTCTGGCGCATGCCGGATCTTGAGCGGGTTGGGTTGTTTTGTCAAGGCTGGGCCAGGAGCATGCGCAGCCGGTCGCACACCGCCACCGCAATACGCGACGGGGCGATCACGGTGGCATCGGGTCCATACTGCAACACATGTCGTACCGCCCAGTCGTCGTCGGCCAGCGGCCACGTCACGGTCACCGCGCCGTCGGCGTCGGGCACCACACGTTCCCGCTCGGCGATCCAGCGCGCGATGCGTGATGAGTAGCGCACCACCAGCTCGTCCTCAGGCCGTTCGCCGGAGAAGATGCGTCCATCTTTCATGACCTGCGCGACATCAAAGTCGGCGGGCACGTCGAATGTATCGCCATCGAGCGCCACGCGGTGAATGCGGTCCAGCCTGAACACGCGCAGTTCGGTCACTGATGTGCACCACCCCACCACATACAGATGCTGATGCGAGCGCACCACGGCCCACGGATGCACCACGCGGTCCTGCGTCTGTTCCGCGTTCGCCCGCCGATAAGCAATGCGCACCGCGCGGCGTTCATCACGGGCGTGCCAGAGCAAGCCGAAATGCTCAAGCAGCGCTTCCGGTGCGACCTCCGCTTCGAACTCATTGGGTGGTGAGACCGATGTCATGGTGGCCGGGCCGTCGGTCGCGCGCGGCGAAGACGAGACCGCCGCGGCGCGCACTGTTTTGCGTACCGCGTCAACGGCCGCGCGATCTTCGATAGGCCGCTCCAGGCGCAACAGACCAAGCCCAAGATCGAGCGCGGCCAGCTCGGCGCGCGTCAGCCGCATGGGACGCTTGAAGAACGACGTCCGCGCGGCAACCCCAGCCGGCGAAAGATACAGTTCGATCGATTCCACGAAGCCCGCCACATCACGCTCACGTGTACTCAACGCGTTGAGATCCGCGAGCAAGGTCTGTTCATCGGCACCCACGCGCGCGGCGAGTTCGTGCAGCGAGAGCGGCGTGTCTTCCGCGAGGTGCGGCAACGTGAGCAGCAGCCGTTCCAGTTGATCCTGGGCCCGTACGGTCATGCGGACCTCGCGTTGTTGTCATGCTGGCGCTCGCGCGCCAGCTCGGCGGCGGCTTCTGCGTGAACGGCGAATGTCGCCTGCAGCAGCTGATTCCAGTCCTGTACGACTGCATCCGGCGAGACGGGCACCGCGTTCCCACCATACGCGAGCACCCAACGCAGGAACGTATCACGTCGTCGTACCCCGAAGCGCAGTATAAGAGCGATGCCGTCATCGTGAACCACTTCAGCAATACGCTCGGCCTGCGCAAGATCCGGTGCATGGCGCGTGAAGCGTATATCGATTGTCTCCGTCGCACCGTCGCCAAGCTCCCAGGCCTGTCGCGAGCGGGCATAGGCGCGCAAATCAAAATCCGACGGCACGTCAAAATCAGCGGAACCAGGCGACTTGGTGTTGACCTGCACCGCCTGCATGCGGGACGTGCGAAAGATGCGGCGCTGCTGCGCGGGTTCGTCAAAGGCCACGAGATACCAGTGACCGGTGAGGTACACAAGTCCAAGTGGCTGCACGCTTCGTGTTTCTGTGTCGCCGCGCCCGATGCTGTGATACGCGAAGGTGGCGCGCTTGCGGCGTTGCACCGCGTCCACGAGCGTCGCAAAATATGATGTTCTGTCGTGTGACGTCGGCGCCGAGTCGTTCGGTGGCAGTTCGTCCGGCAGGTCGTAGCGCAGTTTCCGGAGCGCCCGATCCGCATCCTGCATGAGTTGTGGCTCACCCAGTGTTCGCACGCGCTCCGCCGCGCGGCGCAGCAACGCCGCGTCTTCCGGCAGGATTGCCAACGAGGGAAGACGACGATAGCCGGGCGCTGCGGGCACCTCCACACCCGGTCTATCCACCCCCGCCAACACGAGATATGGGAGATAGAACGACTCGGCGCGCAGCCGGTAGTCCAGCGTTTCCCCATCATCGGTGGAGACCGTTTCAATGGCGATGCCCAGACGGCGCAACTCGTCCTTATCCCGTTCAAACATGCGCATCAGCGTGTCGGATGGCGAGTCATCGTGGGCGTAGTCGGGCACATCGCGCGCCAGCTCGTTGAAAGAGATCGGATAGCGTCGTCGCAACAGGGCGGCGAGCAGATCGAACCATCGGTGGAGCTTCGGATTGGGAGGCATGACCCTGAGTATGCAGCTGGGGTCCGACAAGCGCCTGTCGGCCATGAGGGAGATTGTGCCGGAACGACGCGTTCCTGCATATGCCCCCCGGACCCCTGACGCATCGCATGCCCGCTTGCATATTGGAGGCGACCTTCCTTCTTCCACTCTGCACGCGACCGTGTCCGCTCCCATTACCGAACTGCTCGCTGCCGCGCGCGATGGTGACATCGACGCGAGCGATTCGCTGGCGCGAGCTGTCCACGCGGAACTGCGGGCGCTGGCCGCGAGCTACTTGCGGAAGGAACGGGACGACCACACGCTGCAACCCACGGCGTTGGTCAACGAAGCCTACCTGCGTCTGCTCGGACAGTCCCACGTGCAGTGGAAGAGCCGGGCACATTTTTTCGGCATCGCAGCGCAGATCATGCGGCGATTGCTGGTCGATCACGCACGCCGTACGCGGGCACAGCGACGTGACGGCGGCCGCGCCATCACCCTCGACGAAACGCTGCACACGCCGCACGCCTCTGCAGACGATGTGCTTGGTGTGCACGACGCGCTCGAGCGGCTCGCCGTGCTGGACGCGCGTCAGGCGCGCGTGGTTGAGCTCAAGTTCTTCATGGGGCTCACGCTTGAAGAGATCGCCGACGTACTCGATATCTCGACCGCCACGGTGTCGCGTGAATGGATGCTTGCGCGCGCGTGGTTGCATCAGACGCTGCAGCAATCCTGAGTTGTGGCAGGTATGCGGAACGCCGCAAGACAACTCTGTATATGCCGGCGCGGTGCGCGAGCCGTGCACCAGCGGGTGAGCGGCCTATGAGTGCGCCTGACGTCGCGATTGGCGACTGGCCACGCGTGAAAGCGCTGTGGTTCGCCGTGCAGGAGGCGCCACCGGATGATCGGGAGCGCGTGCTTGGCGCCATGGACGTTGACCCGGTAATTCGCGCCCATGTAAAACGCCTGCTCGACGCCGCCGATGATATTGGTGACCGTTTCGAAACGCCGGCCTTCGCCGCGTTGCATGGCACCACGGGCGCACGCGAGGCTCTGGCCCTGGCGGAACCGGTGGCAACGTTTGTGGGACGACGCATTGGCCCCTATGATGTCATCCGACACGTTGGGCAAGGCGGCATGGGGGCCGTGTACGAAGCCGTGCGTGCGGATGATGCGTTCACTCAGCGCGTCGCGCTCAAGACATTGTGGCGCGGCGCTGACAGTACCGTGTTGCTGCGGAGATTTCGTTCGGAGCGCCAGATCCTTGCGTCGCTGCAGCACCCGAATATCGCCCAGTTGCACGATGGTGGTGCAACGAGCGAAGGCACACCCTGGCTGGCACTCGAGTTTGTGGATGGGCTGCCGATTGATCGCTACTGCGATGACGCACGGCTCGGTCTGGCGCAGCGACTCGATCTGTTTCGCCAGGTATGCACGGCCGTGCAGTTCGCCCATCGCAATCTCGTGGTACACCGCGACATCAAACCGTCCAACGTGTTTGTCACGACGGACGGCGCGGTCAAGCTGCTCGACTTCGGCGTGGCCAAACTGCTTGATGACACGGCGGGCGATGGCACGCTGACCGGTGCCGGGCTGGCGCCGTACACGGCAGCGTTTGCGGCACCGGAACAGGTGGCCGGCACGTCGGTGTCCACGGCCACTGATGTATATGCGCTGGGTGCGCTGCTGGTGCTGCTGCTGAGCGGCAGGCACGCCGTGGATGTGGGCGGCCTGCACGGCGCCGCGCTGTTGCACGCGGTGTCATCACAACCCGCACGCGCGCCAAGTGAGTTGGTGCGCGCGCTGTCGGTTGAGGAGTCGCATCACGTGGCCCAGTGCCGCGGCTATCGATCCGGTGACAAGTTGGCCGCTGATCTTGCCGGCGAACTCGATGCCATCGCGTTGATGGCGCTGCGCAAGGAGCCGGAACGACGCTATGCCAGCGTCGATGCACTGAGTGAAGATGTGCACCGCTACTTGCGCCGTGATCGGGTGCTGGCGCGTCCCGACACCATGGCGTATCGCCTGCGTACGTTCGCGCGTCGCCGGCGAGCGCTGGTATCAAGTGTGCTCATGGCGGCGGTGATCGGCAGCGTTGGCACCAGTGTCGCGCTCGTGCAGTCACGAACCAACGCGCGTGAAGCAGCGCGATCCGAGCGGGCAGCCGCGTTTATGGCGCGCCTGATCTCGGGCCCTGATGCGTCGGCCGGTGATCCCCTCGTACGCATTGGTCCGCGTGGCACGATTGCGCAGCTGCTCGACGGTGCGCTGCAGCGTGTCCCCGTGGAGTTTGCCGATGATCCTCGCGTGCGGGCACGGTTGTATACAGCGATTGGCGTGAACTACCGTGCGCAGGGACGCCTGCGGGAAGCAGGTCGTGTCCTGGATTCGGCCGCTACGCTCGCAGCGCAGACGTACGGTCCGAGGTCCGATGCGTTCGCACTGGCGAGCCTGGAGCTTTCCGCGGTACGCACGGCCAGTGCCGGCCCCGCCGCCGGTCGCCCACATCTGAATGATGCCTTCAGTGCGATCGCCGGTCGCGAGACGGCGGTACCCGGCTTGCACGCGAATGCACTGTTGTTGCTCGGATTGGCTCGCAAATCGGAAGGTTTTGTGCGTGAAGCCGATTCCATCGCGCGTGTTGCCCTGGCTGTAGAGGCACGACACGCCACCGGTCCGTCTGTGACACGCGCGCGCGGCGAGTTGCTGTTGGCGTTTACGGAGTCGTGGCTGCGGCGCGATCCGCGCTACTATGTACGACGGTGCGCACGCATCGCCGCCCTCACCGACTCACTCGGCGCACGCCTTTCCGCCGAACGTATGTCGGCCGTGGCCTGCCAGGTGGACGGCATGCTGGCCCTCGGTATGACAGAGCGCGCTGACTCATTGCTGCGGGAGAGCATTCCGTGGTTCGAGGATGCGTACGGCGACGCGACGCTTGAGATGGCGGGGCTGTTGGCGCACGCTTCCAATCTCGCGGCGGCCCGCGGCGATACGTCAACACAGCGAACACTTGCCGCACGTGTTCGGCGCATTGTGGAATCCACACCGGATGCGCCGGCCGAGCTGCTGGCGGCAACGGCGTCGACGGTGGTGGGCGAGTTGCTCATGCGCGGAGAACGTGCCGAAGCCGTGCGCTTTGGTCGGTGGACAGTCGCGCATGTGACGCCCCACGGCGTGCCAGTGGCCACGATTTTCGGCAATCTGGCATTGGCGATCGCCGCGCAGTCCAACAACGAGCCCGAGGTGGAAGAACAGGCGTTGCGCGCCGGTCTGGCCGCCTTTCCGCCGTCACGGGATCTGCATTCGATGCAACCGCGGCTGCTGCGACAGCTCGCGGTCGTGCTGGAGTCGCGCGGCGCACAGATCGAAGCGGACAGTCTGCGAACGTTGCTGCCGGTAATCTCCGCGACGGCGGCACGGTGTACGCCTGGCGGCAACTGGAGTGGGTGCCCGCTTGAGTGATGTGTTCGCTGGCCACAGCCCATTGGCGCTCGCACCTCTTGCGATGTACAATAGCGGAATCACCCGTCCGCACACTCCCAACAATACGTGTCCAATGTACGCTCGCACTCCACGCTCGGGATGGGTTTTCGCCGCTTCGCTCACGTGGGCACTGAGCGCATGTGGCGGTGGTGACGGCGGCTCAATCAATCCGCCCACGCCGCCGCCAACAGGCACGATCGGGATCGCGCTGAGCAACGCAAGCGGCACGGTTTCCGGCACCGGTGGCACGACAACCACGATTACCCTGACACGCGGTGGCGGCTTCACGGGCGCCGTGTCGCTGGCGATGGAAGGTGCACCTAATGGCGTGACATCGGCGTTCACTCCGGCCTCGCTGGCCGCAGGGAACAGCAGCAGCGCGCTCGCGATCACGGTTGGTGCGGGAGCCGCACCTGGTACGTACCCGCTCACCATTCGCGCTACCGCTACCGGCCTTTCGGCGGTGACGGCCACGTACACGCTCACGGTGCAAGCACCACCCGTTCCGGATTTCACGATTGGTGTGAACCCGGGAACCGTCACGATTGAGGAGGGACAGTCGGGTACGGCAACGGTCACGATCGCACGCACAGGCGGCTACGCTGGCGCGGTTGGATTCACTGTCACCGGTGTACCCGTAGGCGTCGGGCTGGAGATTGCACCGAACAATACGACCGGCAACTCGTCCGTACTGACCATCAGCGTACCAGTTGGCGTCGCCGCCGGCACCTATCCGCTGGTCATCATTGGCGCGGAAAATGGTCCGCTCAGTCGCACGACGCCGCTCTCGCTAATCATTCAGCCCAAGCCCTCGGCCGGTGTACTCACATTGAGTCCGGCAAGCATTAGTGTGGTGCAAGGACAGTCGGCGCAGGTCGCGGTTACCTTCACGCGCGCGACCGGCGTGACGGGTGATGTGACATTCAGCGTCGAGAATGTGCTGGCAGCCATCACGACGTCGTTCTCGCCAAATTCCACGAGCGGCAACAGCAGCACACTGACGGTCAACGTGGCGTTGAGCCAGCCGCCCGGTGTGATCACGCTTGTCGTGCGCGCCACCGTCGGTAACGCGACGACCACCACGACCTTGCAAGTTGGAACGAGCGCCTTCACGCCGCAGGACTTCAGCCTGAGTGCCGCACCATCAGCGCTTGCGGTTACGGCCGGATCAAATGGACAGGCGAACATCGGAATTACACGGACGGGCAACTATGCGGGCGACGTCTCACTCAGCGCGAGCGGTGTGCCCGCTGGTGTATCGGTTGGTTTTACTCCTCCCGTCACTGATGGCAATGCGTCCACGATGAACATCATCGCGACCGGTGGCGCCGTGCCTGGCACGTATCCGCTGGTGATCAATGCCGCCGGCACCGGAATCACCGGCACACGTACGACAAACTTCACACTCACCGTCAACTCGTTCGGCGGCGGGAGCGTGCAGTGGCGCTTCTGCGATCCGGCGCGTGAACCGGTGTGGTTCGGCGTGCGTGAAGGCGCCGGCGCCTGGACGCAGGTCGCCAAGGGGGCGAACGTCACGTACAACGTCCCGCTGGCTGGGAACGGACAGGTGGCGTATGTCATCCCGTCGATCACCGGCTTTGATGTGGCGGTGTTTGCGGTGACTCCGCAGGAAGCCTTACAGCTGGCCGCGGACGAATGCGCGAACAGTCCGGCACGCAAGTCATTCGGTGGCACGGTCACCGGTCATCCCGCGTCACGCTCCGTGGTGATTGCAGCGGGAGGCACGTTCACCATCGCGCCGCCGATGACACCAGGCTTTACGCTGTTCAGCGCCGGTGACGGAGTCACCGACTTGCTGGCCATGACCGGCTTTGTCGAGAACAATCAGTTTACGACGCTCGACTTCGGCATCATCCGTCGTGACATCAATCCGGCCGCTGGCTCGACCGTGCCTGTGCTCGATTTCAGCAGTGGCAGCTCGGAGCGATTCAGTGTGAGCGCCGGGTCCATCGCCTTCCAGAACGCCGGCGGCGAAGCGTTCTTCCTCGTGCAGAACTACCTCACCTCCAACGGTCGAGTGGGAGCATTCAAGGCCGGACTCGCGTCAACCGAGACCACGCGCATCATCCACGGCGTGCCTGACGCGTTCCGTCGCGCCGGCGATCTGCACGAGATTCTCGTCGGTACCGATAACCTCACCGCACCTCGGCAGCTGATGAGCTACGTCAGCAACATCTTCACGCTGAGCAGTCCGTCGTTCGGTCCGCTGCTCAGTCAGCCCACCGTCACCGTGCTCGGCTCGACGCCCGTCCGGCTGCGCGCCACAGGCACCTGGCAGTCGGAATACAACTGGGGCGGTGCGGCGACTTTCCAGCAGACGACGGGGGCACGATCGGTCGTGATTACCGCCTCGCGCACCGCATTGGGTGGAGGCGCTACGTACACGTTCGAGATTCCCGATTTCAGCGGTGCGCCCGGTTGGAATCCCACGTGGATGCTGCAGCCCGGTGTCTCCACCAGTCACACCATCTCACTCACCGGGATCAAGAGCGGCGCCACGGTGCTTCCGGCCAACGGTACGGAACTCATCTCGGCGCAACGCGTCGGCACCATCACCCCGTAACCACGCGGCAGTCGTCGTGCATCGGTACATGCATCATGCGTCCCCCTGATTGACGTACGCGTCGGTCAGGGGGATGCGCGTTACCGCATCTTTGTCTTCGCAACCGTTGGCCACTTCAGATCGGCCTTCACGATGTTGCCCGGTACATCACGTAGCCACGCTGTTTGCGTGCGTTTGTCCTTGTTGAGATACAACCGACCGTTTTCCACACGCCACGCGGTGGGATCGATGTCGAACTTTGCGCCGCCGGCCACGCCCATCGCACAATAGCCACCGTATTGCGGCGCGTATTTTTCCGGCGCCGCGGCAAAGGCATCGCGGTTGGCAGCGTTCGCAAAGTGATACGCCGCTCCCTGCCACGTGGTGGCGAATGTCGCCGTGCCTTTGGTGGGCTCGCCGACTGTGAAGTACGCTACCGGGTCGAAGCCTTTGAGCGCGAGACCGGCACTCGACACGTTTACTGCGGCCGATACCGCGGTCATCGTCGCCGCGTCACCCGACTGCGCGCGGAGAGAGATCGGCGCCGCCGCGCAGACGAGCGCGGCGAGGCCAAGCAGCGAGAGCACGCGATAACAGTGAGACAGTCGCGAGTTCACAAAGGGGACCATGTTCGTACTCCGGCAGCGTGGTGGACGATAAGCGAGGTTTGCGCGTGACACACGCGGCTAGTCAGCACGCGCGCCGGTAGTTCCCGAACATTGACAGGGAGTCTAGTGCCATATATGGTTACCATATGGCCGAGCAGCTCAAAACCACCCTCTACCTTGATCCGGTTGACTACCGTCGGCTCAAGGCGCTGGCCAAAGCCCAGGGTCGACCAACGGCACAGCTCGTGCGCGAGGCGGTCGCCGAATACACCGCTCGGCACGCACCGGCCATGCTGCCGGCCAGCATTGGTGCGGGAGCGAGCGGTCGCGGCGATTTGTCGGAGCGCGCCGAGTCGCTGCTAGATGGCATGGGCGAGTGATTGTCGCGGATACCGGGGCAATCGTGGCCCTGATCGACCGTGATGACAAACATCATGATGCACTCGTGGCACTATTCGAAGCCGACCCGTCGGCCTGGGTGCTTCCGTGGGCGATCCTCCCCGAAGTGGACTACCTGCTGGCGCGATATCTTGGCCCTGCCGTAGCGACGGCGTTCATGTCCGATGTCGCCAGCGGCGCGTTCGCTGTGGAGTGGGGAAGCGATGCGGATGTTGTGCGCGCGCTGGAGATTCGCGAAACCTATCACGCGCTTGATCTGGGGCTTGTAGACAGCACCGTCGCCGCCATCGCCGAGCGCATGCGTGCGTCAGCGATTGCCACCGTTGATCTGCGTGATTTTGGCGCGATGACGTTGAGCGGCCGTCCGCAACTGTTCCCGCGGGATCTGTCGTAGTTTCAGGCTGCATGTCAGCAGCACAGCATTACTTCTCACCAGCGTCACGGAGTTCGCATGTCCCGACACGTCTCAGTCAGCTCTCGCGGTCCGGCCGCGATTGGTCCATACTCGCACGCCGTGTGGAGCGGCAGTGAACTCTTCTGCTCCGGTCAGACGCCAATTGACCCGTCCACCGGCAAACTCATTGACGGTGATCTCGCCGCACAGACGCAGCGTGTCTTCGACAACATTCAAGCGGTGCTCGAAGACTCCGGTCTGAGCATGGACGATGTGATCAAGTGCAATGTGTACCTGGTCGACATGGCCGACTTCGCCGCCATGAATGCGGTGTATGGCACGCGCTTTTCGGCGCCGTATCCGGCGCGGACAACGGTGGCGGTGGCGGCGTTGCCGCTTGGTGCGCGTGTAGAGATCGAGTGTATCGCGCGTAAGGCGTGAGTACATCCGAGCGTCCGCCAGTGCGCGACAGCGCGGACGCTGCAGGCGCCGAGCGTGTACGTGGCCGTGAGGACGCGCAACTGCGGGATGCCGAGCGTGTGCGCTGGCGATTGCTTGGTCCGGGACTGGTCGTGGCTGCAACGGGTGTGGGCGCGCCAGATATGGTGGCCACGCTCGTTGCCGGAACGCGTTACGGTTATCAGCTGCTGTGGGCGGTGATCGCCGGTGTTGTGCTCAAGATCGTACTGGTCGAAGGCGCCGGACGTTTTTCGCTCGCTACCGGCCTCACGATGTTTGAAGGCTGGCGCAGTCTTGGTGCGTGGACGAGCTGGTACTTCGGTCCGTACATCATCATCTGGGGTTTTGTGTACGGCGCGACGGCGATGTCATCGAGCGCGCTTCCGCTCGCCGCAGCGTTTCCATCGGTATCGCTCACCACGTGGGCCATCATCATGGGGCTGCTCGGCTTCATCATGGTGTGGTTTGGCCGGTACGCGCTGTTCGAAAAGATCACTGCTGCACTGGTTGGCGTAATGTTTGTGGTAGTCGTTGGACTCGCGATCATTGCGGTGCCGAATGTACCGTCCATGATGACCGGACTCATTCCGCTGATTCCCGACGGCACCAGCGGTTTGATGTACACACTTGCGCTGGCCGGTGGCGTGGGCGGCACGATCACGCTGGCCGCGTACGGCTACTGGTTGCGCGAGAAGGGATGGATCACACCCCAATGGATGCGCGTGATGCGCATTGATAACGCGGCCGCGTATGTGCTCACCGGCATATTCGTGATTGCGATGTTGATTGTCGGTGCGGAAGTCGTGCGCGCAGCAAGTGTGAGTCTCAGCGCGCGC
The DNA here is from genome assembly GCA_041742675.1 of Gemmatimonadaceae bacterium. Classification (GTDB taxonomy): domain Bacteria; phylum Gemmatimonadota; class Gemmatimonadetes; order Gemmatimonadales; family Gemmatimonadaceae; genus JAABRT01. The sequence continues at coordinate 18,977 of JBGTOG010000009.1, read as the reverse complement.
GACGATGGTCTGCTCGAGCTGCGCTCCGTGCTCGACGAACGATACGGCGATGTTGTGGGCACCGGCTTTCTGGTTGGTTTCTGGGCGGCGGCGTTCTCGTCGCTCATTGGCGTGTGGAACGGCGTATCGCTCATGTTTGCCGACTACTGGGGCAACGTGCGCGGGCTCACCTCGGGGCATGCAGACACGCGCGTGGGTGGCAAGTACTTCAAGTTCTATCTCGTGTGGCTCACGTTTCCGCCCATGGTGCTGCTGCTGCTTGGCCGGCCGATCGGATTGATACTCGCGTACGGCGTGCTGGGTGCGCTGTTCATGCCGTTTCTTGCTGTCACGTTGCTTGGGTTGCTGAACGGCACGCGGGTGAGCGCCGAGTGGCGCAACAGTGTGCTCACGAATGTCGCGCTGGCGCTGTGCGCGCTGGTCTTTGTGGTGCTTGGCGCGAGTCAGCTGTGGAGTGTGGTGAGCGGCCTCTGGTAGCGCACTACCGTCGCTCTACCGCCAGCCGGTTCTCCAGCGACAACCGCGCTGCGGCCGCGTAACGTTTGCAGGCGTCGGGATCGACCAGTCCCTCGGGCGCCGACTTCACGCGGTCCCACATGCGGCTCGCGCCGGGATGTGGGGTGAGCAGCACGTCGCACGGAATGCGCTCGAGCAGTGCGTGTCCTTCGGCAAACGCTGCCAGCGTGCGTGGACTGTCGCTGAATCGGAAGCCGTCCTGCGAGATCGGTGTTTGGCTGTCGGCGTACACAAAGTTGAGACACCGGTCGGCTTCACATGACGTCCACGCCCAGGTGGTACCACCTGGCGTATGTCCGCCAGTTGGATGCAGGGTGAGCTGCAGCGCGCCGAGTGTGACCACGTGTCCCTCCGGCACCGCGTGCACATTGGACACGGGAGGCATGGCCAGGGCAATCGCATGTTGCGGATCATCGGGCCCCGGCGCGCCTTGCATCATGGCGCGCGCGCTTACGACGCGGGCCAACACGCGTGCACCCGTGGCGCGCTGCAGTGCCGCGATACCGCCGGCGTGATCATAGTGCTCGTGCGAGTTCAGAATGATCTTCACATCGCTCGCGCGAAAGCCCAGCGTCTGAATGTTCTGCAGAATGAGTGGCGCCGACGAAGGCAGCCCGCCGTCAATGAGCACGTGGCCGTCGGGTGATGCTACAAGAATTGACGACAGGCCGCGCGTGCCGACGTAGTACGTGTTGCCGAACAGGTGCACCGGACGATTGGGGGCATCCCATTCGGCGCAGCTTGGGCATTCAGCAGGTGTGTAGGCGCGGGTTTGTGAGCTGTCCTGCGCGACGACAGTTGTTGACGTGACGACACTGGCTATGGCCAGCAGAAGTTTTTGCATGCGGATCATGAGGTTACCAGCGTTGCGAGTTTCTTCGGCGCGACACGTCGATACGCATCATAGATCAGCGGCACGATATCGCGCCACGGCGCCCGCTTGTCGATCCACACGCCCACCCATCCGCTCTTGCCGACGTATGGCGGCACAAAGTAGCGCGTCGGATCCATTGCAATCAGTTCACGCTGGTTCTCCGGCGCGCAGTGCAGCCACACCGCCTCGCGCCCCTGCCCGTGGTGATTGTTCGGACTGGCGCGCATGGCAAACAGCTTGTTCTTTATGCGAAAGGTTGGCTCGCCCCAGGCTTCCACTTCGTGGGCCTCGGGAAGAGCAAGGCAGATGGTGCGCAGGCGGTCGAGTGGCGTGGCGGGCATGAAACCTAGCGCGCTTCTACCGAATTTTTCTCAGGAGCGCGGACGTAGTTGGCCAGCGCCGCGATGCCTGCCGCGCACAGCAATACAGGATCCAGCCACTCGAGCACCACGGCGACGCGTAGCGGTGTCGGAATCTTCAGGGTCATGATTCCGATCAATACCACGCATCCAAACAGCAGCACGAACCGTGCACCGATCGATTTAGGCGCGTCCATCCGTCCCAGCCTGACTCGGCTCCGTGTATCGAACGTGCGGTATCCGTTTCGACATCTGCTCCCCCTGGTGCGTCGCGACCGGAGTTTCCAGTGGATGGTGAACATGGCGATAGAGCGGCGTATACAATATCGGGTTTTGACATCCACCACCAGAAGCGGGAACGTGTGAAGCCCATGGCCCTTTCGGATAACTGTCAGGCTCCCGTGCTTCCGCCTATGATCGTATATGCGACTGACCGAACGTCGACACTGGAGATTGCATGGCATCACGGATGCTCACAGGCACTACACGATTCCGCGCCGCGACCTGTAGCGTGTTGTTGTTCTCGTTGGCGAGCGCTGCAGAAGCGCAGAGTCCGCGCATCCAACTTGAACTCGAAGCCGGCCCCGCGTGGATCAGTCGCAACGATGTGCAGATCCCCAACAACGCCTCGGCGACGCGGTTTTCACTTAATGACATCACCGGATCCGGCCCCTGGCCCGCTGGCCGTGTGTACCTGACGTGGAATGTGAATGAAAAGCATGGATTGCGCGTGCTCGCCGCGCCGCTGTCGATTACGGAGACCGGCACGTTGCGCAGTCCGGTGACTTTCGCCGGTGGCGACTTCACCGCAGACACACCGCTCGATGCCACCTACACTTTCAATTCGTATCGACTCACGTATCGCTATCAGCTGCGGAACACGGATCAGTCGCGTGTGTGGATTGGCGTCACCGGCAAAGTGCGCGATGCCACGGTGCAACTCGAACAGGGTAGCGTCTCCACTCGCAAGGACGATCTCGGATTCGTACCACTGCTGCACGTGGCGGCTGACTGGCGCCTGACGTCGCGCTGGCAGCTAGGCACTGACATCGATGCCCTTGCTGGTGGCCCCGGACGTGCGATCGACGCCGCAGTCAAACTTGGCTACGACCCCGGCGGCCGTGTGTCATTTCATGCCGGATATCGCACCGTGGAAGGCGGCGCCGACGTTGACGAAGTGTACAGCTTTGCGTGGGTGCACTACGGCGTGGCCTCGGTAGTGTGGAAGTGGTAGTGGCTTACCGCCCCCGCAGTTGGCGATCTGTCGGATAGCGCCGCACAACACGCGTTGCACGAAGCACCATATCGGGAGTGCCCGACCGGTCGGCAATACGCTGCGCCACTGAGTCAATGCGCTCGACGTAGCCCTGCGGCATCGGTTCACCAAAAGTGAGCGACGATGCGGTATCGTTGGCGAATGGGCCATGTCCATAAAAGTGGCTGGTGTAGCTTGATCCACACGGGCGCGAGCCGCATGCATCCCCATCGTACATATCGCGCAACGACACGCGATGTCCCGGTGCTCTGCTCCACAGCATCACCCGCAGCGCGGCAATCCTGGCCTCGGGCGCTGCCAGTGTGTCCATTGCGACATCGATGCCAGCAGCGAGCAGCTGTGCATCGTGCAGATACTGCATGGATCTCGTTCGCTGATCCAGCCGTTCAACATCTGCAATCCTGCTCGACTCGCGCAGCAACACAGCGAGCAAATCCCCCGCACGGACCGGACATGTGCGGATGAGTCTGCGGGCGGCCACGGAGGACGTGGAGTCCGGTCCGGAGGTCAGCATCTCCGCCGACGTTTCGCAGGTACCCGTCGTGCTGACTGTGGTATTCGCGCTGCGTGCACCGCTGACCGCGCAGGCGCTGAGCAGCAGGGGGACCAACAAACAGCAGCGGCCGTTTAGCTTTCCTGCCATTCCTCTACCTGCTGCCATCTTTTCCTCCGTGACTCTTCTCTCCTGCTCCAATATCGGTATCTCCTTCGGAGCCACCGAACTGCTCAAGAACATCACCTTCACCGTCGCCGAGGGCGAGCGGTGGGGGATCATCGGACGCAATGGCGCCGGCAAGACGTCGATCTTCAGCGTCATCACTGGCGACCGTACACCTACTGTTGGCAGTGTAGCGCGTAAGCCCGGGCTGCGCCATGCGCTGCTCGACCAGCATCGTGCCTTTGAGGGCGCCACGACGGTGTGGCAGGCGGGCGCCGCAGCGTGGCGCGAGGTCATCGCGCTCGAACAGCGTATCGCCGAGCAGGCGATGGCACTTGGTGAAATGGGTGACAAGGTCACTGACGAGATGCTCGAAAAGTTCGGGCACGATCAGGAACGATTCGCCGACCTGGGCGGCTACGTGTACCACGCGCGCGTGGACGCGGTGTTGCAGGGACTTGGCTTTGACGCCGAGGAGTCGAAGACGCGGCTTGTTTCCACGCTGTCTGGTGGAGAGCGCGGACGTGTGGGCCTGGCCGCACAGCTCATTGCGCCGGCTGATCTATTGCTGCTCGACGAACCGACCAACCACCTCGATCTCGACACCACCACCTGGCTGCAGGAGTGGCTCAAGGACGCCGACGAAACGGTGCTTGTGGTGTCACACGATCGTGCGTTCCTGGACGCGATCTGCACGAACATTCTGCACATCGAAGCGAAGTCGAGTGAAGCGTACAAAGGCAACTACAGTCAGTTCGTGCCGCAGCGCGCGGAACGGCGGCTCACGCGCGAACGTGAACTCGAAAAGCAGCGCGCCTATGTGAAAAAGGAAGAGGAGTACATCCGTCGCAATCTTGCGGGCGTGAACTCGTTTCAGGCCAAGGGAAAGCGCAAGCGACTGGAGCGACTGCCGCGTCTGGCGCCACCACCCGGTGATCCCGCCGCGATGTCGCTTGAATTCAAAGTGGCTGAGCGCGGTGGTGATCAGGTGGTGGCGATCAAGGATCTGCGCGTCGAGGTACCCGGTCGCGTGCTTGTAGATGACTTCACTGCTGTGTTGCGCCGCAATGATTTTGTCGCGCTCGTCGGTCCAAACGGCGCCGGCAAGTCGTCATTCATTTCCACGATTTTGGGTGATCGAGAACCGGCGAGTGGCTCAGCGAAAGTGGGCGCGTCCATCATGCCCGCGTGGTTCCGGCAGGACCTCGCCGATCTTCCGCTGCGCTCGTCCATGTCGGACGCAATCCACGCGCAGCGTCCGCTCTGGAATCGCGGCCAGGTACAGAACCATCTCGGCGCGTTTGGCTTCAGCGGTGAAGAAGTGTTTCGCGAGATTCACACGCTCAGCGGCGGCGAGCGCGCGCGCATGGCGCTGGCGATCATGACGCTTACTGGCGCGAACCTGCTGGTGCTCGACGAGCCGACCAATCACCTTGACGTTGAGAACATCGAAGTGCTGGAAGACGCGCTCGATGAGTATGAAGGCACGGTGTTGCTGGTGAGCCACGATCGCGCGTTCCTGCGCGAGGTGGCGACGCGCGTGTGGTGGTTCAAGGGCACGCGCCTGATGGACTTTGACGGGCCCTTTGTGGAGTGGGAGGCGGATCAGGCACGAAGGGGGTAACGGGGCACGGGCGCGCCATGCGTCCCCGCCGCGACGCTGGTGACTAGCGCTCCCCCAGTGCCTCGGCGAAGAGCGCGTCGAGATCAATCGTAAGCTCCGTCGCCGCGCCGGACGGTTGCCACGCGATGTTGCCAGTGATGATTTCCGGACGCTCTGCGTCCGGCATCCACCGCTCGACGAGCCTCGCGTCCAGATCCACGATCCAGTATTGCACGCCGTAGCGCTGGTAGCGCTCGCGCTTGATCACACGATCGTCACGCGCCGTGCCCGGTGAGAGCACCTCCACAAACAACAGTGCGTGGCCGATTTGCTCCGGTGTGGTTGGACGACGTCCTTCTACGAGCGGCAGCACGTACACATCGGGCTGTACGAGGGTGTGCTGGTCGAGTTCCATATCACCCGGTGCCGTGAACACCGCGCCACACGCCTGCCGTTTGGCGAAATCATTCAGCAGCGCGCCGAGCAGGAGAACGGCCGACTGATGCACCAGGCGCGGGCTCGGACTCACGAGCAGCATACCGTCCACGCACTCGTAGCGCTTGCCGGGTTCGTCCGGCAGTGCACGCACGTCATTAGCGGTCCAGAGGCGTGAATCGATCGCAGGCATGAACATATGATGCGCTCACTCGGCGTTACGAGGCAAGGGGGCATGCCGCATGGTATGCGATGCGCGCGTCAAGACATCACCAGTTTCACGCGTCTGCAATGAAAATGGCGCGCCTCAGCGAGCGACGACGCGGCGGCGCCTTCTCGCGTATTCAGAGTTGCTGGTAGTCGCGCGAGTGCTGCAGTGTGGCACGCATTGCTTCGATCAACCGGTCACGCAACACACTCGCGCGTGCACTCAGATCCCGCTGCCGCCGCTGATATTCGTCTCGCCCTTCCGGCGTCTCCACACACACCGGCGTAAAACCCAGCGTGCGCAAGTCATACGGACTGGCCTGCATGTCGAGTGTACGCAGCTCCGCGGCCAGCTCGAAGCACTGCCACAACAGATCACTGCCGATCCACGGCATCGCCATGCAGGCCCAGCGATAGAGATCCATGTTGGCGTGAATACAGCCTGGCTGCTCGCGGTCATATCGTGCCGACCGCTCGAGCTGCACGCGGTTTAATGGTTTTGCGGCGGGTGCAAAAAAGCGAAACGCATCGAAGTGACTGCATGTCACGGGGCGACTCAATACCAACGCGTCCACCTGGTGTTGTTGCAGCCGTAGCGGCGCGATCTCCGCGTGACGCACATCGTGCCCGCCGTACACCATCGCCCACTCGTGCATGCCGAAGCAGCCAAAGTTGGGCGGTCGATCGCGTGTGGCGGTCATGAGGTGCACAGCGTTTGCAAGTCGAGCACGCAGCGCGGACGATAGCGCTGCCGGATCACGCCGAAGCACGCCACCGGCTGCACGATACTGCGGCCCACTGAATCGATCGCGCGCCTCCGTACAATCCACCAGCGCTTCGTGCGGCGCCGGATGCCATGTCTCCAACTTGCCGGCCGAATACGAGTAGAACTGAAACAGAAAGTCGTACACCGGATGCGATTCATGACGGGCGTGCCGCTCGCGGTGCGGGCGCGTCCACTGTTGCACACGCTCACGGTGCATGCGCGCGCGCTCCCGCCACTCGGCGGTGGCGAGCACGGTCGTGACGTCACAACGCTTCGAGGGCATGGAAGTCGCGGGCATGCTGTACGCTACGTCGAAGCACCGGAGATGTCATCTCACTTCGGCCCTTGATATGTGATATTGTAGATTGGTGCTCACGCGGTTACTGGCCCACCACACTTTCGCCGTCACACTCCGGGGGAATCATGCAGACAGTGCTCCTACGGACCTACCGCTTTCGCCATGAGGGAGACCTCGACCGCGCGCTGCTCGACGCGGCGGGCATCGACTGCGTCCTTGTAGGCGATGACGCGGGCGGGATGGGCGCGCACATCATGTCGGCGAACCCGATTCGCCTGTTCGTTTCGGAGGACAACGCAGCGGCCGCGCACGAGGCGCTGGCCAGCGACGATGAACACGAACATGATGTGTCGCCGTAGTTGTGGAGCAGGTAAATCGAGCACTGTGCATCGCGCAACGCGCCTATGAAACTCTGGATCGACGCTGACGCTGCGCCGGTCGCGGTGAAGGAGATTTGCTACCGCGCGTCGGATCGCCTCAAGGTCGAGACCATCTTTGTCGCGAACCAGCGTGTACAGTTGCCACCCGGCTACGCCTTTCTGCACAGCGTCCGCGTGGACAGCTCCGCCGATGCGGCGGATCGCTACATCGCCGACCATGCGGTCGCGGGTGATGTTGCGGTGACGCAGGACATTCCGCTGGCCGCGATCCTCGTGCCCCACGGCGTCGCCACGATTGATCCGCGCGGCGAGGTCTACACCGAAGAGAGCATTGGCGAACGGCTGTCCGTGCGGAACTTCATGGAGGGACTGCGCAGCGGCGGTGTGGACACCGGCGGACATGCTGCGTACGGCGCGCGCGAGAAGCAGCTGTTCGCAAACGCGCTCGACCGCGTACTGACGCGGGCGCTGAGGGGGCGGTGACGTGCGACGTTGCCGAAGTCGCCGTGACCGCGCATAGCGGGCAGCCTCGCTTGCATTGTAGCACGAAAATGCTACTTTTGAAAGGTACCTCTAAACGGAGCCATCATGGTGCGTGAACTCACTCTTCGCCAAGTCGGGGGATCGATCGGCGCCACGATTCCCAAGGACATGGCGGAGCGTCTTCACCTGGAGGCCGGAGACCGCGTCCTGGCGGTGGAGACCGACGGCGGCATTCTGCTCACGCCCTACGATCCGGACGTCGCTGACGGCCTCGCACTTGCGGCGCACGCGGCGAAGAAGTTTCGCAACGCCCTGCGTGAGTTGGCCAAATAGCTGATGTCCTCGCCGCGGTGGGTGCCGCGTCTGGTGGTGGAGGCCGCGCACCTGGATCAGTTGCGCGAACACGGCGGTATGCGTGGCATTCGTGATGAAAACGCGCTGGAAGCGGCGCTGGCCAGACCGCAGCAAAAATGGAACTACGAACCGTCAAGCGACCTTGCTGCGCTCGCCGCAGCATATGCATTGGGACTGGCGAGATCTCACCCATTCAACGATGGCAACAAGCGGTCCGCCTTTCTTTCGGCGGTGATTTTCCTGGGATTGAGCGGGCACGACCTCAACGCGACGGAGGCGGAGGTTGTGCAGACCGTCACCGCGCTTGCGGCTGGATCGCTTACCGAAGAGGCACTGGCGACCTGGATACGAGTGCGTGTTGTTCCGTTTGACTAACTGTGTCTCGATTGCGCGGACCGCGCCGCGCACCATTACGCCTCCGTCATGGCGTACGCAAGATCGTACAACATGACATCCACCAGCGCGATGAACACCTGCAGGAACAGCGCCGTGGTAAAGGCAAGTCCGCCGATGAGTGCCAGGAGCACGCTTCCCTGCGACGGTGACACGGAGAGTATGCGCAACACACCAATCATCGCGAGTACGGCGATGGCAGGAAAGAGCAGGAAGGCAGCGAACTGCGCAATCGCCATCGTCGCGAACGCGCGTGCGGGAAGTACCTGCGCCATTGTCTCAAGCCGCTCGGGCGCACTCGGCACGCCCTTATGCCGAAAGCGATCCACGAACGCGAGCATGTTCTTGAGACCGCTGCCTTTCGTTGCGCGACTGGTCGCGATGTAGCAGCGAACGGCAACGCTGACCCACGCGGAATACAGCGCCAGCGTGTGGCGCGATCCGCTATCGTGCGATTTTGCGACAACTGCTGCGCGGTCGTTCGACATACTGTGACGCGACTCGATGTCAATCGATGCCCCCTCACGCGATTTCCCGTCGCGCCCCACAGCGATGACTGCTCGCGCCACCCCACGCCACGTGATCCTGACAAAGGGTCGTTCGCTCAGATCGCCAAAGATTGATGCAATGCTCGCCATCGCGAGCGGCGTGGCGATCCACAGCGGTATGATCAGCAGAATAACCCAAAGCATTGGCTGCACGACGCCGGGAAGTGGGGCGCCGAGCACTCCCAGAACGCTGGCGACCAGCCCCGGGAGCGCAAACCAGGCGCCCAGCACCGACAGCTCCGGCATTCGTTCCGCGAACACCACAAGCGCGCGTCGCATGCTCTCGCCGAAACCAGACGAATGCGCACGCAGTGCGGCGGCAAACGCTGTCGCAGAGTGGAAGCGAGCCGCCGGCTCCTTGGCGAGCGCACGACGCAGCACCGCCTCCGCTTGAGCAGGGACACCAGCTTCGGCGGGAAGTGATGGCACGTCGGCAACGAAATGCTGCCTGAGCAATGCGGTGGTGTCACCACGAAACGGCAGCGCGCCAGCCAGCATCTGATACACCACGACACCCAGACTATAGATGTCACTGCGTCGATCGACATCGTCGCCCGCGCATTGCTCCGGTGACATGTACGCGGGTGTGCCGATCGATTCGCCAATCTGTGTGGCGGTGCTCGGCATCGCATTGGTGCTCACAATCGATGACGCTGCGTCAATCGAGTGCGTTGCTTCACGCCGCGCAAACGTATCGTCGCGCAGCTTGGCAATGCCGAAATCGAGCAACGTCACATGAAAACCGCCACGCGCATCAGGAGTGAGCCAGATGTTGGCGGGCTTGAGATCACGGTGCACCACGCCCCGCGCGTGCGCCGCCGCCAGTGCCGCGCACACCTGCTCGACGATATCCACGACCTGCGCGAGGGGTAGCCGACGCCGTGATTCGAGCACCTCTTCGAGCGTCTCACCGTGCAGATACTCCATGACCAGATAGGCCACGTCGTGACCAGCGACATGGTCAACGCCAAAGTCTGTCACGTTCACAACATGGCGGTGCTGTATGCCGCCAGCGGCGCGCGCCTCGCGTACAAAGCGCTCGGCGGCAGTGGAGTCGGCCATCAGTTCGGGGCGCACGACCTTGAGCGCAACGGTGCGACCGATGCCCACGTGCTCCGCGATATACACGGCGCCCATACCACCCTCGCCAAGGCGGCGCCCCACTCGATACTTGTCGTGCAGAACGGCGCCCGCCAGCCACGCCATGTCGTCAGTTGGGGCGCTCACGAGGCCTCCATCGCTCTCGGAAGTTGGTAACGCTACTCGTCCGTGATTTTCGACGCTACCCCGGCGTGAGCTGTCGATCCGCGATTTGCGCGATACGCTCGGCCTCTTCCCAGCGGGCGTACAGGTCGCCGAGTTCACCGGTCAGTCGGGCAAGGTGCTCCGGTGTCGCGAACATGTCGAAAATCTTTTCAACCGGCGCGTCAACGCTGCGAATGATCACGAAGACCTCCTCGTTCGAAGACTGCTTTTCGAGATTCTCGGCGAGGCGGTCCCACGTCGCGTGCCGCCAGCGGCCTTGACCAACGCGTGCGTCTGCTGCGCGTCGGGCGTGGCAAGCGTCATGCACAACTCGACTTGCGCAAGACGCGCCAATCGTATATTCGGTGTGGTCAGTTCGGCACGGTCACGGTTGGGCCCGCCAGGACCCCCAGCTACCGATTCGGGTAGGCCCAGGGTTCGCCCACGTTCGCGTAGACGTGCCCGGGCATTTCTCACAGCAAACGCGTCCGCATGAGTGGAAGGGAAACAGAGACTCGGGGAGCGGCAGACCCCAGCGAGTTCGTCACGCTATGTGCCTGGACGCGCACGGTCAGGTACGAGGGAGAATGGATTAGCGTCGAGTCCTACCTCCAGCGTCGGTACGGCGTCCGCACGAGCCATGGGATTTCGCCGACGGGCGAGACATTGCTCGCGGCAGAGCTCAAACCGTTGGCAGCGAAGCCCGGGAACGATGGGCACAACGGTCAAGCGGCCGTGTCCGATCCACGACGACTGGCTGCAGTCAACGCGACAGGCCTGCTCGATAGTCCTGTATCGGGTGGATTCGATCGTCTCACCAGAATCGGAGCCCAGCTACTCGGCGTGCAAACCACGTTCATCTCGCTGGTTGATGCGCACCGTGATTTCTACCTGAGTCACTGCGGATTCGCTGAACCGCTGGCGTCGGCACGGCAACTCACGGGACAGACCTTCTGCCATTTCACCATCGAGGCCGAAACACCACTGGTCATTCCTGATACCAAGGCGCATCCGGTGTATTGCAACGTGCCGACGGTGAAATTGCTTGGTGTGGCCGCCTACCTCGGAGCGCCGCTCGTATTGCTCTCCGGCGAGGTGATCGGCGCATTTTGCGCGGTCGACGTGGTGCCGCGCGCGTGGACGGAATTGCAGATTCAGAATGCCGTTGATGTGGCGAGCCTTGTGGTGTCAGAGATCGAGCTGCGACAGGTGTCGATCGACAGCCAACGATCGCGGACGCCCTCGGAGGCGTAAACGTCGTTGGTCGTGTCGCGACACGGTGATTACTACGGTTAGGTTGATCCATCTATGCCGCGCCACGCGGTCCCGAACCACTCTGCAGCCGGTGTCCTTCATGCTCCGTTCCACGTTCCGTACGATTTCGATCACTTCACTGGTCGCGGCACTGTGTATCGTGCCCACACAGGCTACGCGCGCGCAATCGACCGCCGCTGCTGCCGCTGCGTCACGGGAAGTCACCGTCATTAACGCGGGCGCTGCGCCTCGCCGCGCGCTGCGATACCAGATGGTGAAAGGGGCCAGTGAGACGGGCACGATGCGTCAGAAGCTCAACATGACGATGGAAATGGGTGGCATGGAGATGCCACCGCAGTCGCTGCCAACCACGGTCATGACGGTGCGATACATCGTGTCCGATGTGACAGCCGATGGGACCGCCGCCATCGCGGTGGAGTTCGTGAATGTGGATATCGATGCCGAGGGTGCCGATCCGATGATCGTCGAGGCGATGCGCCCGCAACTGACCGGCATGACCGGCTTGAAGTCGAGTTACACCATGAGCGCGACCGGGCAGGTCTCGAATATGAAGTTTGATGAGAACGCCCCCGCGGCGATGCAGTCGATGCAGTCAACGACGGAACAGGTGAGTGTGGCGTTTCCTGCTGAACCGGTGGGCGTTGGTGCGCGGTGGAAAGCGTTGCGTCCGATTACGCAGAGTGGCATGACGATCATGCAGGACGTGGAATACGTGCTCACGTCTCTCGCCGCCGATAGCATGGTGCTGGAGGTGGTGCTGGCGCAGTCGGCGAAGGATCAGGTCATGGATGCAGCGGCCATGCCGCCTGGCGCGTCGGCCACACTCCGCAGCATGGAAGGCAAGGGAACGTCGACCATGGTCGTCCGGTTCGGCAGCGTGCAGCCAGCGATGGACATGAAGATGGACGTAAAGATGACCATCGACCTCAACATGGGTGGTGAAGTCAACACGATGAATCAAAGCATGACGATGGAAATCAAGACAGCGCCGGTGGCGAAGCCGTAACTCGTCGAGGATGCCTGCAGCGCACGTGCGTGCTTACAGCAGGTGGTCCACCGGATTGCGTGACGCACGACCCGCTCGCGTAGGCGTGAGCGAGGGCGGGTCAGATGCTGGAAACGAAACCATCGCGGCTTTGTCGACCGGATCGTCGATATCAGCGATCGGCGGCTCAGCCGCTCGCTACTCGGGAGTCAGTGGGTCCGACGCATCCGCAGTAGGCTGTGCGCTTGGTGCATTCTCGTTGGGCTGCATCCCGATAAACTCCGCACCGGCCGCGAGATCAACGTGCGTTGCACTGTCCGCGGATCGGCGAGTACCGGCCTCCGCTGCACTGATGACGGCATCGTTTTCCGCGTCATTCGTTGCCTCGATGTGTATCGCATCGAGATTTGCGGAGATGCGTCGCGCCACAGGATCGGCCTGGGCGCGCTGGCGTTGGGCTCGCTTACGGCTGGAGCGCATGTTGGATGACCTCGAAGCGTTTGCCGCACACAGGAGCGGCGACATGGATGAGATCTGAATATCCCGCAGTGCACCGTACGAACACATCGCACCTCCGAGGTGAATATCGGTTGGTCCTGAGTGCTACTCCGTGCCGATTTCGTGCAAGGACTGCCGCTGCGCCAGGCATTGTGGGCAACTTGAGCGCTCTTCATTTATCGGTGCAGGAGCATGCAAATGCAGATTTTGGCAGTAATCGCAGTGGGCTTCGTCGCGGTGGGCGTGTTGTTCCTCGCCCTGGCGGCAGGCGCGTGGAGGAAGCGACAGTGGGTCGGTGCGTTCGGTCGAACCGGCGGCGGCGCGCTCTTTCTCTCGCTCGCCGCGCTGTTCGCGACGCTCGGCGTGGCGACCCAGGGCTATCGCGGTCTCACCCAGGAAGAAGTTGCGCTTGTCGTGACGACCGTACCGACCGGGCCACGCGCGTTCCAGGCGTACCTGGCGTTTCCGGACGGGCGAGATACCACGGTGCACGTGCAGGGCGACCAGTTACTGGTGGACGCCCACATTCTGAAGTGGCACTACCTGGGCAACGTGATTGGGTATCACACCCACTACGAGCTCGATCGGTTGACAGGCCGCTACGTCGACATCGATGCGGAGCGAACCATGCCGAGAACCGTGCATTCGCTGAAGGCCGACAAGCCGATCGACCTGTTCGAGCTCGCGCGGCGCCATGTCTGGCTCCGGTTCCTCGTGGATACTGAGTACGGGTCGGCAACCTACATCGAAGTCCGGCGACCTTCGCGATTCGAGGTGCGCGTGTCAACGACCGGGCTGCTGGTTCGCGAGATCGACTTCAAAGAGTGATTGGCGGGCCAAGGCACATCGCAGCGTGACGCCCACGACGTGCGTCAGCCGCGTTGCGGGTCATGGCGACAGAATATCGCCGTGCCGTCTCGTGAGCGCGAACGTGAACGCGAACGCGAGAACATGTGGACTACCGCTGGAGTTGCGACGATCACGGCGTCCACGCTCAAATGGCGGCTAGCGTCTCATCAGAACGACACACGCCACCGCACCGTGAACCACTCCACGTGTACGATGGTACCGACGCCGTGTTCGGTGCTTCGCGCGATGTAGAGCCGCGGACCGGCGCGGAATCGACGCGTCCCGAAGTATACGCCCGTCTGAAGAGCAGCTACGGCGTCGATGCTGCCGCTGGTGCCACGCACGCCACCAAGGGCAAAGCGGAGCGCAACATCTGCATTCATGCGGTGGCCAGACTCGTATCGGTAGACAGGGCCGGCGCGCACGATCTGCTCGAACGTGACAAACTCGGCGCTCGTGTCGACGATCGTTGGCCGAAAGGTTTTGTCGAGATCGTCGCCTGCACTCCCGCCGACCGTGAAGCCGAGCATGTGCGGCCCCGACGTGCGCCAGGCAAGGCCGAGGTCAGCAGAGAACGGCCGCAGGTCGAGCGTCAGTTCGCGCGCTGGGGCCTGCGCGCGGGTGGCTGCGGGAAAGATCGCAAGTGCGACGGTGGTCAGGAGTAGCGCGCGCTTGCAGGGTGTTGTCGGCGTAGGTATTTTCAACTAGTCATCAACCAGTTTAAGTGTGGGAGCTATGGAATCCATCGCCGCGTTCGACGCCAAAACACGATTGAGCGAGTTGCTCGACCGCGCCGCCAAGGGCGAAACGTTCGAAATCACCAAGCACGGACGCCCCGTCGGCAAGTTGGGCCCTCCGGACGGTGCGCAGGACCCCAAGGTGGTGGCGGAGGCCGTCACGCGGCTCAAGGGTTATCGCGGCGCGTTGAAGCAAGTGAGCCGCGATGACCTGGTAGCGCTGAAGCACGAGGGCCATCGCTACTGATGGCGGTTGTTCCGGATGTCTCGGCGATTCTGAGTCTGGCGCTCGACGACGAGGACGCCACCTTCGCCGAGTCGGTGATTGACGCAATCGCGCGCGAGAATGCCATTGTGCCTACGCTGTTCTGGTACGAGATACGCAACGTGCTCGTGATGGCCGAGCGACGCAAGCGTATCGCAGCGGCACGCACCACCGCGTTCCTGACGGATCTGACGCTGCTGCCGTTTGCCGTAGACGATCTCCCGCGTGAGGCGGCGGTGCTCGATCTCGCTCGACGGCGGAAGCTCACGGTGTACGACGCAACCTACCTTGAGCTGGCGCTACGCCGCGAGGTGCCACTTGCCACGCTAGATCAGGCGCTGGCGGCGGCGGCGAGGAAAGAGGGTGCGTCGCTGTTCAAGGCGGGCAAGTAGGGGTGGCCGTCTCGGGCTTGCCGGTTGACACTCCGCGCGGACGCCTCGCTCTCTCCAACACCGAACGCTAATTTCCTCGCCATTATGACCGAGCCCCTTCCCAGCCTCGTCGCCGCACTCGCCGATCGCTACACTATCGAGGCGCAGGTTGGCGCGGGAGGGATGGCTACGGTGTACCGGGCCCGTGACGTGCGCCATGATCGCGACGTTGCCATCAAGGTCCTGCGCGCCGACATCGCCGACGCCCTTGGACGCGAACGCTTCGTGCGCGAAATCCGACTCGCCGCGCGCCTCACGCACCCGCACATTCTCCCGCTGTATGACTCGGGCGAGGCCAATGGAGTGCTGTTCTTCGTCATGCCCGTCATGGAGGGCCTGACGCTCCGCACACTCATGGAACGCCAAGGCCGCCTGCCCGTGGAGATCGCCACGCGCATCGCTGGCGAAGTCGCCGATGCACTCGACTACGCGCACCGCAATGATGTGGTGCATCGCGACATCAAGCCGGAAAACATTCTGCTCCATGAGGGTCACGCGCTCGTCGCGGACTTCGGAATCGGCAAGGCCATTGCCGCGGCCACGAAAGACAATGGCGCGCTCACCCAGATTGGCCTCACCGTGGGCACGCCAGCGTACATGAGCCCCGAGCAGGCGGCCGGCGAATCCATCGACGGCCGCAGCGACCTCTTCTCGCTCGGCTGCGTGCTGTATGAGATGCTCACTGGCGAGGTCGCGTTCGAGGCGGCCAGTGTGCCGGCCACCATTGCGAAGCGATTCATTCACACGCCGCCCGCGGTCACGCAGCAGCGCGAAGACGTGTCGCCAGTGATCTCACAGATCGTTGCTCAGTTGCTCGCCAGGGAACCGGCGGACCGGCATGCCACCGGCGCCGATGTTGCGCGCGACCTCCGCACGCCTTCAGCGCCGTTCACAGCGCAGCCGCGCGCGGAGATGGCCGACAACGGCATCGCCGTGCTGCCCTTCGTGAACATGAGCACCGACGCCGAGAACGAGTACTTCAGCGATGGTCTCACTGAAGAAATCATCACCGACCTCTCACGCATTGGCGCGCTGCGCGTGACGTCGAGAACTTCCTCGCAGCAGTACAAGGGCAGCACGCTCAACGCCCGCGCAATCGGCCGCGCACTCGGCGTGCGCCACATTCTCACCGGCAGTGTGCGTCGGGCTGGCAATGCGCTTCGCATATCGGCGCAGCTCATCGACGCCGCTGACGACCATCAGCGTTGGGCCGAGAAGTACAGCGGGACAATGGACGACGTGTTCGACCTGC
This sequence comes from Gemmatimonadaceae bacterium, assembly GCA_041742675.1. Taxonomy (GTDB): domain Bacteria; phylum Gemmatimonadota; class Gemmatimonadetes; order Gemmatimonadales; family Gemmatimonadaceae; genus JAABRT01. The sequence goes on along the minus strand of JBGTOG010000009.1, from coordinate 2,290 downwards.
AGGAGCGGGTGTCGCGCGAGATTGTCGGGGCACTCGGCGTATCGCTCGCTCCGGAGGAAGACCGCCGCCTCGCCAAGCGTGGCTTCAAGAGCGTGGAAGCGTATGATCTGTTTCTCGAGGCACGCGAGCAGTTGCGTTCGTTCATCGTCGTCAACGAGGCCTGGGATGCGCTTGTCGCGCGGGCCATCGCGATAGAGGGCGAGGTGCCCGCGCTCGTCGCCCTGCGCGTCTGGGGTGAGCTGTCGCGGCTCAAGGCCGGGATCGGCGACCGCGACAGCTTGGGCCGGATTGAGCGTCAGGCCCGTGAGCTCATTGCCATCGCGCCCGACGAACCCTGGGGCTACGGCGTGCTCGGCTACGCCGCTTTCGAGCGTGGGGAGCAGGTGCAGGCCATCACCGCGTTTCAGGAAGCGATTGACAGAGATTCCACGGATACGCAATCACGATTCTTTCAGGCCATCGCGCTCGCGTACTCGGGGATGATCGACGAGTCCATCGCCGCAACGCGGCGGCTCGTGGCCATCGATCCACTCGCGCCACTCACGCTCCTGATGGACGCCATCAAGACGTGGTTCATTGGCGGAGTCGCGGACTCGATGCCGGCGGTGCACCGCGCTCTGGCCGCGGACCCGGACGACCTCCTGATGCTGTGGACGCTCGCCTATGGTCTGACATTGCTCGGAGATCTCGATGCCGCCCAGTCTCACGTCGACAGAATGCGCAGCGCGATGCCGGAGATGCCGTACGGCGTGCAGGCCGACGCGCTGCTCCGCGCCGAGCGCGGGGACGCGGCCGGTGCGCACGCGTTGGTGGATGGCCTCGACCTCTCGCCGTTCGATTCACACCTCACCTTTCACTTTGCCGAGGTGTTTGCCGTGCTCGGCGAGCTCGATCGTACGCTTGAGGTGATGGCGATTGGGATTCGGAAGGGGTTCTTCCCAGTGGCATTCTTCCGGACGCACTGTCGGTTCCTTGAGCCGTTGCGGGCGCAGCCCGGGTTTGCGGCGGTGCTGCAGGAAGCCGAGCGGCGGTCGGCGGAGGTGCGTCAGGGTTTGGTGGGGGTGATTTGACTTCCGCGCGCCACCCGTTTGGCTTGTTTCCCACGCTCCGCTCGCACCAACCGCGACGCACGCAGTTTCCGTTCCGATCGCATCACGTGCAGAATCAGCACGCCTTCGCCATCGTATCGATAGAATATCCGGCACGGTGGTTCGACCACGTGACGATAGCGCGTACTCCGGGCGAACTCCTGCAGGCGGCTACCACTTTGTGGATGTTCGACGAGTTGCTCTACATGGGCAAACACGCGTTGCACCAAGGCTGATGCAGCCGCCGCGGTTTCGATGGCGATGTAATCCGCAATCGCGTCAAGATCCGACAGCGCGGGCTCTGTCCAGACTACTTCAGCCATCGAGCAAGTCGCGCCTTCGCCTCTTCATGAGTCACCACGCGATCGTCGGCAACGGCCATCTCGCCACGTGCGATTCCTTCAAGAATGACCATGCGCTCCTTCTGTCGATGATACGACTCCACATCGACAAGGTAGGCACTGGGCAGGCCGTGCTGTGTGATCAGGATCGGCTCCCTGTCACGCTCAAGATCGGCGAGCAGTTCGGTCGCCTGACGCTTCAGTGTGGTAACCAGTTCCGTGCGCATGCAGTGATACTAAAGTATCACTCTTTGCGATGCAAGACGACGTGCACGAACACGCTGTTCAAGGCCGGTCAGCAGCGTCGGCAGGCCGCGACACCGGCGCCGCAAACCGCAATCGTTGTCCAAGACGGGCCTCGTGCCACGTTGCCTCGGCCGCCGCGCCCAGCCACAACGCGCTGGCCTGCATGATCAGGACGTCCGTTTGCCGGCGCGCCCTGTCCGCGCGCCCCCAGTACAGGCTGGCATCATGGATCGACCTCGCGTCGACATACTGCTGGTAATACGCGCGACCATCGCGCTTGGAGACCTGCGAGGCGTGCAGGCGCTGGGCGACAACGCCAAGCACCACGATTCCGGCAATCGTGCGCCACCGTGAGCTCACCTGACCAAGTCCCGGCACCAGGATCGCGCTCAACGCCGTCGTAACGGTCCCGCGCGCACGGCAGCGGGCTGGTGGACGGTGCCGCTCGAGCAGCGTCGTGGCCACCGCCGGTGCTTCGCTCGGAAGTTGCAGACACGGTTCGGTGATCAACGTCTGGCGGGCGAGCATTTGGCTGGCGAGCGAGTCGCCAGCCACGCTGAACTGCTGCAGCAGCGCCGCCGCTTCCGGGAGTTCCGCCTGGACGAGCGGTGCGAC